>JBDRIH010000001.1:0-11412 GCA_043816025.1 Candidatus Omnitrophota bacterium
CCGGGACACTCGGTCTGAGCGCCGGTGACTTGACTGTGACCTATTATGTTCCGGTCCGGAATCTTGTAATACTTCTTAAGCTTGCCTACCAGATAGACCAGAGAATTCATCTGCTTGTAAGACACATTCTCCCGGGAAAAATTCCCGACAAGACATATGCCTATCCCCTTTTCATTCATGCCGTCCGCTTTGCAATGAGCACCGTCCTGTTGTTTTATCCAGCGTGGTGATGTCTCGATCTGTCCGTCATCTTTACCACATGTACCGTTATCGATGATGAAATGATAACCTATGCCTTGCCATCCGCGGTCCATGTGGGCTTTATTGAACTGTTGAGAACTTCCCGCTTCGGTCGCGCTGTGATGGATGATTATATACTTCCACTTGCTGCTGGGATACAGTGTGATCACGTGTTTTCTTGATGCGGCGCCCGGGATATATAATCGTTTGCCTATATCCAGGTCCCTGACATCTTTTATGCGATTAACTTCTTTGATCGTCTCTATGTCTACTTCATACATCTTGGAGATCCGCCATAGAGTCTCCCCCGGCGCCACGGAATGGTAAACGCCCTGCTTCATCTGAAATGACGAGTCAGCATATTCTGCGATAACGGTCCCGGCCGGCGGCCTTGAAACATGTGTTATGGTACACGACGACAGGGAAAGGGCTATACAGGAAAATATTAATAATAGGGATAGTTTTTTAACCATAAAATCACCACTAATTATACTGGGAATGCGGGAAAAGGCAAATTTTTTGCTTACCCCGAAATCAGAAAGGTTTATGCTCCCTGCGGCGTTCGATTACCCGAGACAAAAGGATGCCTATTTCGTATAAAACCATCATCGGTAGTGCAAAAAGAAGCATGTTCAGGATGTCCTGAGTGGGCGTGATAACGGCGGCAAAGACCATGATCGCGAGGATCGCGTAATGCCTTTTTCCCCTTAAGGTGGACGTTTTCAAAAGCCCCGCATCGGTAAGGAGCCCCATAACAACAGGAATCTCGAAGATGATGCCTCCGACCAAAATCAGGGCTCCGAAGAAAGACACATATTTACCGAGCGTGATCTTGGGGGTCGCTACATCCTTGCTGAAACCTATAAGAAAATCAAGAGCCGCAGGAATGGCCAAAAAATACGCAAACGCTACCCCCGCAAAAAAAAGCACCAGGGCGGAAAAAAGCCACAGGACAATGCGGCCCCTCACATTTCTGGGGAGCGCGGGGGAAAGAAACGCCCAGGTATGGTAAAGCAAGACGGGAAAACATATTATAAAGCCCGAAAGAAGCGCTACTTTCAGATAGGCCAGGAACGCTTCGGGGGGGCTTATGAATATAAGTTCGTCGACAAGGCCGCCTATGGGTTTTTTCACAAGTGCCATAATGGCGCTACCTTGTGAAAACGAAATGATCGCGGCAAGTACAAGAACCAGCAGGCACCATAATATCCGCCTGCGCAGTTCTTCAAGATGGCTGATAACGTCGAGTTTTTTGGTTTCTTCGGGGTAGAGGGGGCTCATTCGGTCTTTTTTTCATCATCTTTCTTCTCTGTAAATTCCTGAGTGCCTTTCTTGAACTCACTCAAGGCCTTTCCAAGGGCTCTTCCTATTTCGGGTAGTTTTGCAGCACCGAAAATGAGAAGCGCAATGACAAGTATCAATAATATTTCAGGCAAACCCAGTCCGAACATAAGCTACTCCCCTTTCATTTGTACCTGTTTCTGGTGCTCCGTCTACGGCGTCTTCCTTTTCTGCTTTTTACGTTTTACCGTTTCGGGAGATCCCTGATATGAAGGATTTGTTGGCGGGATATACGGTACTCCGTCCTCGACTGCCCGGAAAGCGTCTTCAGAGCCCATATATTCTTTGTCCTCATCATACAATTCGGCCCCTTTGGACGATTCTTCGTCTTCGAGACCGTTGTTTACACCCTCTATAACCACCAGTTCGTCAATAATATCGTCTATACCCACCACGTCCATTATGGTCTGTTTTATCATTCCCCGCTCTCTCTCGGAGTCCACTTTGCCCCTTAAAGAAACTTTGGGACCGTCCTCAATCGTTATATCGACAGTTTCCGAATCGATACCCAGCTCTCCCAATTGTTCAAGAATAAGTTCTTTAAGTTCCTCGTTAGACAAGCCTTCGACACTTTCCATGATATTTCCCCGTAAGTGTTGTGCTGTTTTTCCTACCGTTAAAGTATACCATATGGCTTTAAAAATGCTAATTTTGTGAGGGTTTGTGAACCAGGTTAAACTAACCTGGTTAGATTTGGGCTATTCTCCGATGACCTTTACAAGTACCCTTTTCCGTCTGCGTCCGTCAAACTCCCCGTAGAATATCTGTTCCCAGGGACCGAAATCCAGCTTGCCCTTCGTGATCGCAACGACAACTTCCCTGCCCATTAGCTGTCTTTTCATGTGGGCGTCGCCGTTATCCTCGCCTACGTTATGGCGGTACTGCGCCACCGGTTCGTGCGGCGCCATCTTCTCCAGCCATTCATCGTAATCTTTTATCAGGCCGGCCTCGTCATCGTTAATATAAACGCTGGCTGTTATATGCATCGCGTTTACAAGACACAGTCCTTCCCTGATGCCGCTTTTGTGCACTATTCCCGCTACCTCGGGGGTGATGTTGATATAATCTCTTCTGTGAGGTGTTTTGAACCATAATTCTTCGCGATATGATTTCATCAGAGCTCTCCTCTCACTTTGTTTCCCTTATGATCCACTCCGCGTAATCTACGTCAACGTCGATCACGGGAACGGCAAGGATACACGGACAGGAATAACTGTGCAACTCTTTGATCGCTTTTTTCAGTTCCGGTAAAAGCGTCACTTTTGTCTTTATGACAAGCTCTGCCTCCTGGTCTTTATGCTGTTTCCCTTCCCACCAGTAAAAAGATGTAACCTCCTCATTGACAGTGGCACATGCCCCCAGGCGCATCGACACAAGCCTCTCGCCTATTTTCATGGCCTCGTCCTTGCCGGAAGTGGTAACATAAACTATGCAAAGCTGTTCCATTACTAATCCCCCTTTGTCCGCGCAAATACATATAGCGCTATCGCGGCAGCGGCTGTAACGTTCAAGGATTCGGCTTTCCCGCCGATAGGAATATAAAAAAATTCATCGGCTCTCTCCATGATCTCGCCGGATACCCCTTTGCCTTCGCTGCCGAAAGCGAGAATAGAGGGACCCGACAATCCTTTGATCCCGGTAATATCTTTACCTTTTTCTCCCCGGATCTGGCTTACAAAAAAACTATACCCTTCTTTCTTGAGGCGATCCAGCTCCGGCGCGTCACATCTGTATACGGGTATATCGATCATCATACCGCTCGAAGCCCTCACAACCTTGGGATTGTAAATGTCCGCGGCCTCTCCTGCAAGCAGTATGGCATCCACCCCAAAAGCCACCGAGGTCCTGATTATCGTTCCGAGGTTGCCCGGGTCCTGCACGCCGTCGCACAGAACCAGAAGAGCGGCTTCATCTGCAGTAGGTGTCTTTTTCGAAAAAGAAGGTTTCTTAATAATGGCCAATACGCCCTGGGAATGCTGGAGGGACGATATCCTCTCGAAATCAGTATCACCTGTTTCGAACACCGGTATGGAATTTTTTTCAAGATCCGCCAGAAAAGATCCGTTCTCATCCGCCTTCACAAAACCGCGGGAGACTATAACAGAATCAAGGGGGTGCGCTTTAGCGACAATATCACTGACGATCTTCAGGCCCTCGGCAACAAAAAGACCGTTTTCGTCCCGGGACCGTTTTTCCCGCAAAAGTTCTCGCGCCTTTTTTAACTGTACTTTGCTTGCTTTTTGCATGGTTACCGCTCGAATTTACCCAAGGTCTCCCACCAGGTACTGGAGTCCCAGCTCTTTGTGCTCTCCCACAAACGGCGGGCGCTTTCCGTTAGAAGTTTTTCCGGGGCCTTTTTAAAAAATTTTTCCGCGCTCTTAAATCCTAGGTCCGCGTATTCCTTCGCCTGTATCAAGCATTCCAGGATATCGGCATCCCTGGCAACAAGGCTTTCAGGCGTCTGTTGTGCGTCATATTCTTCTCTCGTACTTTTAAGCTCTTCTTTTATGCCTTTTTCCAGGCTCTCTATCTGTTCGGTAAACGCTTTTTTGTCCGCCTCTTTAATATCAAGATATCTATTGGCCACCTTATGCATGTCACCCGTCCTTGCCTCGTGCAGGTCGTTGAAAAGCGTCATCATGAGGACTTTATTCGTATCGGCATTCTCCATCTTAGCCAGCACATACCCTAGAGCCGCGCACCGAAAACTGTGTTCGGCGACGCTTTCCTCATAAGGCACGCCTACCATCCACCACCCGCTACGCTTAACCCGTTTTAACATACCGACTTCGGCAAGAAAATCAAGTGTGTTTTTGTCGTTCATAGTCTCCGTCCTTTATAAGCGGCCTACCGGCGGCGGTTTATCTCGTAACAAAACATGGCCGCCGCAACAGCGGCATTATACGATAAAGGCGCTCCGCGCATGGGTAGCGCCAGCTTCATGTCCAGGCATTTCATAAGACCGGGGCGTATTCCTTTACCCTCGGACCCGATTACAACAGCCAGCGGGAACCTTAGTTCCTCTTCCAGAATGTCGCTGCTATCCTCGACCACGGCGCCAGCTATCAAAATAGATTTTTCTTTCGCTTTTTCGATCGCACTGGCGATATTCGTGACCTTTGCTATCTTGATATAGTTCTCCCCTCCGTTTGCCACACGCAAAACTGTCTCGTTGACATGTGCGGATCTGTGTTCCGGCAGGACAAGGGAGAAACCACCCATGCAGGCCAGGGTTCTGATGATCGATCCCAGGTTTTGGGGGTCCGTTATGCCGTCCAGAAAAACAGGGACTGAAAGATCGTTAAGACATTCATCAAGGATTACCGGGTAGGGAGCATACTTAAACTCTTCTACTTCGGCCATGACACCCTGAGTGTGCGCCTCAGCGCATTTAGATTTAAACCAGGCCTTATCAACCGATTCAAATGCCAGGCCGGTCTTTTTCGCTTCCCGCACGATATCGGAAAGATCCGTTCGTTTCTGAAGATACAGTTTCCGTATGGAATGCGGGTCGGCCTTGATACGTTCCAGTATTGGGTTTTTTCCGTATAAGTTCATGAGCCTTTCCGTCTACCTGCCGAACATACCTGTAAGCTGCGCTTTGTCCAAAACGCGTCCCTGCATAGCCTTCGAGACGGCGCTTTTATCGGCACCGGGTGCAAGGTTCAAAGCGGTGTCAAGCGCATACAAGGTAAAAACGTATCTGTGCGCTGGTCCCGGGGGAGGATGCGGCCCGCCATATCCTATGCGTCCGAAACTGTTTTTCCCCTGTCCGGCCCCCTCTGTCAAGACGCGTTCTTTAGGTACATCTTCTACCAGGCCTTTAACGTCTTTTGGAATATTATACATTACCCAATGCACCCAGGTCCCGCCGGGGGCGTCCGGATCATCCATAATAAGGACAAAGCTCTCTGTCCCATCGGGCACACCGCTCCATTTGAGGCCTGGAGAAATATCATCGCCCGCTCCGGTGTAACGACGAGGCATATCCTCTCCATTCTTAAAAGCGCCGCTTGTAAGTTCCATACAAAATGCTCCTTTAGCAAAAAAGAAAGACGATAGAAATAACGTCGCGCAAAAAAAGAAAAAACACCTTAAAATCGGGTTATGTCTCATGCCCCTCCTTAATTCTCTATTATTATGCCGCAAGCGCGAGTAAGGCACCTATAGCAAGAGCGATCGTCCCGGCCAGATGCGCGTACCAGAGAGGACCCTTCTCCACCCGCTCCGTTATCTCTATAAAAAAACTTTTTTTGATCACGAATCCGGCAATCCCGCCGAAAGCGGAAAGCGCGCCCAAAAACAGGACGATCCAGGTAATACTGCAGTAAGAAGACGCGAACATCAGGAATACACCCACGGCGGCCTTTATACCACAGGCGGTATAAATCCTGTTGTCCTGTTTTACGCATTCTATGATCTTTTTTAGCGTGCTCGGGCGTAAGATCAAAATACACCCATATACAATAACCGCGATCGAGAGCAATTTCACTAACAATACCATACCTTCCTCCTTTATTTATTGAGAAGTCCCTTGATTACATCGACTACTTTTCCCGCGTCAGATGTATCTGAGCCCTCCTGAGTGAGACTGCGTATAGTCTCCGATACCTTGTCTACCACTACGGCCTGGATAGCCGCCTTAACGTACGGACCGGGATAGAATTGCGGGTTTTCTATCGTGCCCTTTATCTTAAAATCGAATGTCACTTCATCCGGGTTCGACTGAAGATAGTTAATCACTTGCGGTATTATGTCCGACTGCCAGAACCCGTATCCGCTTCCTTCCGCCTGTTGCCTAAAACGCAAACCACGCACTACCAGGGTATTCGTCGACCCGATGTTGCCGTGGTCGAAATCAAAAACAAGAGTACCCGAACATCTACCGCCTAGTATTACTATAGGAGAATACGGGGCATAATAGCGGCTGAATAAGAGTATATCTATGTTGCTTATCTCATATCTGTTTGACATCGTCAGTTCTTTAGCCGTGGGGTCAAGTGAAACGACCCAGCTTATCTGCTGGGATCTGTCTCCTTCAAGAAATCCTCTGCCCTGGCTCGCCATTGAAAGAACTCTGCTGTAATCATCGTTTAGTCTAATGACCAGATTCCCGATTAACCCTTCGAACGCCAATTTGTACGGGCGATTAGCCATAAAGGCGTCCAAAAAGACAACTTCGCCGTCTTTGATATTGATCGTATCGGTCAGCTTGATAAGATCGGATATATTCTTGCCTGCGAAGCTTTGCTTGGCGCTGGAGGAAGTCTTTCCGGGCTCGATAAATCGAGCCCCTACAGCTTTCTCTTTGGCGCCTTTCTCGGGGTTACCGGAAGCCATCACCTGATCCATATCATTGACGTTAAGTTTCCCGTCGGCACGGCGTTCTATATTTATAACGGGGCTTTGGGCGATGATCTCGGTCACTTCTATGCCGTCGAGTATGTTCTTCCCCTTCATCTTGTACCGGCATGTAATCGTCTTTATCGTCGCGAGAAACTTGTTATGGTATCCTTTTGGGTTTTTTATGCCCAGGCCATTGACTTCCATCGTTCCTTTTTCTAAGTTAAAGATGATACTGTCTACTTTTACGTATGCCGGCAGGTTTTTCTTGATAATGGTCTCGGCCGAGTACTGAAAGATATCGAACCGAAAAACGTAGAGAACACCTACAACCACCGCAATAAATACTAAAACAATAAAAGCAAGTTTCTTCATAGAATCTCCTTATTTCCAGACACCTTCTATACAAGTGCCGCAACTCGTGCATTTGCCATCTTCAAAAACTTTCCGGGAAACATTTGCCTCAAAACCTTCCCTCTCGATCAAAATATTCCCACAGCCCGGACAGATAGTCTCCGCCCGGGTGGAGACGTTTCCTAGATAAACATACTTTAACCCTTCTTCGGCGCCTATCTCCATGGCTCGCTCCATTGTCTCTATCGGGGTCGGGGAGAAGTCCGTGTATTTATAATCGGGGTGGAACCTGCTTATATGCCAGGGGATCTCCTTGCCGGTTTTGGCCAAAAAGGCGGCGATACCTCTGAGCTCCTCATCCGAATCATTCTCCCCGGGGACGATCAGGGTGGTAACCTCAACCCATATCCCCGCTTTTTTCATGTTCTCGATAGAATCCAGGACGGGCTGCAGGCTCCCCTTGCACACCCTTCTGTATGAATCGTCTTTAAAAAACTTAAGATCTATGTTCGCCGCGTCCAGATACGGGCTTATTTCGGTTATTGCCTCTTTTGTCATGTACCCGTTCGTCACGAAATTATTGTAAAGCCCCTTATCTTTGGCCAGTTTGGCCGTATCGTACGCGTATTCAAAGAATATCGTCGGCTCGGTGTAGGTATAGGAGATGCTGCTACAGTTGTTGCCTAGGGCCTCGGCTACCACGTCTTCCGGCTGCAATTCATAACCTTCTGCTTCTTGGTTCTTCACCGCTACTTGCGAGATCGACCAGTTCTGGCAGAAGGGACACCGGAAATTGCATCCAACAGTTGCTATGGAATATGCGTACGTCCCGGGAAGAAAATGGTAAAGAGGTTTCTTTTCAATAGGGTCGACATGGCTGGCAATCACTTTTCCGTAAGCGTGCGTGTAGAGCTGTCCTTTGACATTCTGCCTCATGCCGCAAAACCCGAAACCGTCTTCGCTTATCTTGCAATGGTGGGCGCAGAGAAAACAGTGGACTTTCTTTCCCTCCATTTTCTCCCAAAGCATTGCTTCTTTGCGCATACGGAATACCCTGTTATGGTCTAAGATACGGTTGTCTCGCTCTCGTCGGGAATATTCTGACTGATTTCGCCTTGAAAATCCTTATCCAGCTTGAGGGTCGAATCCAGGTTTTTCTTGAACCGCTGAACGTGGGTGTCTCCGGTCCGGTAGGCTTCCGAGGCTTTGTCGAGCGCCGTTCCTATCAACTCAAACTTTCTGTAGAACAACGTGAAATCCTTCTCGACCCTGGAAAGCGATTCCTGCAGCTTCTTGGCCTCCCGGGAGATCTCGACGTTCCGTATGCCTAGCATCACGACATGCAAAAAGGCGTAAAAGGTATTGGGGCTGACAGGTATTACACCCCGCTGGGTAGCGTATTCGTTGATCTGGCAGGGATCTCCGAGATAATTTTTCTCGGCTATGGTCTCGTAATATATGGATTCGGAAGGGATAAAAAGAAGCGCGAACTCCGTCGTCCCTTTCTCGGGTTTGATATATTTTTCCTTTATCGAATTGATCTGTGTCTTCAGGGCCTTCTCGTAATTCGCCCAGTGCATCTTTTTTTCCGACGTATCGCTGGCGGCCAGATACTTCTGATAGTCTTCTTTCGGGAATTTGGAGTCGATGGGCACAACCACATCCTTATACTTCACCACCGCATCGACTTTCTCGCCACCCTCTATCGTGTACTGCCGTTCCCAGAACGCCTCGCCTTTGGGCAGGATCCTTTCAAGCATCTCCTCGAGGATGGTCTCGCCATAGTTGCCCCTTAGTTTCGGCGCCTGAAGCAGGTACTCTAGGGATTGCCCCAGCTGCTGGGCCTTCTCCTGCTGTCTGGACAGGTTCCCGACGACATCGTTCATGCTCGCTATGTGTTCCAGGGTCTTCAGCGCGCTCTTTGAAATAGAATCTTTGGATTTTTCAACTTCCTCGCGGGTTTTGTCCATGGTCTGGCGTATCCTGTCCGAAAAGTCGATAAACTTATCGTTCAGGACCGATTCCAGACGCTCCTTCTTCCCATCGTCACCGCGCGTCCTCCATATAAGGAAGCCCATAAGCGCGACCAGAACAAACAGCAACATGATTACAACGGTTTCCATGCCTCTCCTGTATTTAGGTGCTCATGCTCTGACGTAACGGTCGTTTGCCTGACTATCTGAGCAGTTACATACATTATATATTAACCCAGCGGATACGCGATAGCAAGATTTTCTAGCCGTGTATCGGTTTGCCGAACACCGCCTTACACGCGTCGACGGCCGTCTCAGAAAGAGTGGGATGCGCGTGTATCGCCGTAGAGATGTCTTCCACGGTAAGACCCGCCTTCTTGGCGACAACAAACTCCTGCACCAGTTCGGTAGCTTCGCTCCCGATTATATGCGCTCCTAATAATTTATGGGTGTTGCTCTGGGCGATGACCTTTATGAATCCTTCCGTCTCGGAGGTCACCACTGCCTTGCCGCTGGTTTTAAAAAACTGTTTTCCAACAGCGATATCGATATTTTCCGCTCTTGCTTTTTCCTCTGTCATGCCGACGCTTGCTACCTGAGGCGCGGTGTACACGGCGTTCGGGACCGAGCTATAATCGATCGGGTCGGGAGAACGCCCTGCGGCTGATTCCGCCGCCGCTTCGCCTTCGGCGTAAGCCATATGCGCCAGCATGGGGGAACGAAGGACATCCCCGGCCGCATATATGTTCTCGACGTTCGTCCGCAAGAGCGCGTCCACCGGGATAAAGCCCTCGTCGTCCGTCCGGACCCCGGCCTCTTCAAGCCCTATACCGGAAGTAGCAGGCGCGCGTCCGACAGATACCAGGACCATCTTGTATCTTTCGTTTACCTCCCCGTCTTTGCCTTCGATCGTAACCGCCACGCCGCCGGATTCCGGGAAGATACTTTTTACCTTGCTTGAAGTCAGTACGGTTATACCCCTCTTTTTGAATATAGACGTCAGGCGCCTGGAAACTTCCCTGTCTTCACCGGGAAGAAGCGAATCTTCCATCTCGACTATCGAAACATCCGTCCCGACAATATTAAAAAAGGAAGCGAACTCCGTGCCTATGGCCCCACCGCCCACTATAAGCATCTTCTCCGGAACTTCCGCCAGGCGGATCGCCTGGGAACTGGTTATAAGACGCTTGCTGTCAAACGGCGCACCCGGCAAACTACGCGGAGTCGACCCCGTCGCTACCAGAAACTTGTCCGCTTTTACGTTGAAGTGTTTCCCGCTGGGGGCTGATACCTGCACGGTAAGGTTGTCGCAGAATCGCGCATCACCGTTAATAAGATCTATACCGTTTTTATTAAAAAGAAAGGAAAGACCTTTGCGGAGCTGGCCGGCGGCCTCCCTGCTTATTTGGACAAGTTTGGCCATATCAAGTGCTCCGTGCTGCACCTGGAGACCGCACAATTCGGGACTTTTTCTTATTGTGTCATAGACCTTGGCGCCGTGGTAAAGCGATTTTGCCGGGATGCACCCTTCATTGAGGCATACACCGCCCAACATCTCTGCGTCCTTCTCTATGACGGCGACTTTTAAACCGAGCTGCGCGGCTTTTATCGCCGATACGTGCCCGGCGGGACCGCTTCCAATAACCAGATAATCATACTTATCTTGCATCCTTTTTCCTCTCCCCGCGCGTGTGCGGCTTCTCCCTCGCCATAATAAACAGAATATCGGAAATACAGTTCAGGTAAGACAGGATATTGTCGTTTTTGACCTTTTCTTCCTGTAAGAGGCCGACGACGCTGCGTTCGGCCCTTCTCGCAACGGCCCTGGCGATATCCAGAAAAGCGGAAAACTCCCCTTCCCCGGGAAGAATAAAACAGCTCTCGAGTTTGGCCCTTTTTTCAAGCCGGCGCACGACGTTTTTGATCCAGTCGGCGTCATCTTTTGTCAGAAGCGCTCCGAGTTTTGTCTTCTTTTCCGTACCTACCGTTATCTCCAAAACTATCTTGGTAAGAGCGCGCTGCATCCTCTCAACGATTATCTTGTCTTTCTGGGATTTTGTCTTGCTCCTTATGAGCCCCAGATAAGAGTTGAGTTCATCCAGATCCCCTATCACACAGATATCGGCACTGGCTTTGCTTTCGCTTCTCTCGAACGAAAGAT
>JBDRIH010000002.1:0-7472 GCA_043816025.1 Candidatus Omnitrophota bacterium
ACCGCGGGTATATTATCGTAGCCGTATATCCTCGCGACCTCTTCCACCAGGTCTATCTCTTTTTTTAGGTCCTCCCGAAAGCTCGGTACGCTTACAAGGAGCCTCCCCCCTGCCTCTTCGGAGAGTTTCATACCCAATTTCTCCAATATGTTTTTTACCTTTTCTTTGTCGAGTGCTATGCCGAGTATCTTTTCCGCTTTTTTGATGCTAAACTCTACTAAAGTTTTTTCCTCAAGAAGATCGCTAACATCATGGAACGCGCATATCTTGCCGCTGGTCTGGTCAGCGATAAGAGTGGCCGCCCTGTCGGACGCCGCTTTTATCATTCCTTTATCCACGCCGCGTTCGAAACGGTAACTGGAATCGCTCGAGAGCCCCAACGCGCGGGCTGTCCTTCTTATCGAGATGGGATCGAAATAGGCGCTTTCAAGAAGCACATTCTTCGTGGCCCCCGTGACCTCCGTATCCTTGCCTCCCATTATTCCCGCTATGGCTACCGGCCCGGCGCTGTCCGCGATGACCAGCATCCCCTCCTCAAGCACCCTTTCTACGCCGTCGATCGTAACTATTTTCTCGCCTTTCGCGGCTTCCCGGATTATAATCTTGCCGCCTTTTATCTTGTCCAGATCGAACGCATGCAGGGGCTGACCCGTTTCCATAAGACAAAAATTCGTCACGTCCACGACATTATTAACCGGCCTTAACCCCAAAGCGAGTATGCGTTTTTTTGTATTCCCGGCTGCCTCTTTAACATGAACACCTGAAACTACCCTGGCCGTGTACCGCGGACATAATTTCTTGTTTTTTACAAGACACTGGACCTCGGGACCTTCTCCCGAGACCGCTGCGGTGGGGACCTCCATCGCCGGCAGGTGCAAACTCCTATCGAACACCGCGGAAGCTTCTCTTGCAAGGCCTATAATATTCAGGCAGTCCGGCCTGTTGGAGGTTATCTCAAGATCCATGATCGTGTCGCCTTCTGCTTCATGCATGGCTCCGACCTCCGACCCGGACATGGTCAGGCCCCTGGCAAGCTCTTCGGCACTTGCGTCAATATCCACATATTCTTTTAACCATTCGTAACTGAGTTTCATAATCCCCAAGCTATACAAATTGTCTAAGGAACCGTACGTCGTTCTCGTAAAAAAGACGTATATCTTCTATCCCGTAAAGAAGCATGGCCATCCTCTCAACGCCCATGCCGAATGCAAACCCCGTATACTCTTGGGGGTCATACCCCACAGCCTCGAATACCTTCGGGTTCACCATGCCGGCGCCCAGTACTTCAAGCCATCCGTTCCCGGAACAGACCCTGCATCCGGCGCCCTTGCATATGATGCATGAGATATCCATTTCGGCGCTGGGCTCGGTAAACGGGAAGAAATGCGGCCGCATCCTTATCTTGATATCCTCGCCGAACATGCTCTTGGAAAAGACTGAGAGCACTCCCTTAAGATCGGAAAACTTTACGTCCTTATCTACCATGAGTCCCTCCACCTGATGGAACATGAAAGAGTGCGATGCGTCTACCGCATCCGGCCTGTACACCCTGCCGGGCATTATAGCCTGAACGGGGGGAGGCTGGTTCTGCATTACATGTATCTGGACGTTAGACGTATGGCTTCTGAGCAGATATTTGCCCTCGACGTAAAAGGTGTCAAACGCGTCACGGGAAGGATGCTCAAGCGGGATATTGAGCGCTTCAAAGTTATAGAATTCGGTCTCTATTTCCGGGCCTTCGGCGATACTGAACCCCAGGGAAACAAAGATCTCGTTTATCCGTGCCATCGTCCGGGTCAGCGGGTGGACCGTTCCCAGTCCCCTCTGGAGCCCCGGAAGCGTCACGTCGAGCTCGGTCTCTTTCGCTCCGGAGGTCGCACCTTCCAGCTCTTCTTTTCTCGCTTCCAACGCGTCAGCAAACTCATTCTTCAATACGTTCGCTCTTTTGCCGACTTCTTTCTTCTCCTCGGCGGAAAGATCCGAAATAGAACGCAAAATCCCTGTCAGTTCGCCCTTGCGCCCCGTGTATTTTATCCTTAAGTCTTCCACTTCCCGGGTGCTTTGGCTCTGGTCAAGCTCTCTTTCGAACCCTTTTTTTATTTCATCGAGCCTGTCAAAAACGTTCATCTTGTCGCCTTAATTTTTTACCCGAGATAATCAACCTGCGCTTTTCTTGAGCTCTTCCATGTTCGCGTCCTCGCCGAAAACAACAAGCACATCCCCTTTTGCTACGACATCGTCCGCCTGCGGCGTAACGTTTATCTTTTCCTCTTCGGTTTCCTCGCCGCCGGTTGTAAGTTTAATTTTTTTCTTTATGGCGATCACGTTAACCCCGTACTTTGCCCTTATACCCAGATCTCTCAAGGTTTCGCCGACAAACTCTACGGGCGCCACAATCTCGACAATACTCGCTCCCCAGGGAAGACCTATCTGCTCCAGCACCGTATCCGTCACCGTAAGAAGCGTATCGGCTATCTTGACGCCCATGTCTCTTTCCGGCAAAACCACTTTAGTGACACCAATCTTCTCGAGCACTTTTTTATGCGCTATGCCGACCGCTTTGCATACTATTACGGGGATACCGAGTTCCTTCAGAAGAAGCGCCACCAGTATGCTGGCTTCCACGTCTGTGCCGATACCGCATATGGCGACGTCGACATCCTGAAGCCCGACCGACCTTGCTGCTTTTTCGTCGGTGGCGTCCAGGCATACCGCCTTTGTAACGCTGTCCATTATATCATGCACCAGTTCCTCGTTCTTGTCTATGGCTATCACCTGCTGTCCCTTTTCCGCAAGGGCCCTCGCTACGCTGGATCCGAACCGCCCCAAACCGATAACCGCAAACTGTTTCATTTTAATCCTCCTCTATCCGACCATCATGTTTTCTTCGGGAAAAATATACCTGTCCTTCCTCTCCCGAAACGCTACCGCCAGCGCGAGCGTCAATGGACCCACCCTGCCGGCGAACATCGTCGCGACTATACACAGCTTCCCGGCATTGCTCAGGCCGCCGGTTATACCAGTCGAGAGGCCCACCGTCCCGAAAGCGGATACTACCTCAAATAAAGATTTTAAAAATCCTCCGTTCCCGCGCGCTCCCCCTTCAATATATACCAGAATCATCGTAAAAACAAATATCCATGCGAGGGCCAGAAAAAATATGACCATGGACTCCCTGACAACCTCCCGGGGGATAGAACGATTGAACAGCATGCTTCGCCGTCTGTTTTTGAACATACTGAAAACGCTCGCGACAATCACAACGAACGTGCAGGTTTTTATCCCTCCCCCCGTGGACCCGGGAGACGCCCCTATGAACATCAGGAATATCACAAATACCAGCGACGGCGCGGCAAGACTGCCCGTGGGCAGCGTATTGAACCCTGCCGTCCTGGCGGTCACCGCCTGAAAGACCGAGCCCCACAAACGCTCGGGCCATGACATCGCGCGCATAACGTTATCTTTTTCAAAAACAAGCACCAGCGCAGCCCCGGCTACTATCAGCACAAGCGATGTTGTAATCGCTATTTTTGCCTGTAGGCTCATCCGTCTTGCCTGACCGCGTTTGTAAAATAACCCGAGGAGGTCCATGATGACTATAAAACCTATCCCACCGAAGAAAATAAGCAGCATCATTGTCAGGTTGATGTATGGGTCGGCTTCGAACTGAGTCAGGCTGTTCCGGAAAAGCGAAAACCCGGCGTTACAAAATCCCGAAACGGCGTGGAATACCGCGCGTTCCACCGTCTGGAGAACATTCCAGTCCGTTATCGCCCTCCACCGCAGAAACAAACAACTGGCCCCGATAATCTCAACCGCGACTGTAATCCCGAGAATATACATGATCAGTTTTTTCATGCCGAGGATGTTGCGCCCATCCAGTGTGCTCCTGACAACATCCGTCTCACGAAAACCGATCTTCCTGCCAAGCATAACGGCAAAGAGTGTCGAGAAAGTCATTATCCCGAGCCCTCCGGCCTGGAACAAGACAAAAATGACCCATTTACCGAATGTGGAAAAAAAACTGCCCGTGTCTTTGACGATTAATCCCGTAACACAGGTAGCGCTGGTCGCGGTAAAAAGGCTGTCCACCAGAGACATTCTGCCGGGGACGCTTGTGGCCTGCGGCAGCGACAAGGCGATCGTGCCGAGGAGTATGACACACAGAAAGCTCAAGATCAATAACTGCGGCGGGGTCAACCTTCCCATGGGGTTTCTTATGCTTTTACCTTTTTTACAAGCGTTTTAAAAGCACGGCTGTCGCTTGCCGCAAGATCGGCCAGGATCTTCCGGTTAAGGTCTATCTTGGCCTTCTTCAGCCCCGCGATAAACTTGCTGTAGGAGATACCCTCCTCCCTGCAGGCCGCCGTGATGCGCGTAATCCACAGAGCCCGAAAATCCCTCTTTTTCTTTTTTCGGTCTATGTAACTGGAGATCATGCTTTTTCTGACGGCTTCCTTCGCGATCCTGAAGAGCTTCGACCTTGAGCCGCGTTGTCCTTTCACGGCCTTAAGGGTCTTTTTCCGTCGCCTAAGCGAACTTGTCGCGTGTTTTACTCTGGTCATGTTCTCTCCTTTAAATGAGCACATGATTTACGAACACGCCCGTGTGAGTAAATCATATGTGTGAATCTATCCCCAGACCAGCAGGTCGAGGGAACAGGGTGATGATTCTCTCTGGTTATCCATACGGCAATAGCCTCTTCAACTTTTTTTCGAAGGTCTTATCGACCATCGTTGCCTTTGACAGCGCTCGTTTCCGTTTTCTGCTTTTTTTTGTCAGAATATGCCTTTTGCCGGATTTTGACCTTTTTATTTTTCCTGTTTTCGTAAGCTTAAAACGTTTCTTCACGCCTTTTTTTGTTTTTAGTTTCGGCATTACTCGTCTCCTCCTTATAAACTAACCTGAAAATCTAACCAGGTTAGTTTAACCTGGTTAGATTTTCAGCTTTTCGGGATTAAAGTCATCATCATGGTCCGCCCCATTGTCTTGGGACGCGCCTCCATCTCTCCCAGCGCAGCCACATCGCTGGCTACCCTGTTTAAAAGTTCCGTTCCGTGTTCTCTGTGTACGTTCTCCCTGCCCCTGAAACGCAGGGAAACACGCACCTTGTCTTTTCTCTCCAGAAACTCTTTTATATGTTTCAGTTTTACCTGATAATCGTGTTCTTCGATGCGCAGCTTGAACCTTACTTCCTTTATATGTGTCACGTGTTGTTTCTTTTTTGCCAGTTTTTTCTTTTTTTCCTGTTCATATTTAAACCTGCTGTAATCCATTATGCGGCAAACGGGCGGATCCACATTCGGCGCCACTTCCACAAGGTCCAGCCCTTTTTCTCTGGCTTTCTCGATCCCCTCGCTGACCCCCACGACCCCCAGCTGGTTTCCCTCGTCGTCTACCAGCCGCACTTTCAGGGCCCGTATCTTCTGATTGACCCGCACGAAGGGCGTACTTCCTCTGCGATCCCTGTTAAATCCTGGTTTGTAAGCGATAGCTCTCCCCCTTTCGGATTTACGCTTTAGTTTCGACTTCCTGCTGAAGGCGTTCGGCAAACTCTTTCCGGCTGAGCGTTCCCAGGTCACCCTGCTTCCTGCTCCTGAGGGAAACCGTGCCGTCCGCCATCTCTCTTTTTCCAACTATAGCCATATAGGGGATTTTCGCCATTTCGGCATCCCGTATCTTTTTCTGCATCTTTTCGTCCCTCGAGTCCGTTTCCACGCGAAACCCGAGCTTGTGTAGCTCCGTTTCGATCTCTTCACTACAGGCAAGCTGATTCTCCGTAATCGGTATAACCTTTACCTGGACGGGGGCCAGCCACAGCGGAAACGCACCTCCGTAATGCTCTATCAGCGTCCCTATAAAGCGTTCCAGGCTGCCCAGGACAACGCGGTGCAATACAATCGGCCGCTTCTCCTCGCCGTTTTGAGCGGCGTATTTCAGATCAAATCTTTCCGGCAAAGCAAAATCACATTGTATCGTCGCGCACTGCCAGGCTCTTCCTATCGCGTCTTTGATCTTGATATCTATCTTCGGACCGTAAAAAGCTCCTTCTCCCTCGTTTATGTCATACTCAAGACCCTTTGTGTCCAACGCATTTTTCAGCGCACGCGTGGCGTCCTGCCAGTCTTGTTCGGTACCGATGTATTTTTCCGGCTGAGTGCTCAGTTCTACTTCAAAGGCCTGGAACCCGAACACCTTCATCGTCTCCTCCACAAAATCCATGACCCTGACAACCTCTTCCTCCGCCTGTTCTCTGAGACAAAATATGTGGGCGTCGTCCTGCGTGAACCCCCTGAGCCTGAGAAGCCCGTGAAGTACGCCGGATTTCTCGTGTCTGTAAACACTGCCGAGCTCGAAATATTTTATCGGAAACTCTCTATAGCTTCTCACCCTGGATGAATAGACAAGTATGTGCCCAGGACAATTCATCGGCTTAACGGCATATTCCTGTCCTTCGGTTTCGAATATGTACATAAACTCTTTATAGTAGTCATAATGCCCCGACCGTATCCAGATATCGCTTTTAAGAATATGCGGGCTTGAAATGAGCTCGTATCCTTTCTCTATGTGTTTCCGGGTTATATAATCGACGATCATCTGCCTGAGCATCGCCCCCTTAGGATGGTACAGGACAAGACCGGCACCCATTGCTTCATTAAAGGTAAACAGGTCCAGTTCCTTCCCCAGTTTTCTGTGATCTCTTTTCTGGGCTTCTTCCCTCAGCGTCAGAAATTCTTTGAGTGCGTCTTCGTCCGTGAACGCCGTGCCGTATATCCGCTGCAGCATGGGGTTGGCTTCCGAGCCTCTCCAGTACGCGCCGGCCACCGACAAAAGCTTAAACGCCCCGATCTGGCCCGTCCTCTCAACATGGGGCCCCCTGCAAAGATCGCAAAACTCCCCATGACTGTACAAGGAGACCTCTTTTTCTTCCATGTCCTTTAAAAGGTCCAGCTTATATGTCTCTTTTTCCGTTTTGAATGTTTTTTCCGCTTCTTTTTTTGAAACGGTCCGCTTCTCGAAGGGAATATCCTGCGCTATGATGCGGGCCATTTCTTTCTCTATTCTTGGAAGGTCCTCAGGGGTTATGAAATACCCCTGCTTTTTTTCCGAGGACTTGGTTCCGCATCCCGAGAAATCAAAATCATAATAAAACCCATCCTCAATCGACGGCCCTATGCCAAGTTTTACTCCGGGATAGAGCTTCCTGACCGCGTCCGCCATTACATGCGCCGTGCTATGCCGTATCTGTTCGAGTTTTTCGTCTTTCTTCTTCACCATTTTAGTTGCCCTATAAATGTCCAAATCTAACCAGGTTAGTTTAACCTGGTTAGATCTGGAAGTCGAAGGCCCAAAATTCCTAAGTGGTGGGCGATACTGGGATCGAACCAGTGACCTCCACGATGTCAACGTGGCGCTCTAACCATCTGAGCTAACCGCCCCATTTTTTCTATCAAAAAACCAAATCTAACCAG
>JBDRIH010000003.1:0-24310 GCA_043816025.1 Candidatus Omnitrophota bacterium
CCACAGGATACGGTGAACACAGGCCTATAGCGTCAAACGCTACGGTGGAAGGACGCGCCAAGAACCGGAGGGTCGAGATCGTGATCCTGCCCGAGTTTATGGAGAAAAGGGGAAAAGGCGCAAGCGAGGATATAAAATAAAGGTTTATTACCAGGATTAACAGAGTAGAGAGCAGCCCCGCGCTGCGCGTGTTCCGGGGACGCTCTCTACTTTCTGCTTTTAGGGGGGGCACTCGAGTTATGGCGCTGCCGCAGCATATTGCTATTGTAATGGACGGTAACGGAAGGTGGGCGAAAAAAAGAAAACTCCCGCGCATAATGGGACACCATTCCGGGGTAAAAACCGTGGATACCATAACCGAATTCTGCGCAAAGCTAGGCATAAAGGCGCTCACCCTGTATACTTTTTCTTCGGAAAACTGGAAACGCCCCAAGAAAGAGGTAGATGCGCTGATGGACCTCTTTGAACGCACATTAAAGAAAAACGCAAAGAAAGTGAAGGCGAACAACATAAGGTTCAACGTGATAGGGCGGCTGGGAGATCTGCCGCGGTCCCTGCAGGAGGTAATAAAGTCTCTTAAGGACGAGACGTCCTCTAACTCCGGCATGATACTGACGCTGGCCCTTAACTATGGCGGAAGACAGGAGATACTCGATGCCGTGAAGGCCGTTTGCGCGAGATCCGGGGGAAAAGGTACGGAAATTTCTTCCTGGGAAGAGCAAGATTTTGAGAAGTTTCTCTATACTGCCGGACTTCCGGATCCGGACCTGGTCATACGCACCAGCGGCGAGATGCGTCTTAGTAATTTTCTGCTGTGGCAGGCGGCTTACGCCGAGCTTTATGTGACGGATACCCTTTGGCCCGATTTTAATACCGCGGAACTGAAAACGGCTCTCGAGGAATACGAAAAACGCGAAAGGAGATTCGGTGGATAAGCTTCTCCGGAGAACGGTCGTCAGTCTGATACTGGTAGTTCTTGTGGCGGCGGCCATATATCTTCTGCCCGGATGGGCTTATTGTCTGGTTGTGGCGTTATTTGTGGCTTTCGGGCAGTTTGAGTTTTTTCGTTTGGTCGAAAATAGAAAAATATTTGTTTACAAATATTTCGGTACGGTTGTGGGGGCCCTTGTTCCGGTTGTTATATTTCTGGGGAACGGTCTGCCGGAACTGAAAAACCTTGAGCCGCTTCTTATCGTAGTGGCATGTCTTCTGGCGTTCACTTTACAGTTCACAAGGCGCGATAAAACACGTGACCATCTTGTCAGCGTGGCGCTTACCCTGTTCTCGCTTTTCTATATCAGCTGGTTTTTCTCTTTTTTCGTGAAACTAAAGTTTCTGGAAAACGGGGCTAACCTGGTGGCTTTTCTTATTCTTGTTACTAAATCAGCGGATGTGGGTGCGTATCTGGTGGGAAGCCGGTTCGGCAGGACCGAGCTTATTCCCAGGATCAGTCCAAAAAAAAACCAAAGAGGGAACCATCGGCGGTATTTTAATGAGCCTGGTGGTAGCCGTGGTAGCCGGGAGGTTTCTTACCGGATTTTCTCTCCTGCATCTTTTTGCGCTGGGGATCATCCTTGCCACACTGGGACAGGTAGGCGACCTTGCGGAAAGTCTTATCAAAAGGGATTGCAACGTGAAAGATTCCGGTTCTTATCTCGCCGGTATCGGAGGCGTGCTCGATTTGATAGACAGCCTGCTGTTCACCGCGCCCGTTTTTTATTTTTACGTAAAGACGTTTTAATATGAAAGAGATCATACTTCTAGGTTCGACAGGATCCGTAGGCAGGAATGTCCTTGACGTAGTCAGGCATTACCCCGGAAAGTTCCGCATCAAGGCCCTCTCCAGCAACGAGAATGTTTCTTATCTTGCCGAACAGGCCAGGGAGTTCAGACCCGATATCGTGGCTGTGGGCAGCGAAGAGCTTCTTGCCGATCTTAAGGAAAACGTGGCGGAAGGAACCGATATAGTGGCCGGTCCGGAAAGCCTTGAGCAATTAGCGGCAGAAGACGCCGATATAGTTTTTATGGCCATCTCCGGGACAGCGGCCCTGAAACCGCTTATAGCGGCGCTCGAGGCGGGGAGGACCGTTGCGCTCGCCAGCAAAGAACCCGTGGTAAGCGCCGGGATGATCATAAGGCGCCTGGTAAAAGAACACTCTTCCTCGATCCTGCCCGTTGACAGCGAGCACAGCGCCATTATGCAGTGCCTGGCCTCTAGAAGCAGCAAAGAAGTGGACACCCTGTATATTACGGGTAGCGGCGGACCGCTTAAAGACAAAAGAAAAGAAGAGTTCGATTCTCTTTCCATAGATCAGATCCTTGATCATCCTAAATGGGACATGGGGCGGAAAATAACCGTCGATTCGGCGACACTTATGAACAAGGGTCTGGAGGTCATAGAGGCGCGGTGGCTTTTCGACGTTGAGCCGGACAAAATAAAAGTCGTTATACATCCCGAGGCGATCATCCATTCCATGGTGGAATTCATCGACGGGACCATCAGCGCGAGCCTGTTCTGTCCGGACATGAAGTTCCCGATATTGAGGGCCCTGTCCTATCCGGAGATATGGCCCAGCGATTTTCCCAGAGTGAATTTCAGGGAGGTTAACGATCTTTCGTTTCTGGAACCGGACACCGGAAGATTTCCCGCGCTGGAACTGGCGTTCGAGGCACTGCGTACGGGTGGAACTGTCCCGGCCGTGCTGAACAGCGCCAACGAAAGGGCCGTAGGGCTTTTTCTAAACGGGAAGATCAAGTTTACGGATATAGTGAAGACGGTCGGCGAGGTCATCAAAAGACACAAAAAGATAGACGACCCGTCGCTGGAAGATATAATAGATGCGGAAAAGTGGGCGACCGAGGAGGTGTTGCGATCTTGTTAACAGTTATTTTGGTTATTATAGTTTTTAGCGTGCTGATACTTATCCATGAGGCCGGGCATTTGTTTGCGGCAAAGAGAGCGGGTGTCGAAGTTGAGGCTTTTTCTCTGGGGTTTGGCAGACGCATATGCGGCATAACACGCGGCGGAACGGATTACAGGATCTCGCTTGTTCCTTTCGGGGGGTACGTGAAGATGTCCGGCGAGGACCCCGCCGAAGCCACGGGAAAGGAAAACGAACTGGGCTCCAAGCCGGTGGGACATCGTTTCTGGATAATAGCCGCGGGGTCTATCACCAATTATATTTTTGCGTTTTTGCTTTTCAGTATAATCTTCATGATAGGGGTGCCCACCCTTTCAAACGAAGTCGGGCAGGTCCTGAAAGACTACCCTGCCGAGAAAGCCGGAATAAAGGTGGGCGATGAGATCATATCTATCAACGGCGAAAAGATAGAATACTGGGACGATATAGTGAAAGCGATAAAGGAAGGCTCGTCCGTCGGAGCTGTTCTGGATATAGCAATAATACGGGATGAGAAGACAATAGATTTAGAGGTCAAACCGGATATCCTGCAGGTGAAGAATATTTTCGGGCAGACAATTTCCCGTCCGATGATCGGGATAGCCCCGCAAAACAAGATACTTTCCGTTTCTTATGATCCCGTTCGTGCCGTGTATCACGGGGGGAAAAGACTCCTTGTTCTTACCGGTATGACGTATAAGGGTATATGGCTTCTTCTTACGGGGGGTATGCCGGTTAAGACGTCCGTGTCGGGGCCTATCGGTATCGCGCATCTTATAGGACAGGCGGCGCATCTGGGTATCGTGCCGCTTCTTATAATAACGGCTCATGTAAGTATGGCACTGGCGATATTCAACCTGTTGCCGTTTCCCGTGCTTGACGGTGGGCATATTATTTTTCTGGTTTTTGAAAAACTCCGCGGAAGACCCCTGAGCAGTAAGGTGCAGGAAATAATTACGCAGGCGGCCCTTGTCATACTTATCGCTTTTGCGCTTTTTGTAAGCTGGCAGGACATATTGAAGTTTATACCCATAGGCGACAAATAAAATAATGATAAAACGCAGAGAAACTAAAACAGTTACCGTAGGTAGCGTGAAGATAGGCTCGGGTCATCCGGTGAGCATCCAGTCTATGACCAAAACGGATACTTCCGATATCCGCGCTACGGTCGGACAAGTGCGCCAGCTGGAAGAGGCGGGATGTGAGATAGTGCGTGTCGCGGTCAAGAATACCTCTGATGCGAAAGCGATATCCGCGATCAGGAAGGACACGGAGATACCGTTTGTCGCGGATATACATTTTGATTACCGTCTAGCCGTTGAGTGTATCAAACAGGGCGCCGACAAGATAAGGATCAATCCGGGCAATATATACAAGACCGCTGAGATAGATAAGATTATAGACGCGGCGGCTTCGAAGAATATACCCGTAAGGATAGGGGTGAATTCGGGATCTTTGCGGGATGAGTCTGACGGTTCCACTGATATTGCCGACAGAATGGTAGATTCCGCGCTTAAGTATGTTGAACATTTCCGCAAGAGAGATTTTGACGATCTGGTGATTTCGCTTAAAGCTTCCGAAGTTCCGTCCACTGTCAGGGCCTATCGAAGAATAGCCGGAGAGTGCGGATATCCTCTGCATCTGGGCGTTACCGCCGCGGGCCTGCCAGAAGAAGGCGTTGTTAAATCCAGCATTGGGATAGGCGCACTGCTCATGGAAGGTATAGGCGACACTGTAAGGGTGTCTTTAACCGGAGATTCGATTGCTGAAGTAGATGTCGCTAAACGTATTCTTTCCGCCATAGGGTCAAGACACTTTGGTCCGAGGATTATAGCCTGTCCGACATGCGGACGTTGTCAGGTAGATCTTGTTTCCATAGTTAAACAATTAGAATGGGAATTGAAACGTACTACGGAACACGCACGGCGTGGGACTGATAAATCGTTAGTCATAGCCGTTATGGGTTGCGAGGTCAACGGCCCCGGCGAAGCGAAGGACGCGGATATAGGTATAGCGTTTGGCAAGGGGAAGGGCGTGGTATTCAGGCACGGCGAGGTCGTTAAGACGGTCGAGGCAAGCGCGGCGATAAAAGAATTGCTGGAGATGATAAGAGAAGAAATATAGAAAGCTTCAGGCTTCAAGCTACAGGCCTCAGGGATACAACCTGCAGCCTGTAGCTAACTAGGTGAGCTAAAGGAGAATATATGAGGTGGAGCAGTTCGTTCATCCCGACACTTAAGGAGGACCCGCAGGACGCGGAAGCGATAAGTCATAAGCTTATGGTAAGGGCGGGTCTCATCAGACGGCTCACGGCCGGCGCGTACACGTATCTTCCCATGGGGTACAGGGCGCTCTCCAAAGCCGAGAATATTATACGTGAGGAGATGGACCGTGCGGGAGCGGCCGAGCTTCTGATGCCGGCGCTGCAGCCTCCGGAACTGTGGAAACGGACCGGCAGGTATGACGACATGGGCGATGTGATGATCAAATACAACGACCGCCACGGCAAAGAGGTGGCCCTGGGTCCGACGCATGAAGAGGTTGTTACCGATCTTGTTTCCCGCGAAGTAAGGTCCTACAAAGACCTGCCGCTCGTGCTTTACCAGATACAGACAAAGTTCCGTGACGAGGTCCGCCCGAGGTTCGGCGTGGTGCGCAGCTGCGAATTTATCATGAAGGACGCGTACAGTTTTGATTGCGATGTAGAGTCTATGGAGAAAAGTTACAAGGCAATGTACGACGCTTACTGCCGGATCTTTCAGAGATGCGGGCTTTCTTACCTGGCTGTGGAAGCGGACCCGGGTCTGATGGGGGGCACGATATCTCACGAGTTTATGGTCCCGGCCGAAATCGGGGAAGACAGGATAGCCGTGTGTGCCTCATGCGGGTACGCGGCAAGCACTGAAATCGCCGCCGTAAAGTTGAAAGAGACTTCTTCCGGAGGCGACGCCACCGCGAATAAGGACACGGAAGAGGTCCTCACACCGGGGTTAAGCACGGTACAGGATGTCAGCAAATTTTTAAAGGTGGACGAGTCCGATCTTATAAAGACGCTTATATATGTGGCCGATGGCGAGGTTGTGGCGGTACTTATAAGAGGCGACCACGAGGCAAACGAGACGAAGATCAAAAACTACCTTAAAGCCAGGACGCTTGAGCTGGCCGGTGAAAGCAAGGTGGAGGAGGTGACCGGTGGGCCGATGGGGTTTTCCGGTCCCGTGGGGTTATCTGTAAAGCTCATTGCCGATACATCCGTGCGCGGTATGGCCGGCGCCGTTACGGGCGCGAACGAAAAGGATAAACACCTGCGCAATGTCAATCCGGGAAGAGATTTCGACGTGGATGAATGGATCGACGCGAGAGTCATAATCCCGGGCGATCCGTGTCCGAAATGCGGTAGCAAGATCGCGATCAAGTATGCGATAGAGATCGGGCACACCTTTAAGCTGGGCACGAAATATTCGGATACCCTGGATCTGACCTTTCTGGACGATAAGGGTAAGACGCGTCCGGTGATCATGGGGTGTTACGGTATAGGAGTAAACAGGATATTGGCCGCTCTTATTGAGAGGAGTCATGACAAAGACGGCATAATATGGCCGGTGGCCCTGAGCCCGTGCGAGGTGGTGGTGATCCCAGTGAACAGAGAGGATGAAAAACTTATCCGAGAAGCGGAACGGATATACGAAGAGTTAAAAGAAGCCGGAGTCGATGTTATGATAGACGATAGAGACAAGTCGGCAGGCGTAAAGTTCAAGGATGCCGACTTAGTGGGGTTCCCTCTTCAGGTCGTGATCGGCAAGAAAAACCTGGAACAGGGCAAGATAGAGGTGAAAACCAGAGCCACCAAAAAAATGGACCTGGTCGATAAAAAGGGATTGCTGGATCATGTAAAAGAGGCTTTGAATTCCGGAAGGAGATAAGATGAAAAAATGGATCGGTATTTTTATTGTGGCGCTGGTCGTCGGTATGACTTCCGGTTTTGTGTCGGCTGAGGATGTTTCCCAGGAGAAGGAGTACTGGCCCAGCGGCAAGGTGAGGGTACTGAAGCAATACGACCAGGCCGGAGACCTTGAAGAGCTCAGCTATTACAGGGAAGACGGCACTCTGGAGCAGCACGAGAAGTACGATATGTACGGCCATAAAGCGGAAGAGAGTTATTACGGCGAGGGTGGCAAGCTGATCGAAGGAGCCGACGGATGGGCTGCGATGCAGTTGAAATATGAGAACGGAAAATTGCGCCAGGAAAGTTATTACGGCGGAGACGGCCGGCTGAAAGAGCGTAAACTGTACGATGAAGGTGGCAACTTGGTTGGCAAGCAATACGTGGGAGACGGCAGTATCGATCCGGACGAAGAATTCAGCCCCAGACTGCCGCTATTAGGTCACGAGACGACAGCCTATTATGATTCTTATGGTCGTGAGCAAGGGGAGACATCGGCCTATCGTGAATAGATCATATATACTTGACAATTCTATATTATTATATTAAAATCACATAACGTCCGTTAATCAAAATAAGTGGGCCAGGCGCCCACTTATTTTTTTAAATGAGACCCAAACTTATGGAGTGAAACGAACATAAGTTTGTTGGTCGAATTTATGCTGGACCCGACAATGGTCGGGGGCAGTATAAATGAGCACATGAGGTGGTGTTTTAGTATGTTTGGTGCAGCAATTCCCGAAAAAGTTGTCGAATTTATTCGTGAGGAGGCCCAAAAGAAAGGATACAAGCTGGTGGATATATCCGCCAGAGGAGGCAGTGTCCCTTCTTGGGAGATTGCCATTGATAAAGAAGGCGGGATTACTCTGGATGAGTGCAGCGCTTTTAGCAGGAAGATAATGTCATGGATGAACGAGCAGGGGATATTTGAAGGAAGGCTCACCCTGGACGTGTGTTCACCAGGGCTGGACAGGGAACTCAAGAAGGATAACGAATTTTCATGGGCTGTAGGTAAACAGGTCGAAGTAAGAACGCACCAGTCTGTAGACGGCAGAAACGCCATCGTGGGAAAACTTTTAGGAGCGAACGATGAAGAAGGTGTTATCATAGAAGAGGTCGATGGTAACACGGTTTGTGTGGATAAAGACAATGTCGCAAAGGCGAGATTATGGGTCTCGATATAATCTAACGGAGAGATAGAATGAACGGGGAACTATTAAACGCATTAGAGAGAATAGAAAGAGAAAAAGGTATAAGCAAGCAGATACTTTTCGAGGCGATAGAGAGCGCTCTGGTAAGCGCCGCACGAAAGGTTATCGACGATCCGCATGTTTCTAAAGAAGATATTATCGTCAATATGAACAAAGATACGGGCGAGATAACGATATTCAGCGAAGGCGAGGAGATCAGGAGCGAGCTGTTCGGCAGAATAGCGGCCCAGACCGCCAAACAGGTAATAATACAGAAGATCAGGGAAGCGGAAAGGGACGTGATCTCCGATAAGTACGCAAAGAAGGTCGGGACGATCATAAGCGGTGCGGTACACAGGTTTGAGAAAGGAAATCTTATTGTCGAGCTTGACGATACGGAAGCGGTCCTGCCGAGATCGGAACAGATACCGCGCGAAAGATTTCGTCAGGGCGAGAGTATAAGGGCGTACCTGCTCAAGGTCGAAGAAAGCGGCGGCGGGCCTGAGATCATATTATCCCGTACCGATGCCGGTTTTGTGAAAAAGCTGTTCGAGCTGGAGGTCCCGGAGATATCCCAGGGGATAGTGGAGATCAAGTCGGTGGCCAGAGAGGCCGGGGAGAGAACCAAAATAGCTGTTTGTTCGAAGGACGAGAAAGTGGATCCCGTAGGAGCGTGTGTCGGTATGCGCGGATCCCGGGTAAGGGACATTGTAAAAGAACTGCACGGGGAGCGGATTGATATAGTACGTTGGGACGACGATATACGCGAGTATGTCCAGGCTGCTGTAAGTCCGGCCGAGATATCAAAGATGGTCATCGACAGGGAAAATGAAACCATAAAATTGACTGTTCCCCGGGACCAGCTGTCTCTACTTATAGGGAAAAAGGGAAGGAATATCAGATTGGCTTCCAAACTCCTGGAATGGCAATTGATCGCCGAAGCTGCCGCTGAAGTAATAAATATACCTCTTTCAGGGCTTGAGGGTATAGGAAAGAAGTCGCTCGAGGCGATGGAGGAGGCCGGATACGACAATGTGGGCAAGGCATTGGAGGCCGGTGCCCAGGGTTTGATGGAACTAAAGGGAATAGGCGGGAAAACGGCGCAGAAGATAATCGAAATTTGCGAAGAGGCCCGTCTCTCGGCGGCTGAAAAGACTAAAGCCGAACCCGCCCCTGCGGCGGAAGAGGAGGCCGTAGCGGAGGAAGAAGTAAAGCCGGAGGAAGAACCATCCGAGGTAGCAGAAGAAGAAGCCGAGAGCGAAAAAGAAGAAGAGGCATCTTCTGAGATCGAGACCGCCGAAGGCGTAGAGGAAGATGAAGAGGAAGAAAAGGAAGCGGCGTCTTCTGATGAGGAAACTGCCGATGGCGAAGAAGAAGCCGAAGAGAAAGAATAGAACAGGTATTTTATGCCGATTAAAGTCCGTGATTTAGCCAAAGAACTGGGAGTTTCAAACGAGGATGTCTTAGAGCAGCTTCGCAAGCTCTATGTGGACGTCGAAGACCAGAACAGCAAGATCGATGATAAGATAGTGGGTCTTGTCCGCATTAAGCTGGGTGGGTCGGCAACTGCCAAAAAACCTGCGGAAGAAAAGAAAAAAACAAAAGCCGCTATCGTTTCCAAGGCCAAGGCGCCTAAGGAGGAGAAGAAGGCAAAAGCTCTTCCCGCGAAGAAAAAGGAGAAGACGGAGGAGAAAGAAAAGGTAAAGGCAAAGCTTCCTGATGAGAAGGAGCTTAAGGAGAAGAAGGTAGTAAAGGAAGAGGCAAAGACTGCAGTAAAGACAGAGCCAAAGACGCCCGAAGAACAATCCACAACCAGACCCGTAATCATAGAGAAAGCCAAACAGGAAGTAAAGCCCAGACCCGGTATAGAGATAATAGAAAAAGGCGAAAAAACCAAACCCGTTGTAAAGAAAGCCTGGAAAGAGGGAAAAACCAAACCGGTTATAGAGATAATAGAGAAAGGCTTAAAGGGTAAATCTAAGTTCTGGCGTCCAAGGAGAGGAATAAAAGCCGGACGTTTCGCAAAAGAAACAGTCATCCTGGGGGCCACCCCGGCTGCCGCGAGGAAGACCCCTCAAAAGATACAAATGTGCGTCCCCGTGAATATAAGGACCCTGGCGCCGCGCATCAACATGAAACCGAATATTATCATTCAGTATTTAATGGGCAAAGGCGCGCTTGTTAACATAAACCAGGATCTGGAAGAGGATGTCGTACGTGATGTTATGGCTCATTTCGGGTACGAGCTGGAAATCCCCGAGACCATCGAGTCCATGGAGAAAGATCTCTTAGCGGAGTCCCGTGAAGCCGAGACGTCCGCGAAAGGCAGCGAAGAGAAAGCTGGGCTTGAAAAGCGGGCACCGGTAGTCACGTTTATGGGGCATGTCGATCACGGGAAGACTTCCCTGCTCGATTATATACGAAAAACCATGGTCACAAAAGGTGAGAAGGGCGGTATCACCCAGCATATAGGGGCTTATAAGGTAGAGACGTCCGGCGGTTCTGTGACGTTTCTGGATACTCCCGGCCACGCGGCTTTCACCGCGATGAGGGCGCGCGGGGCGCACGCGACGGATGTCGTTGTTCTTGTTGTCGCCGCGGATGACGGGGTCATGCCGCAGACCAAGGAGGCGATAGATCACGCCCGCGCCGCCGATGTCCCGATAGTGGTCGCGATCAATAAATGTGATCTGGCAAGCGCCAACCCGGACAAAGTCAAGAAGGAATTGCAGCAGGAAAACCTGGTTCCGGAAGAGTGGGGAGGAGAGACGATTATGATCGAGGTCTCCGCGCAGACTGGTGAAGGGGTTGATCGGCTTGTGGAGATGCTTATGCTGGAGTCGGAAATGCTTGAACTTAAAGCGAACCCGAAGATTAGAGCCCGTGGTGTAGTGATAGAAGGAAAGAAAACGCCGGGCCAGGGTGTGGTGGCGACGCTGTTGGTCCAAAACGGAACGCTGTGCGTGGGGGATATAGTCTTGTGCGGATCCTATTACGGGAAGGTCAAGGCGATGATCAATGACGTGGGCGATAAGGTCGAAGCGGCCTCTCCTGCTACGCCGGTCGAAGTGCTTGGGTTGCAGGGTGTTCCCGATGCCGGCGAGGAGTTTTTTGTTGTGAAGGACGAAAAGAAGGCCAGGACATTAGCCCTTTTAAAACAGAGTCAGAGCAGAAAAGAAAAGATGGCCGGAAGCCAGAGGGTCACCCTTGAAGATCTGCACACCCGTATAATTTCAGAGGGCATGAAGGAACTCAAGATGGTACTCAAGGCGGATGTTCAGGGGTCGGTGGAAGCGCTCAAGAGTTCTTTGGTGGAACTCTCGACCGATGAGGTAAAATTGAACATTATCCATGCGGCCTCCGGGAATATCAACGAATCCGATGCTATGCTCGCGATGGTATCAAACGCCGTGATCATAGGGTTCCATGTCAAGGTCGATACGAAAGCGGGCGAGCTTGCGAAGAAAGAAAAAATCGATATTCATACTTATGATGTTATATACGAAGCGATCGCCGATGTGCATGCGGGGATGGAAGGGCTTCTGGAACCCGAGCTGCGGGAAGTTTTTCAGGGGAGCGCCCAGGTACGCGAGGTATTCGTAACCTCAAAGTCCGGCAAGGTGGCCGGGTGCGCGGTTCTTAAAGGTACCATACATCGCAAGGATCGCGTAAAGGTCAAGAGGGGACAAGAAACCGTTTACGAAGGCGAGATCAACGACCTCAAGAGATTTAAAGATGACGTGAAAGAAGTCAAAGAGGGTTTTGAGTGTGGTATTTCGATAAGGGGTTTCGGTAACATCCGGAAAAACGATATTATTGAGGCGTTCATCATCGAGAAGGTAGCCAGACGGCTAGAGAAATAAGCAAGTACAATAATAAAGATGAAAAAGAAACACATACTCAGCGGGATGAGGCCTACCGGGGTTCTCCACCTCGGGCATCTTGTCGGGGCGTTGAATAACTGGATCAAACTCCAGGAGGAGTATGAATGTTTCTTTATGGTGGCTGATTGGCACGCCCTGATGAGCGAATACGAGAAACCTTCGGACATCAAGAAGAACAGCCTGGAGATCGTCAAAGACTGGATTTCGTGCGGAATAGATCCTGCCAAGAGTGTGGTCTTTATACAGAGCATGATACCGGAACACCTGGAACTGGCCATGGTGTTTTCGCTGTTAACCCCTCTGGGATGGCTCGAGAGGTGCACAACTTACAAGGAACAGCTCAGGGAGATCAAGGGTCGTATGCTCGCGACTTACGGCTTTTTAGGGTATCCGGTGCTCCAGGCCGCGGATATCGCTCTTTATAACGCTGACCTGGTTCCTGTCGGTGTTGACCAGTTGCCGCATCTGGAGTTGGCGAGGGAGATCATACGCAGGTTCCACAGCCTGTACAATAAGAAAATATTCAGCGAACCTGAACCTATGCTTGCCAAGGACTCCAAGCTGGTAGGGCTGGACAACCGGAAGATGTCCAACAGCTACGGAAATTTTATCGCGCTATCGGACGGGCCGGATGAGGTTAAGAAGAAGGTTCACAGCATGTATACCGATCCTAACAGGACACGGGCCGACATACCCGGCAAGGTAGAGGGGAACCCTGTTTTCGTCTACCACGATCTGTTTAATCCCGACAAAAAGGAAGTGGAGGATCTTAAACAGCGGTACCGCGCCGGCAAGGTGGGAGACGTCGAGGTCAAAGAGAAACTGACGAAGGCCTTAAACGACTTTCTCGATCCTATTCGGAAAAAGAGGGCCGGCCTTTCGGATGAGGACGTGCATCGGATAATAAAAGAAGGCGCCGAAAAAGCGAAGAAACGCGCCAGCGAGACGATGACCAAGGTCAAGAAATGCCTGCATCAGATAATAGACTGATAAGGTTTTAACGCGCGCTCGAATAGACCATGTCGTATAAAGTAAAACTTAATATTTTTGAAGGACCTCTGGACCTTTTGCTGTTCTTTATCAAAAGGGAGAAGATCGATATCTACGATATTCCCATCGCCAGTGTAACCGAACAGTATCTGGAATACCTGAAGCTGATGGAAATGCTGGACCTGGAGATCGCCGGGGAATTTCTTGTCATGGCCGCGACGCTTATGCATATAAAGAGCAAGATGCTCCTGCCTCAGGATGAGAGCGATCCCGAAGCGGAAGAAGAAGAGGACCCGCGCGAAGAGCTCGTCAGGAGACTCCTGGAGTACAAAAAATACAAAGACGCGGCCGCGCAGTTGCAGGACAAGAGGGAAGCGCACAAGGACATCTTCTTCAGAAAAGGCACCGGCGGCAGGGAAAAGATAATATCGGATGACGGAATGGGATATTTTGAGGCGAGTCTCTTCGATCTTATAACCGCGTTCAGGAAGGTCCTGAAGGAAGTTCCCAAAGAAGTTTTTCATAAGGTCATAAAAAATGAGTTCACGGTCGGCGACAAGATCCACCAGATATATCACATGCTGGCGAAGCAGTCGAAGATCTATTTCTTCTCGCTGTTCAAGGTGGCCAGAGATAAGGACGAGATGATCGTTATCTTCCTGGCGGTACTGGAACTTATAAAGGCGCGGGAGATTTTTGTTGTGCAGAAAGGTTTTTTTGAAGAGATCGAGATTATCAGAAACCCGGAACTGGTAAAAAGCGGGTAACATTAAAATGCAGAACATCGAAAGAATAAAAAGCATCATCGAAGCGCTTCTGATCGTCTCCGAAGGGGGATTGAGCAGGGAAGAATTGAGGAGTGCCATAACCGATTCGGACACAAAGGACATCGACGAGGCTCTTCGAATGCTGAAAGACGAGTACAGTTCCCCGGGGAGGGCCTTCAACATCGCCGAGATCGCCGAAAAATGCCGTATCGTGACCAAGCCGGAATATATGCCGTGGATAAGCAATCTTTATCAGAAAGAAGCGGACCGGTTAACGGGACCGTCCCTGGAAACGCTGGCGATTATCGCGTACAAACAACCCGTCACAAGGGCCGAGGTCGAAAGTATACGCGGCGTTAATGTGGGCGGCGTGATTAAAGCTCTTCTGGACAAGGATCTTATACAGGTCAGAGGAAGGAAAGACGCTATCGGTCGGCCTCTTATATACGGTACGACCGACAAGTTTTTGGAGATATTCGGTTTAAATTCACTAAACGATCTTCCCGTGCTGAGGGATTTCAGCGAAGAGGACCTGGAGTACGGTAAACCTAAGGAACAGGTCCTGGTAGAGGAGAAAGGCGTAAAACCGGAGGAGATGGCCCAGGGAAAGGAGCCTGATGATAATGAGCCCGAAAAAACTGAATAACCTTAGAAAAGAGATAGACGGGATAGATTCCCGCATAGTGGAGCTGATAAACAAACGCGGTAATTTAAGTTGCGCGATCGGGGAGATCAAGAAAAAGAAAAAGCAGGCCCTTTACAGCCCCGACAGGGAGAGTCAGATATACGCTACCGTTGCGAAGAAGAACAAGGGACCGCTGAAGGACGGGTCCGTAAAGGCGATATACCGCGAGATCATGTCGGCTTGTCTTTCTCTGGAACAGCCGCTGACCGTGGCGTACCTGGGGCCGGAACTCACCTTCACACATCAGGTGTCGTTAAAGAAGTTCGGAGCAAGCGTAAGATACCTCTCGTGCGACGGTATACCGGATGTATTCCGTGAAGTCGAGAAAGGTAACGCGGCATACGGGGTAGTGCCTATAGAGAACTCCACCGAAGGGGCGGTTAACCATACGCTGGACGTGTTCGTGGATTCGCCTCTTATGGTTTGTTCAGAGGTCTGCTATCCGATCAGGCATAGCCTTCTCTGTAAAAGAGGTAACAAGAAGTCGATCAAAAGGATATATTCGAATCCCCAGGTGTTCGGGCAATGCCGCGGATGGATAGAGAAAAATCTTCCGCAGGCAAAGCTCCACGACGTTGCTTCAACGTCCAAGGCGGCGGAAATAGCAGCGAAACATGCCGACGCGGCCTGTATAGCGAGTGAACTTGCGGCGAAAAAGTATCAGCTAAAGGTCATCGCCAGGTCGATCGAGGACAGCGCCCAAAACATTACCAGGTTTCTTGTTATCGGAAAACAGATGAGCAGAGTTTCGGGATCCGACAAGACATCGATAATGTTTTCGGTGAAGGACAGGCCCGGTGTGCTGCACGATATGCTCAGTTCATTTAAAAATAACGGTATCAACCTGACCAAGATTGAATCCAGGCCTTCAAAAAAGAAACTCTGGAAATACTATTTTTTCGTTGATCTTGAGGGGCACTGCAAAACACCGAAAGTGAGAAAGGCTCTAAAGGATCTGGAAGGGAAATGTCATTTTCTGAAAATCCTTGGTTCGTACCCCAAGGGCGAATAATCGCGGGCGGATCATGAAGAGGACGTGGAAAAAAATACTGGACGAGATAACCCCATACAAGCCAGGTAAGCCGATAGAGGAAGTGAAGAGGGAACTCGGACTAGAAAAGGTAATAAAACTTGCCTCAAACGAGAACCCGATGGGCCCGTCTCCCAAAGTCATCAAGGCTATCGAGCAAGAGGCAAAGAACGTCAACAGATATCCCGACGGGGGTTGTTTCTATCTCAGGAAGGCCCTGAGCGACAAACTTTCCGTCCCCGAGGACAATATCGTCTTTGGTAATGGATCCGATGAGATCATTTTACTGGCCCTCCGGGCGTTTGTCGATCCGGGCGATGAAGTCATCGTGGCGGATCCGACGTTTCTTATTTATCACATAGCTTCCATGATAAAAGGCGCAAAAGTCCGCACGGTGCCTTTGAAAAACTATAAATACAATCTCGACGGGATGCTTAATGCGGTAACCGACCGCACCAGAGTCATATTTATAGCCAACCCGGACAATCCGACCGGAAGTTATGTGACGGCGGATGAGCTGGCGAGCTTTATAGACAGAGTGCCCGAAGACGTTCTTGTTTTTCTGGATGAAGCGTATTATGAATTCGCCACAGGCGGGGATTATCCGGAAACACAGCCGCTTATTAAACGCGAGGACCGGAATTTTGTGATAGCAAGGACTTTTTCCAAGGCGTACAGTCTTGCCGGGCTTCGCATAGGATACGGCCTGGCTAAGCCGGATATCGCCGCGGTTCTTAACAAGGTAAGGGAACCTTTCAATGTCAATTCCCTTGCTCAGGCGGCTGCCCTGGCCGCGCTTGAGGATACCGAACACATAGATAAGTCCGTTGCCCTTGTGCGGGAAGAAAAGGAAAAGTTTTATGAAGTGTTCGCCTCTCTTGGTGTAAGTTACGTTCCCAGCCGGACAAATTTTGTTCTGGTAGACACCCGGCGCGATTCCATGAAGGTATTTGATTATCTTCTCCAGCGCGGTGTTATAGTGCGAGAGATGTCCGCCTGGGGACTTGCCGGTTGCATAAGGGTGAACATAGGGCTTAAAGAGGAGAATGATCTTTTTATCAAGGTTTTTACCGAAGCAATGAGGGATATTCCTAAGCAAAATAAATAATAGGGTCTATAGGCTTCAAGCCGCAGGCTACAGGCTTGAAGCTTGAAACCCGCAGCTTGTAGCTTGCTACTTGACCCGCTGAAAGGAAAAATATGATTATCGTACTCAAACCCGGAGCCACAAAACAAGAGATCGAACACTTGATGGAAAAAATTAAAACGCTGGGGCTTAAACCCTGGCTGTCCGAAGGAGTGGAACGTTCGATCATAGGTGTGATAGGCGAAGAGGATGTCATAAGGACCATGCCTCTTGAAGGTGTGCCCGGAGTCGAGAAGGTCCTGCCTATACTGAAACCCTACAAACTGGCGTCGCTTGATTATAAACCCCAGCCCAGCGAGATCGAGATAGGTAATGGTGTGACCATTGGAGGCAAGAGGATAGTCGTTATGGCCGGACCGTGTTCGGTAGAGAGCAGGGAAATTCTTTTAAAGACGGCCGAGATAGTCAAAAAAGCCGGGGCGTTGGTTTTAAGGGGCGGGGCATTCAAGCCGAGGACGAGTCCCTATAGTTTTCAGGGTCTCGGTGAAGAGGGGATGAAGTATCTGGCCGAGGCAAAGAAAAAGACGGGACTCCTTATAATAACAGAACTTATGGATGTTCGGAACCTGCAGATGACCATGAAGTATACTGATATTATACAGATAGGCGCCAGGAATATGCAGAATTTTGATCTTTTGAAAGAAGTCGGCAGAACAAAAAAACCAGTGTTACTTAAAAGAGGTATAGCCAGTACCATAAAAGAGTTTCTCATGAGCGCCGAATATATACTGGCGGGAGGAAATTCCAATGTCATTCTTTGTGAAAGAGGTATACGTACGTTTGAAAATTTTACCAGGTTTACTCTGGATATAAACGCCGTTCCCGCGATAAAAAGCCTGAGCCATCTTCCGATAGTTGTTGATCCTTCCCACGGGACCGGCAGGTGGGGTATGGTGAATGCCGTCTCTCGCGCCGCGATAGCGGCAGGCGCTGACGGGCTTCTTGTCGAAGTGCATCCCAGTCCAGAAGACGCCTTTTCCGATGGCGAACAGTCATTGTTGCCCGAGAAGTTCGAACAGCTTATGATCGATGCGGCGAAAGTCGCCAAAGCGGTGGGCAGGACGATTTGAGAAAACCATGAAATTTAAAAAAATAGTTATTATTGGGATGGGTCTTATAGGCGGGTCTATTGGAAAGGCCCTGATCGAGAAAAACCTGGCGGATGAAGTGACAGGTGTGTGTCGCAGACAGTCTTCATTGGATAGAGCTATCAAGGAGAAATCCCTCTCCACCGGATATGTGAATAGTTACGATGAAGCCGTTCCCGGAGCCGATGTGGTGTTTATAGCGACTCCCGTGCATATTATAAAGGAAGTCTTGGAAGGCCTCTCTGGCGTGCTTAAAGACGGCAAAACACTGGTTACGGATGTGGGAAGCACGAAAAAAGAAATCGTCGATTACGCGGACCGTTTTAAAGACAGTTTTTCTTTTGTCGGCGGACATCCGCTTGCGGGATCCGAAAAGACAGGCGTGGAATATGCTGAAGCTGATCTTTTCCGGGACTCCTTGTGTGTATTAACACGGGGCGGATTGACTTCCGAAGAAGACCTTCAAAAACTACACGAGTTGTGGCAGGCCATGGGGGCCAGAGTGGACGTTGTCACTCCCGAGGAACATGACGGGATACTTTCCTTAACAAGTCACCTGCCGCATATCGTGGCATATGCGCTGGCAGGGTCGCAGAAGGCCGGACACAGCAAGTATATGTCCACGGGGTTTAAAGATGCGACACGGATCGCTTCTTCCGATCCCGCACTTTGGAGCGACATCTTTATAAGTAACCGCGATAACGTATTGAGTTCCATCGGCCGGTTCAAGGAACTTCTATCGGGTATAGAAGACGATATACGTAATGGCAGAGAAGAGCCTCTTAAAAAGAAGTTAGAAACTTTCAAGAAAATCAGGGATGATATTTTTTAAACGCACAAAAGTCATAGCTATCGACGGCCCGGCGGGCAGCGGCAAGAGCTCTGTTAGCAGGCTCCTCGCGGAGCGATTAGGGTTTGTTTATGTCGATACCGGCGCCATGTACAGGGCGCTTACGCTCAAGGTGATGAGGAAGAACATCGATTTTGCCGAAGAGAGAGAGATCATAAAACTTTCGAAAGATCTGGACCTGAAACTTCTGCCGTCCAGTGAGGGCGCGAGTTTGATCCGCGTGATAATGGACTCTGAAGACGTTAGCGACGAAATACGCAAGATGGAAGTTACGGGCAACGTCAAGTACGTCGCCCGGATCGGCGCGGTGAGAGAAAATATGGTAAACCTCCAGCGCCGGATGGTTGCCGACCTCAGCGGCGCCGTGATGGAAGGCAGAGACATAGGCACAGTTGTGCTGCCTGATGCTAAACATAAATTTTATATCGACGCTTCTTTTGACGAACGGATCGAACGGCGCCTGGCGGAACTACGCGCGAAAGGCCATCCGGTCACACGCAATGAAGTAGCCGACGATCTCAAACAAAGGGATCATACCGATAAGACGCGCAAGGTCGGACCGTTAAAAAAAGCCGAAGACGCCACTTTCATCGATACTACAGAACTTTCTATTGAGCAAGTCGTTAACAGAATCATGGAGTACGTCAGTGGGAAGTGACAGTCTGAGCATACTCTTTAGATTGTCCAGATTTGCGTTCGAGGTTGCGATCAGACTGCTGTTCAGGATGCGCATTGTGGGTAGAGACAATCTTCCCGAACCCCCTTTTATCGTGGCTTCTAACCATACCAGTTTACTGGACCCTCCCCTGGTAGGGGTCGTCTGCAAAAAATATCTTGTGGATTTTGTCGTAAAGCAGGAACTATTCGAGTTTCCCGTTATCGGCGAATGGACGAAAAGGGTCAGGTGCGTACCGGTCAGGCGCGGCGATAACAGTATAAAGGGTCTCAGGGAAACTTTAAGGCGTATCAAGGCCGGGCACGTTGTTGGGATATTCCCCGAGGGTACCCGTTCGATCGACGGGAGTCTGCAGGAAGCAAAAACAGGTACCGGCTTCCTCATGGCCATGGCCAGAGTCCCCGTAGTCCCTGTTTACGTGTTCGGTTCCTCGACAGCTTTTCCCAAGGGTCGTGGCATCAAGCTGGGCGCCGAAGTCGGTGCGATTGTAGGCAAACCCATGTACCCCGATGAATTTCTGATAAAGACCGTCTCGGGAAAACCCGATTATGCGGCGATCGGAAATATGCTTATGGAACGGATTTCGCAGCTTAAGGAATCATATGAGGATTAGTATTGAAACTTTAAGTAAAAAACGGTAAAATATGAAGGCAAAAATCTTTAATAAAGGAGTTGATTTGTTGATGGAAACTGAGAGAGGAAAGGATAAGATTAACGAAGAGCTTGCCAAACTGTACGAGGAAAGCATAGCTGATATCAAGGAAGGGCAGGTGATAAGAGGCAAGATCGTACAGGTCGGAGAGAAGGACGTGCTAGTCGACATAGGGTACAAATCCGAGGGGAGCGTGCTCAAATCGGAGATATCCGATTCGGAGGAGCTAAAGGTCGGCGACGAGATAGACGTCATGCTGGAATCCAAGGAAAACGATATGGGCATGGTGGTTCTCTCTCATGAGAAGGCCAAGAAATCCAAGGGCTGGCAAAATATCCTGGAGAACCACAAAGAAGGAGACATCGTCGAAGGCAAGATTTTCAGGAAGGTGAGAGGCGGCTTCATGGTTGACGTCGGGATGGAAGCCTTCCTGCCGGCCAGCTTGTCAGTGATGCAAGAATTCGGCGGGGCAGATAACCTGCTGAGTAAAAAACTAAGCTTCAAGATTGTGAAGATAAACATACCGCGTAAGAATATAGTGCTGTCGAGAAAAGAGATCGTTGATGAACAGCGCCAGGGAGAGAAGAAGGCTATACTGGAAGAGCTGACAAGAGGCGATCTCGTTAAAGGCGTTGTGCGGAATATAACCGATTTCGGCGCTTTTGTCGACATTGGTGGCGGGATAACGGGCCTCTTGCATATCACCGATATAAGCTGGGGACGCATCAACCATCCCAGCGAGGTAGTGAAAATCGGTGATGAGCTTGAAGTACAGGTGCTGGACTTTGACAAAACAAGTATCAAGGTCTCTCTCGGATTGAAACAGAAAACCCCAAATCCATGGGAGAAAATAGAAGAGAAATATCCGGAAGGGTCCGTGATTTCCGGCAAGGTTGTGAATATCATGCCTTATGGAATATTCGTCGAGCTGGAAAGAGGCATCGAAGGGCTTATACACATATCCGAGTTCTCCTGGTCTAAAAAATACGGGCATCCAAGCGAGAAGTTCCAGGCGGGCGATAGTGTGGAAGCCATGGTGCTGAAGACCGACAAGGACAACCAGAAACTTTCTCTCGGAATAAAACAGCTGGAGAAGGATCCGTGGACGGGCGTTGAAGAGCGTTACAGCGTTGGTGACCGCATAAAAGGCAATATCAACGCCGTGACCGATTACGGCGCGTTCGTGGAGCTGGAGAAAGGCATCGAAGGGCTTATCCATGTTTCGGACCTGTCCTGGACGAAAAGGGTTGCCCATCCGAAAGAGGTGCTCAAGAAAGACGAAGAGATAGAGGTTATAATCCTTAACGTTGATGAGCAGAACAGGAGAATCGCGCTCGGTATTAAACAGCTGATGCAGGACCCCTGGGATGAGATCAGCAAGAAGTATCAACCGGACACGATTTGCGAAGGCAAGGTCACCAACATCACCAATTTCGGCATATTTGTGGAACTCGAGAAAGATCTTGAAGGTCTGCTGCATATTTCCGAGATCGGCCTGCCGCCCGGACAAAGAATGGAAGACCTGTATAAAGTAGGCGATGTTATCAATGTCAAAATCATACACATCGATGGCGTGCAGAAAAAAATAGCGTGCAGCAATAAGACCCTGGAAGGCGGCGAGGTGCCGGAGAAAAAGAGCACAGAAGAAGTACCCGCGCCCGAGGCGGACGCCGGTTCTTCCGATGAAGCCGAGCAGGAAAACAAAGAATAGCTCCAGGGACGCAACACATATCAAAAAAAATAGCCCGGGTTTTAACACGGGCTATTTTTTTGGCCTGCCACGTCTAACCTGCTTAAATCTATCAGGTTAAGATGTAAAAGTCATATTCTTTCTTCGCGCAGGATTTTTTAACGCATTTTTCTAACTGTTTTAAAGGGTGTAAATTAAACTCGCACTTGATATCAAGTGCTCAAACAGTAATTTACACTTTAACCTTTAAAAAGTTATAAAAATTCTAAAATCCTGCAATGCTCATCCAGAACATGACTTTTTCATCTTTAAAAGACTGATTTTTTATAAGAAACGGATCTGGAGCCTTTAGAGTGAAATTGCGATTTTAGCTTCTTTTTATAACTTTTGAGGGAGAGAGTGTTAAATATGTTTGACGAGCCCTGAACAACAGGACAGGGCGAGGAGTTATTTAACACCCCTCAAAAGTAAGAAAAAGAGCGTCAAAAAATCGCTCTTGAACGAAAAAGGGTTCAGATCTATTTCTTCAAACAGCTGAGGTGATTGACACCTAAAAACGCATGTGTTAAAATGACCGCATCATGAAACCGGTAAGCGAACAACTCAAAGTAATAGAGCGGGGAACGGAAGAGATCATAAGCCTTCCGGAACTCAAAGCAAAACTCTCCGAGAAGCGCCCCCTCGTGATAAAGGCCGGATTTGATCCGTCGGCGCCGGATATACACCTGGGACACACCGTGCTCCTTCGCAAGATGAAACATTTTCAGGATCTAGGCCACGAGATTTTCTTTCTCATAGGGGATTTTACGGGGCGTATCGGCGATCCTTCGGGACGCTCTAAGGTGCGTAAACAGCTGACCCGAGAGGAAGTCGAAGAAAACGCCAAAACCTACAAAAAACAGATATTCAAGATCCTGGACAGGGATAAGACAAAGGTCGTATTTAACTCGAGCTGGTGTTCAAAGCTCGGTACCGAGGGCATATTCGATTTGGCCTCCAGATACACCGTCGCCCGCATGCTGGAACGCGACGATTTTTTGAACAGATACAAGAAAAACATCTCTATCAGCATACTGGAGTTTCTGTATCCGCTCCTGCAGGGATACGATTCCGTCGTTATGAAAGCCGATGTCGAACTCGGCGGAACGGATCAGAAGTTCAATCTGCTTGTTGCCAGAGATCTTCAGAAAAGTTACGGCATGCAGACGCAGGCGATAATCACCATGCCCATACTTGTGGGGATCGACGGTGTCGATAAAATGTCAAAATCCCTCGACAATTACGTGGGGATCAGCGAGGCGCCGGAAGAGATGTTCGGTAAATTGATGTCCATTTCCGATGAGCTTATGTGGCGATATTACGAGCTTCTCACGGATATCGATTACCTGGCAGTGAAACGGGATGTGGCCAGCGGGAAAGCCCACCCGAAAGAGGTGAAAGCGCGCCTGGCTAAAAGCATCGTTGCCGAGTATCACGACCGGAAGGCGGCAGAAAAGGCCGAAGCGGCCTTTGAGGCTGTATTTGCCAAAAAGGAAAACCCGGAAGATATCCCTGAATTTCTTATAAAGAGGGACAAAATCGGCATAGTCGATCTGATAAAAGAAGTCGGGTTTGCCTCTTCCGGAAGCGAGGCCAGACGTCTTGTTGTCCAGGGAGCCGTATCGGTTGACGGCCAGAGAATCAATGATGCGAAAGAAACCATCTCTCTGGATAAAAAAGGAAAGATAATTAAGGTTGGCAAGCGCAAGTTTGGCAAGGTTTTCAGCCGGTAAAAAATTCTTTTAAAAAATCTTGACATTATATCGAATTCATGTAAAATGTCATGTACGCCCGTTCCAGGGCGGAATCTTTGACAGAGTATAGCGGGTTGATTATGTTGAAATTATATGCTATACTATTAATAGAGGAAAGAAATTGCAACAATTCCTAAAATACTCTAAAATGTTGCAGCAGCAACATTTAGGTGTATTTTTTTTTGTCTTTAAAATAGCTCTTTGAAATTAAATAACCGAAAGCACACGGGTCACTGAATTAAACTGGAGAGTTTGATCCTGGCTCAGAACGAACGCTGGCGGCGTGGATTAGGCATGCAAGTCGAACGCTCCCTTTCTTCGGAGGGGGATAGTGGCAAACGGGTGAGTAACGCGTGAGTATTTACCTTCGGGTTCGGAATAACTTGCCGAAAGGCGGGCTAATACCGGATAAGACCACGGTTCTTAAGGAACAGAGGTTAAAGGCGGGGATCCTGAAAATGGACCTGTCGCCCTTAGAGGAGCTCGCGTCCTATCAGCTTGTTGGTGGGGTAAAGGCCTACCAAGGCGATGACGGGTAGCTGGTCTGAGAGGATGGTCAGCCACACTGGGACTGAGACACTGCCCAGACTTCTACGGAAGGCTGCAGTCGAGAATCTTTTGCAATGCCCGAAAGGGTGACAATGCGACGCCGCGTGAGCGATGAAGGCCCTCGGGTTGTAAAGCTCTGTCAGCTCGGATGAAAGCAAGGAAGCCAATACCTTTCTTGATTGACGTTACGGGCAGAGGAAGCCACGGCTAACTCCGTGCCAGCAGCCGCGGTAATACGGAGGTGGCAAGCGTTGTTCGGATTTACTGGGTGTAAAGGTCATGTAGGCGTCTTACTAAGTCGGGTGTGAAATCCCTTGGCTTAACCAAGGAACTGCACTCGATACTGGTAAGATTGAGTACGGGAGAGGAAAGCGGAATTCCGGAAGTAAGGGTGAAATCTGTAGATATCCGGAAGAACACCATTAGCGAAGGCGGCTTTCTGGTCCGATACTGACGCTGAAATGAGAAAGCTAGGG
>JBDRIH010000004.1:0-4099 GCA_043816025.1 Candidatus Omnitrophota bacterium
TTGTTTGTATCCGTTGGCGTATCCGGATTCGTATCCTTCCGAATAGGCTGTCCGCGGACTCACGGAGTCTACACGATTTGTGTCGTCTACTTTTTCGCCGCTCATAGAATCAAGAAGCGCTCCGCCTATGATGTTTACACCAGCTCCGGCAAGGGCACCCTTCCAGATATCTCCGCCTTTAGCGCCAGAGGCCGCTCCACCCACTGCACCGGCACCAGCCCCCAAAAGTCCTTGCTTTAACAGGTCAGATGAGGATTTCTGGGCCGCGAAACTTCCATCAAGAGGCAACGCTACCATAATAATAATAATTATAAAAGTCACTAACACTTTTATTTTCACTGTAATTTCCTCCTTTTCGAGTTGTGTCGGCTAGAACGGTATTATATTAGCATATTTGCATATATATTTGCAACAATGCAAATTTTGCTATAGACCGGCTACTTCCCGCGCGCTGCCCTGGCGCGTGCCCCTGGCCGCAAACTCCCTTTCTATCATATTGATTACGAGAAGCTTATCGTTTATCCATCCAGGGCCAACCAGAAACTCCTTCTTCGCATCGGAGACAAGCCTTAGAACCACGCAATCCGGCTTCAGATTTTCCAGAAAATCACATGTTGCTCTGACGTATTCATCCCGGCTCATCAATTTTACTTCTCCCGAGCGGTATAATCTCTCCATCTCTGTATCTTTAAGCACGTGCAGCGCATGAAGTTTCACTCCGGATACGGGGAGGCGTGACAACTCTTGCGCCGTGGCGATCATGTCTTCCCCGGACTCCCCCGGCAGGCCGAGAATAACATGCACACCGACCTTTATTCCCCTTTGAGCGGTTTTTATTATTGCATCGACCGACTGCAAAAACGTATGTCTGCGGTTTATAGCCTCAAGGGTTCTGTCATGAACCGTCTGCAGCCCGTATTCCACCCATACCTCATACCGCGGGGCATAACTTGCAATAAGATCGAGTTTCTCTTCATCAACGCAATCGGGCCGCGTTGATACGGAAAGCCCAACTATTTCCGGATACCCCTTTATTACATCATACGCAGCCTTAAGTTTGTCCGGCTTTGCGTTCGTCCCGGCGGCATTCTGAAAATACGCGATAAATTTCTGCGTTGGCGATTTTTCTCCGGGGCACGTCATGGAACAGTCTATCTGTCTCTTCAAGGAGTCTTTTGTTTCCGCGAATCGGCTGAAACCCAGCTCATTACAAAAAATACACCCGTCCTTCCCGGAATCTTCATCTCTATTCGGACAGGTAAAACCGGCATTCAGGCTGAGCCTGCGCACACGCATCCCGTACCGTTGCCTCAAATATTTATTAAATGAGTAGTAACACATAAGTCATACCGCGGGGTTGAAAAACCCAGTATTATAGAGTGTAGGGGTTCGATTCATCGAACCCGAAAACGGGCGTCATGAATGCCGCCCCTACATTGCTATTATCTGCGTGAACGAAGTTTAACCATGAGTATCGAAACCGCTGCCGGCGTAACCCCTGAGATGCGCGAAGCCTGGCCCAGGCAACGAGGCCGCAGATGGGTAAGTTTTTCTTTGATCTCGTTCGACAATCCCGGAACAGCGGAATAATCAAAACTTCCGGGGATACGGATCTTCTCCAGATCCGAAAACTTCTTTATCTTTGCCAGTTCCCTTTCAACATAACCCGCGTATTTTACGTCCACCTCCAGCTGTACTTTCTCGTAATAAGAGAGCCCCCCTATAGTATCTTCCAATCTTGCTATTTCGCCGCAGGAAATACCCGGCCTTTTCAAAAGCTGCAGCAAAGATACCTTCCGGGCCAAAGGCGCCTCGCTCTTCTCACGCAAGATGGAATCAATCCTCCCGCCGGGAGAGACCATCACAGCATCCAGTTTCTTTTTCTCTTTTTCGATCCTTATCTTTTTTTGACTCACACGTCCGGCCACCTCTTCCGTGATGAGCCCCAGATCATGTCCGACACCGGTAAGGCGGATATCCGCGTTATCTTCGCGTATCAATATCCTGTATTCCACGCGCGAAGTGAACATCCTGTACGGTTCTTTCGTCCCCTTCGTGACAAGGTCATCTATGAGCACCGCTATATAAGCCTGCGACCTTTCCAGTACAACAGGACTGGCTTCTTTAACTTTTCTAGCCGCGTTTATCCCCGCCATAAGGCCAAGCGCGGCTGCCTCCTCGTAACCGGTTGTTCCGTTTATCTGTCCGGCCATAAAAAGACCCCTTATACTTTTCGTCTCCAGCGTGGCCTTAAGCTGAGTCGGTTCCACATAATCATATTCGATACCATATGCGGGTTTGTTTATCTTCGCTTTTTCCAAGCCCCGGATACTCCGGATCATCCGCTGCTGCACATCAAGGGGCAAGCTCGTGGATATCCCGTTAGGGTAATATTCATCCGTATCCAGGCCTTCGGGTTCCAAAAACACGATATGGGAAGAGCGCTCGGGAAATTTGACGACCTTATCTTCGACCGACGGACAATACCGCACACCCGTGGCTTTTATCTTACCCGTATAAAGCGGAGACCTGTTAAGACCCTCTCGTATAATGCTATGTGTATTTTCGTTCGTCCTGGTGATAAAGCAGGGTCTTTGCGGCAACTTAATGGTTTCGGTAGAAAAGGAAAAAGGAATGATCTCGCTGTCCCCGTCCTGTCTTTCAAGGCTTGAAAAATCTATAGTCCTGCCGTCCAGCCTGGCCGGCGTTCCCGTCTTCAAAGAACCGATACTGAATCCCAGTAAGGAAAGGTTTTCTGAGAGCCCCGAAGAAGCATCCTCACCCATGCGCCCCCCCGGAAAATTCTCAAGCCCTATATGTATGGTGCCCTTCATAAAAGTACCCGGTGTAAGTATACAATTGGGAGCCTTTAAAATATGTCCGGCAGCGGTACGCACACCTTCACACTTGAGGCCCGAAACAAGAACCTTTTTAACCTCATCCTCAAAAATATCCAGATTTTTCTGAGCGGACAGGCATTCTCGCATGTACACATTATACAACTTGCGATCTATCTGGACCCTGGACGACCTTGCCGCATACCCTTTGGAAGAATTCAGCATTCGATACTGTATAGCGCTGGCGTCCGCGGCTTTAGCCATCTCCCCGCCCAGAGCGTCTATCTCCTTGACGAGTTGTCCCTTGCCAACGCCTCCGATAGAAGGGTTGCAGGAAGTATAGCCTATGACACGTTTTTTAAACGTCACTAGCAAGGTGCTGACCCCCATCCGGGCGCAAGCCAGAGCTGCCTCGCATCCGGCGTGTCCGCCTCCGACAACTATAACATCGTATTTATGTTTCATGATTCGTGTTATGTTTAACTACCCAGGTGCTAATGATCTGGCGTAACGGTCTTTTGCTATGCTCCTACCAGGGCCCCTCCGCCCGGTGTGGATCCTCCCTGTACGGAGCACAGCAAAAGACCGTTACCCCGACTATCCTATTAGCCACATTCCTACAGGATCCCTCCGACCGATGTTAATCCTCCCCGTACGGAGCATGCCAAACAACCTTATCACCAACCATTTGATTTGCTGTAAAAATTAGCCCACAAAAGTACCGTCTGATGTGATGGGCATGTTCGAGCACGGTGTAAAGTTATCTTCCCCATGGGATAAAAATAATTTACACTTCCTTGAATACACTACGCCTGAAGCATGATACGAAAAGAGATAACTTTACAGCGCGCGCAGCATATACCCATCACATACCTGACTACCTGTGTAGTGCCAAACATCGCTTTAGAGCCAACTGCCTCTTTCCTGATACGTTTTTATAAAGTTATCGATACTGCGGTCGTAGGTCTTTTCTATATCGTCCGGAAAAAAACACGCGGGAACCTGTCCGGCGCTCAGGTGATATTGTATGCAATCGCAGCATACGCCTTTTCTGGAACACGGTTCATACGTGCAATTGCACCTTTTTATGTTATGCTGTTTCTTGCACTCCACCTTCTCCTCCTCTTTCTAAACTAATATTCCGCGCGATAGTTATACACGATCATAGCGGTAGTGCTCTGCTCCGGCCCCATTAGATGTCCCTCGGTCAACCGGCCATCCAGCCTTTTTTCCACATCCAGACGTTTGAAAATCTTCTCGGG
>JBDRIH010000005.1:0-6007 GCA_043816025.1 Candidatus Omnitrophota bacterium
CAGGGATCCTTTCGTGCCGCTTGTCGGGGTTCCGAAAGAAGGTCCGGCCGGAGGGGTGGGAAGCATACTGGCGGTCGGGGATGTCGTACTGCAGGGTGTAGTGCAAGGGGCGGATGGGGAGAAATGTGCCGTCATAAACGGTGAGATAATGAAAGCCGGGGAAAAGAAAGAAAGGCTGACGGTCGAGGCTGTAAGTGATAATGAAGTGACGATCAAGATCGATGAAGACAGGTTTGTATTAAAGTTGTATCCTTAAGCTGCGGGAAGGATCGTTTGTCATGCTCCTACCAGGGCCCCTCCGCCCGGTGTGGATCCTCCCTGTACGGAGCATGACAAACGACCTTACTACCAACTATTTGATTTGTCACGCTCCAGCAGGACTCCTCCGCCCGTGTGAGAGACCCCCTGTACGGAGTATAGCAAACGACCCTATGACTGACTATCTGTTTCTAGCAGGATAGCCCGTCGTTTTATAGTTGACATGGCAGGGTATTTACTTTATACTTGGATTTTTATAAGATCCTGGTAATAACTATTACATATAACCCAAAGTATATATAAGACTTAAAGCGTTTGTCCAGCAAGGAGAGGGATGATGATTAAAGTAGGAGTGGTCGGCGCGACCGGTTATACAGGCGAAGAACTCGTAGAGGTGCTTTTAAGAAACCCCGAAGTGGAGATAACTTCTTTATCGGCGCTTGTTGATAAAGATACCGATTTTTCCGATCTTTATCCGAGGTTCGGTAAGAAGATTTCGCTTATCTGCAAGAATCTTGACATAGAAGAGGTTGCCGCCAAGAGCGATCTGGTCTTTCTGGCGCTTCCGCATACGGTCTCCATGAAGGTGGCACCCGAGTTTCTAAAAAAGGGCAAAAAGGTGATAGACTTAAGCGCTGATTATCGTCTGCCCGCGGAAATATACGAAAAGTGGTATAATACAAAACAGACCGATACGGAGAACCTCAGCTCAGCCGTGTACGGACTGCCGGAGCTAAACAGAAGCGAGATCAAAAGCGCTACGTTCGTTGCTAATCCGGGTTGCTACCCGACCAGTGTAATTCTGGCTCTTCTGCCGGTCGTTAAGATAGTGGCGGAGGCGTCTCTGGCTATCATAGTGGATTCCAAAAGCGGGGCGACAGGCGCAGGCAGGAAGGCGTCTATTCCTCTCTCTTTCGGCGAAGTCGATGAGAACTTCAAGTGCTATAAAGCCAATGAGCACCAGCATATGCCGGAGATGGAACACATACTCTCAAAAGTAGCCGGAAAGGATGTTGAGGTGAATTTCGCGCCGCATCTTCTGCCGTTGAAAAGGGGGATACTTTCGACGATATACGTTCAGCATAAGGGTTTGCCCGCGGAGAGTGCGATACAGAAAATGTACGATGACCGGTTTAAAGATGAACCCTTTGTCAGGGTCAAATCTGCCGGGCAGATGCCCGAGTTGCAGGACACGGCGGGCACGAACTTCTGTGATATAGGGATTAAAGTGGCACGCGGCATGCTGATAATAGTTTCTGTGATAGATAACCTGTTAAAAGGCGCCAGCGGTCAGGCCGTGCAGAACATGAACATCATGTACGGTTTGGACGAAAAACTGGGGCTTATGTAAGGCGGGATCATTATGCAAAAACATAAACTTCCAAAAGGATTTTTGGCTAACGGTATACATTGCGGATTGAAGAAAAAACGGAAGGATCTTTCGCTTTTTTATTCGAAGAGCCCTTGCAATTTAGCGGCGATTTTCACGAAAAACGCCGTCAAAGCCGCTCCCGTCGTGCTGGCACAGGAGCGCCTTAAGAAAAACACCCCCGTTAACGCCGTGGTGGTCAATAGCGGCAACGCCAACTGCATGACCGGCGTGCGCGGGATGAACGATGCCAGGAAGATGACGCGTGTCCTGGCGAAGTTATTGGGCGTTACCGAGGAAAAGGTTCTGGTTTCTTCCACGGGAATAATAGGTGAGTATATGCAGATGAAACCGGTTATCGGCGGAATGGCTGATCTTGTTGCGGGGCTGTCCGCTGGAGGTCTTATGGATGCCGCTGACGGGATCATGACGACGGACAGTTTCCGTAAATGCGCATCCCGCACATTTACCGTGGGCGGGAAAAAAATAGTCATGACGGGCGTAGCCAAAGGGGCCGGGATGATAAAGCCGGACATGGCAACCATGCTCGGTTTTATACTGACAGATGCCAGTATCTCGAAAAAAGCCATGGTAAAAGCTTTGTCCGCAAGTGCGGATATTTCGTTTAACGCGATAACCGTAGACGGTGATATGAGTACCAATGATACGGTGATGCTCCTCGCTAACGGCGAGGCGGGCAATGGTTTAATAGAGGAGAAGGGTAAGGATTTCGAATTTTTTCAGAAAAATCTTGATGCCGTTTGCAAAGACCTTGCCCAGATGGTCGTCCGGGACGGGGAGGGCGCCAGCAAGTTCATCGAGGTGAAAGTAAAGGGTGCCCGATCCGAATCTGATGCGAAGAAAGTAGCTCAGGCTGTGGCGGGTTCGCTTCTGGTTAAATGCGCCGTTCTTGGGGGCGATCCCAACTGGGGACGTATAGCGTCTTCCGCCGGTGCCAGTGGGGTTAAATTTAACCCGGATAAGATGGAAATAATACTGGGTGGTGAGGTGTTCTTTAAAAACGGCAAGTTTTATCCTCACCCGAGCCGTAAAATGGATTCGTCGTTCAAGGGGAAAGATGTAAAGATAACGGTGGATCTTCATGAGGGTAAGGGTAAAGCGGTTGTTTTTACCTGTGATATCTCAAAAAAGTATATAACGCTAAATTCGTTTTATACTACATAAGGCAAAGAGGCTGAGCGATGGAAGAGGCGATCAAAAAGAGCAGGGTTCTTATAGAGGCGCTGCCTTATATAAAAAAGTTTTTCAATAAAGTCGTGGTCATTAAGTTCGGCGGAAGTTCTCTGCACGATAAGACAGTTCGAGGAATGATCCTGCAGGATATCGTGTTTATGAGGTACGCCGGGATGAAGCCCGTACTGGTCCACGGGGGCGGTCCTAACATAAGCGAGCGTCTTAAAGAGTCCAACATAGAGACGAAATTTATCGATGGGCTCAGGGTTACGTGCGAGAAATCGATCAGCGTTGTGGATTCCGTTCTTATGGAGCTGAACAAAGAGCTTGTGGATGAGATCAACTCTTTCGGAGGAGAGGCTTTTGGTTTGAGCGGCAAAGAGAACAATATGATCCAGGCTTTTAAGAGGGAAGGTCCGGACCTGGGATATGTAGGCAGCGTCAAAGCGGTTGATACGACTGTTCTGCGCCGGCTTCTAGAGACTAACATCATACCGGTGATCTGCCCGGTCGGCAAGGGGCAGGATAATAAGATCTATAATATAAACGCCGACGAAGCCGCTTCGAACATCGCGATAGCGCTTGACGCCGAGAAGTTTGTTGTATTGACAAACGTCAGGGGCGTTATGAAAGATAAAAACGATTCGGAATCGCTGTTTCATTCGCTGACGCTGGAGACTGCCAACCATCTGATCGAGACCGGGGTCATCGAGAGTGGTATGGTGCCCAAGACGAACGCTTGTCTCCACGCGCTCAGGGGAGGAGTGAGGAAAGCCCACATTGTAGACGCGAACCTTTCCCATGCCCTGCTTCTTGAGATATTTACCGACAAGGGTATAGGGACCGAGATCGTGCAGGAATAGTGTAAGGAGAGTCGGATGGATCTGAAAGAGATTAAAAAGCTGTATCAGGAATATGTGCTTTCGACATACACACGTCAGGACCTGTGTCTGGTCAAAGGTGATGGTGTCTGGGTGGAAGACGCCGCCGGCAAAAAATATCTTGATTTTTTTCCGGGCTGGGCCGTCAGCGGTATTGGGCACAGGCATCCGAGGGTTGTTCGCAGGCTTACTGAACAGCTCCAGAGGATATTGCACGTATCCAACAACTATTACAACGATGTCCAGCCGCTTCTGGCGAAGAAGATAATAAATCATTCTTTTGGAGGAAAGGTCTTTTTTTGTAATAGCGGAGCCGAAGCCAATGAGGGGGCAATAAAACTGGCCCGCCGGTACGGCAATCCCCAGCGGTACGAGATCATCACCATGGAGAAATCTTTTCACGGTCGCACGCTGGCCACACTGACAGCGACCGGGCAGGATAAGATTAAGGAAGGATTTTCGCCGCTACCCGAGGGGTTTAAGCACGTTCCTTTCAACGACTTTGACGCGTTTACATCCGCCGTTACGGATAAGACGGTTGCCGTTATCATAGAACCCGTACAGGGAGAAGGCGGGATCAATGTCGCCGATGAAAAGTATATGAGGGATCTAAGCGGGTTCTGCCGCAAAAACGATATTCTTCTTATTGTCGATGAGGTCCAGACGGGCATGGGGCGCACGGGCGAGATGTTTGCTTACAAACATTTCGGGATCGAGCCGGACGCTATGACCCTGGCCAAGTCTCTGGGAGGGGGACTACCCATAGGGGCCCTGGTCGTTAACGATAAACATGTGGGCGTGTTGCCGGCCGGTTCCCACGCCTCGACTTTTGGGGGAAGCCCCATTGTGTGTGCCGCGGCTCTGGGCGTGTTCGAAGCCATTGAAGAGGAGAACCTGCTGGAAAACGCCGTCAGGATGGGCGAGTATATAGTAGAACGGCTTAATGAATTAAAGAAGCAGAAACCCGTTATAGAGACAATAAAAGGCAAGGCCTTGATGATAGGCGTAAAACTGAACGTCGAGGACGCATCACTCGTGGCCCAAGAGTGCGTGAAAGAAGGCCTTTTAATAAATTGTACGCAGAAAAACATATTGCGGATCATGCCGCCCATTACGATTACAAAAGAAGATGTCGATATGGCTATTGAAAAACTTTCAAAAGCGCTGGAGAGGATATGAAAAAGAAAGATCTGATAACGCTCGAGAGTCTGAGTTCCAGGGAAATATTTGATATCCTGAAACTTGCCCGGAAACTTAAGAAGGCGCCGCTGGCGCGCAGGAAGGCGCTTGAAGACAAGACGCTCGCGCTTCTCTTCCAGAAACCGTCCTCTAGGACTAGGATATCTTTCGAGGTGGCCATGGTCCATCTGGGCGGGTACGTATTGTATCTAAGCCCCCGGGAGATAAAGATGGGAACGAGAGAGCCGGTCAGGGATGTGGCTTGCGTGATCTCGCGATACGTTGACGGTATCGTGGCCCGTGTCTTCTCTCATCAGGATATCGTGGATCTTGCGAGGTATTCGAACGTGCCCGTTATAAACGGTCTGTCCGATCTCGCGCATCCATGTCAGGCGCTGAGTGACATATTCACGATCATGGAAAAGAAAAAGACGCTCAGGAAGGTTACGCTTGCGTATGTCGGAGACGGGAACAATGTGCTTAATTCACTGCTTATGGCCTGCGCCAAGACCGGTGTGAATATGAGAATAGCTGTGCCCGAAGCTTACCGCCCGCCGGCGGATATTTTTGAGGAGGCGTCAAAAATCGCGAAAAAGAAAAAAGCTCATCTCGAAATGTTCAGTGACCCGTATGACGCCGTCCGCGAGAGCGATATCGTGTATACCGATGTATGGGTCAGCATGGGACAGGAAGAAGAAAGGCAGGAACGCCTGAGGGATTTCGAAGGGTTTCAGGTGAACGAACAGCTTATGGGGGAGGCTAAAAAAGAGGCTCTCATAATGCACTGTCTTCCGGCGCATCGCGGTGAAGAGATCACGGACGTGATCGACGGAAAGAATTCCATTGTCTATGACCAGGCGGAAAACAGGATGCACGTCCAGAAGGCGATCCTCTTGAAGATGTTTGGCGGATAGCCACAAGCTGCAGGCCACAGGCTTCAAGTTATAGGATTGCAGCCTGTAGCTTACAGCCTAATATGATAGATAAAAGGAGCTACAATGATAATTTAGCGCATCCGAACAAGTGGTATACTTAAAATAAACGGGAGGTGCGCTATGCAGTATATCGGAGTGGATAACCACAAGAAATTCAGTTATCTGGCGATCATGGACGAAAAGGGAAAGAT
>JBDRIH010000006.1:0-3297 GCA_043816025.1 Candidatus Omnitrophota bacterium
AGAGGAGTTTGCGATGATTGCGTCAAGGATCATCAGCGCGCCGGTCTGGAAGCCCGAAAAGCCCCTTAAGGGCGACAAGCTGACAAGCTGGGAAGACTTCAAGGCAAAAGGCGTTTACAACTCCGAGGGCTATCCCTTCAAAGCTCTCTGGGAGAAGGGCTTTCCGACTCTTTCAAAAAAGTTCGAGTTTTACAGCGGAGCGCTCAAGAAGGCCCTCGGCGACCATGCGAAGAAATACAAAACAACTATCGACGATGTGGTTGATGCAGCCGGCTATCTGGCCAAAGGCGAAGAGGTGTTTGTACCCCATTATGAACCACCCAAGGTATGGGGAGATCCTGCCAGGTACCCCTTCATCTTTGTTGACTACAAGTCCCGACTCAACAGGGAAGGAAGGAGCCAGAATACAACCTGGTTCCAGGAATTCAAAAAGATGGATGTGGGAGATGAAAGCTGGGACGATGTCGTAAAGATCAATCCCGCGGACGGCAAGAAACTCGGCATAAAGACCGGCGATACGGTGAAGCTCACCTCTGTAACGGGCAGCATCACCGTTCCGGCAAAGCTCTGGGAAGGCGTCAGGGCCGGAACCATTGCCAAATGCTTCGGCCAGGGACACTGGGCATACGGAAAAGTTGCGGCAAAGGACTTCGCCAAGGCCCAGCCGAGGGGCGGCAACAACAACGACCTCATGCCCTTTGATACGGAGCGCATGACTGGAAGCAACTGCAGAAACGGCGGGTTCACCGCAGTTAGAATCGAAAAGGTCTGAGGAAAGGAGGAAACGATAAATGCCAAAATACGGGATGGTGATAGATTTGCAGAAGTGCGCAGGCTGCGGTTCATGCGCAATTGCTTGCAAGACTGAGAATAATACCCAAGACAGGGCAAAGGGCCAGCGATTCAACTGGGCCGATTTCATTATGACGACGAAAGGCAAATTCCCCAATGTTCATTTCACAGCGATGCCGGTTCTGTGCAACCACTGCACGGATGCCCCCTGCGTCAAGGCATGCCCGGTTACGCCCAAGGCGATGCACAAACACGAAAACGGCATGACGATCCATAACATGGAAAGGTGCATCGGCTGCCGCCAATGCCAAAATGCATGTCCATACAGCACGGAAGACGTCGATAAGAAAGGCGCGCAGTACAGCGTGATCAGCTTCAATGACTTTTCGGACGAGGTGCATCCGTTCTACAAGGACAAAAAAGAGACGATCCCCGGCTTAACAGCATCGGGAGATGAAATATCCAGGAAAGCAGGCGACACGCCGCCGCACCGCACGTTGTACAAGCATTCGGACTATGCAAATGTAAGGGAGAAGGGCAAAGTCGAAAAATGCATCTTCTGCGAGCACCGGGTGATCAACGGCGAACAGCCCTACTGCGTTGCATCGTGCCCGGCAAAGGCAAGGATATTTGGCGACCAGAGCGATCCGGGCAGCGAGATAAGCAATCTGCTCAAGAAACACAAGGCCGTTCAGCTGAAGAACGGTAAAGGCGAACTTTTGACGCCCGGAGAAAAGGGCACACAGCCCAATGTGTTTTACATCAAGACCTTTAGAGCAGAAACCCCAAAAGGTCCTGCGACAAAAGCGGCCGGCAAGAAAAAGTAAAGGTCCTTTAGAATTCCGAGGGTGGGACTGTTTCAAAGGCAGCCCCACCCTTATTTTTTTAAGGTGGGTCCAAAAATGAAAATCGACGATTTCATTCTGAAGGAAAAGAGAAGCGGTGACTGTTTCAGGTTGCTGTCCGCCTGTTTTTATCAGCCGCAGAAGGAGTTATTCATTCAGGAAGAATTTTTTAAGAACCTCGAAGGGTTGCTGAAACCGATCTCGCCGGATAGCGCGGCGCATGCATCAGAAATGGGAAAGGCCTTTTCAAAATACAGCGAAGAAGAGCTTCTTGTTGCTTACGCAAAACTCTTTGTCGGTCCAAATGAGCTTTTGGCGCCGCCTTATGGTTCTGTGTATCTTGACGGAGAAAAAATGGTCATGGGCGATTCTACCCTGGAAGTGATCAAGCTCTATGAGGAGCAGGGACTTTCCATGGACAGCGAATTCAGGAATCTGCCCGACCATATCACGGCAGAACTGGAATTCATGCATTACCTGATATTCAAGGAGGTAGCGGCGCTCGAAAATTCTCAATGGGAGGAAGCGCTTGATTTTATAAAGACGCAGAATTTGTTCTTTGATCAGTTTCTTAAGCGATGGATCAAACCGTTTTGCGATAAAATAAAGCAGGGAACGGATAATGAATTTTACACGAGCCTTGCGGATTGCCTCTCTCTCTTCATTGGAAAAGCGCGCCCGGGAGACGGCATTCCGGAAGAGTTAAGCGCAAAGGCTGTTTAAAGCCGGCCATGCTAAAAGAGAAAATCATAGCCAGGGCATTAAACGCCAAAGAGGGTATTTCGACCGACCGTTCCCGATGTCTGAGAATGCGGTTTAACCGGAACTCCTGCGCCAGTTGCATTGAACAATGCCGCTTCAATGCAATCGCGATAGTTGAAGATGTGCGGATCGAGGCGAACCAATGCTCTGAGTGTATGTTGTGTGTCTCGTCATGCCATTCCGATTGTTTTGAAATAAACGGTTTTGATTTTTATTCTCTGATCGGCAAACTTAGAAAAATCCAGTCATCTGTCGGGCCGCCTGTCTTGGGCTGCAGGGCGAATGTAAAAACCCCCTCTCATGCAAAGACGTTCTGTTTCGGATTCTTGTCCGAGGAGCATATCATAGCGTTTTCCGTTTTTATGAATGATCATCTCCATCTTGATGTATCGGGATGCGCGGACTGCAGAAACAGCTTTATTATCGACGCCCTTGAAAAAAGGATCCAGGCTGTTGACGTAAAAACCTCTATCGGGGCGGTTGAGAAGATAAGGCTGATAAAAAATAAAACAGACCTTGATATTCAGGAAGCCTCCTATGACAGGCGCGGTTTTTTCAAGGCGATGAAAAATTTTACCTTTATAAAGGCAGCAGGGCTTTTCGGCGAAGACCCGAGCAAAGAGATTCAGGCGTATTCAGAAAAAATACTGCCTTTCAAAAGAGAGTTGTTGAACAGGGCGTTAGAGATTTCGCCGGGGAAAACCCGGAAGGCGCTGCTGAAAAATTACTACTATACGGTCGACGCAACGGATACGTGTAATAATTGTTTTGCGTGCATTGGGATGTGCCCCACAGGCGCATTGAAGATAGAAAATAGCGGCGATCACCGGGAGCTGTTTTTCAGCACCGCTCTTTGCAATGGATGTGGTCTGTGTAAAAGTTTTTGCATGAGCAGTGC
>JBDRIH010000007.1:0-5340 GCA_043816025.1 Candidatus Omnitrophota bacterium
AGCAGGGAGGATGCCGAGGAGGTTACACAGGATGTATTTATCAGCATTCATAAAAATCTTAAAAGGTTTCAGTTCAGGTCTTCTTTTAAGACCTGGCTGTACAGGATCACCGCCAATATGGCGATCAACGCTTACAGGAAAAGATCAAGGGACCGCGGGAAAATGATGCCATATGACGACGGGATAGCCGTGGAAGATAAGAAAGCGCCGGAGGTAAGCGGCATTGACGAAGAATACAGGCAGAAGATGGTAAACAGCATGCTCGATAGTTTACCGCTTGAACAGCGCGCTTGCATAGTTCTTAAAGATATAGAAGGGCTTAAGTACCGGGAAATAGCCCACGCGCTCAGAATAAATATAAATACCGTAAGGTCCCGGCTTAAGAGGGCCCGGGAAAAACTGATTTCCCGATATGGGGGGGAGGAGCGGAAGCCATGAGATGCAAAAAAATACAAAGGCTGATCCTTGCCGATTACACGGACCGGGAAATGACCGGGCCCAGCCGGCGAAAAGTGACGGACCATATAAGGACGTGCGCGGATTGCCGGGAGTTGGAAGAACGCGTTAAAGAAAGGATCATCGCGCCTCTCCGGCAGACCGGGCACGTCCAGCCGCCGGAAGAGGTATGGTTACGGATCAAAAGGGCGATCGAAGGGCCTGAGCGCGAAAGCGTCAGGGAAAGTATCGCGGACTTCCTGAACAACCTGTTGCGCGTGAGAAAACCCGTGTTTGCCGCGGGGTATCTTCTTGTCCTGGTGATTGCAGGGGGGATCTTCGCGACAACGTATTTTTCGGAGCGCAACGCGGTGAACGTGTATCTGGAAGAACAGTTGGATTTTCTGGATTCGCTGGATAACGGCAATGGCGATACGGATGAATATAACGGGTTTTTCCCGGAAGATATTTTTCTTTAAACGAAACTTTTTTCGGTCCCTTCTTGTCTAAGATGATGAAGGGGGAAAAAATGGTGACAAAAAAGGAGGCCGGAGATGAAGACAATGATAAAGAGGTTCGTGGTTTATTTAAGCGCGGTGGTAATGCTGTCGGCCGCGGCGACTTCTTACGCCATGCACGGCGGCGAGGGGGAGCAATGCGGGGTAAAGGGACATGGTTTTAAAGATGCCGAAGGCGGAAAATGGGGAGGTCCCGCGAAGCGTTTCCAGGGTATGATAGACAAGCTGGATCTTTCCGGGGAACAGAGAGAACAGCTGAAAACGCATCTTGACCAGAAGAAAGCCCGGATGGAAACGCTGAGGGAGGCGTTAAAGGCAACCCATAGGGCTCTTCGCGAGGAACTGGGAAACTACGATTCGGATGAGGGGGCAATAAAAAACACCGTTGCGGAGCTAAAGGCGATAAACGCGCAGCTGTTGGACATGAAGGTGGATAATGTCCAGGCCATGAAAGAGATACTTACCCCCGAACAGTTCCAGAAAATGGAAGAGTTGAGAAAAGAAAGACGTAACCAAAAATCCAAAAAGGTGCACGGGCGCAAAAAGTAGCAGAAAATGGGCCTGGGGAACATTAGGGGCCGGTCAGGTATAAACTAAAGATGTTTATAAATATATTAATCGATGATAAAATGATGTCACTATGCGCGAGCGGTTGATCAGATTCTTTTTAAAGCGGCATCTATTGGCCAATCTAATATTCGTAGGGGTATTAGTGGGCGGGATGTTTGCGTGGAAGGGCCTGCCCAAAGAGGAGCTGCCGGACATAACGTTTGATACCGTAAGTATCACCACCAATTACCCCGGGGCTTCCACTGAGGATGTGGAGTATTATGTTACGGAGCCCATGGAAGAAGCGATCCGGGATATTGACGGGGTTTACCGGGTGTACAGCTCAACAAGCATAGGGAACTGCACGGTAACTGTCGAAATAGAAAAAGACCATCCTGACAAAGAAGCTGTTATTTCCGAAATACGCAATGAAGTACTCGACGTAGATCTTCCAACCGATATTGTTGACGATCCCCGCGTCCGCGTATTCAAAACATCACGAAAAGCTATTATAGATATCGGGCTTATATACAAAGGGAAGAACATTCTGGATGTCCCATTCCGCGAAAGACTCCAAACATACGCTCTTGTGCTTGAAGATGAGCTTATGAGCCTGCCGGAGGTAAATTCGGTAACAAGGTCAGGTTATCTTAAAGATGAAATACATGTAGAGATCGTGCCGGATAAACTTAAGGAATATAATATTACTTTTAATACCGTTATGAGTGAGATACAGAACGGTAATGTGCGTCAACCTGCCGGAAGCATAGAGAACATCAGCGAGCCCAAAGTAACGCTTTCAGGTGAACTCGATACTGTTGAAAAGCTTGAAAAGATGAGTGTTCAGGGAGGCTTTGAAGGTCAAATAATAAGGGTTTCGGATCTGGCGAATGTAGAGAAAGGGTATGAAAAGACGAAGACGATCTTGAAGATAAACGGACACGAGGGCATATTCCTGAACGTCAGTAAAAATTCCGGATATGGTATTGTTGACGCCGTAAAGGCGGTTGAAAAGATCGTTAAAACCTTCAGGGATATTACCTTGAAGGACACAGATATTGAACTTATTCTTCTTGATGATGAATCTTTCGATGTAAGGAACAGGCTGAGCCTTATAACCTTTAACGGCGCGATAGGGTTCATACTTGTGCTTATCACGCTTTTTCTTTTTCTTGATCTCCGCTCCGGATTATGGGTGGCGATGGGGATACCTTTCACATTCTGTTTCACCCTCATAGGAGGACTTCTTATGGGGTATTCGGTCAACAATATTACACTTGCCGCTATCATAATAGTCATGGGAATGGTCGTGGATGACGCTATAGTTGTCGCTGAGAATGTCAACCGCATGAGCTCCGGCGGTATGGCCAAAGAAGAAGCCACGGTTAAAGGTACATCCTTCGTGTTCCTGCCGATCATTGCCAGTATATTGACGACCTGCGTTGCGTTCGTGCCGCTTTTCTTTTTCACGGGGCGTTTCGGGGTAATGGTGAAATTCATACCGCCTATAGTATTTTTGATGCTGGGCGGCAGTCTCTTTGAGGCGCTTTTTATATTACCCGGGCATATGATGCTTCCTTTCGGCAAAAAGAACGATCCAGCCGGGTCCAACGGTAAACACTGGACAGAATGGGCGGAAAATAAATACGAGGCCATAGTGAATAAGCTCCTGGGGCAAAAGGTCGTAATATTTGTTATATCCGTTATATTGCTCTTGTTGGCCGGTTATATAGCTTCCAGAGGCATGAAGTTTGTGATGTTCCCGGATGAGGAAACCAGGCAGATAGAGCTTTCCGGGGAAACGCCTCCGGGGACCATGCGGTATGAAACGGCACGCTTGTCCCAGCCGATAGAGGATGTTATACAGGATTACACCGGAAAAGAAGTAATAGGTTTCAGAAACCAGATAGCCAGATCGAGAATGGGGTCTGCCGCCCAGGAAAATAAATTCCGCATGAGCATAGAGATCCTGCCCAGGGAAAAGCGCAAAAAATCCGCCGATCTGCTTATAAAAGAGTGGAAGGAAAAACTTGAGGGTATGCCGGGGATAGAGAATATACGCATGAGTAAAGCCTGGCATGGCCAGGATTCAGCAAGTCCGATAGATATATTGATAAAGGAGAACAATAACCAGCGCAGATATAAATTGGCCGATGAACTTGCGGAGGAAATGCGCCAGGACCCCGCGCTTGTCAACGTGGAGATAGACAGGCCGGTATATAATCCCGAGTATCGTCTTACGCTTGACCGGGACAAGATAAGGCGGCTGGCGATAAACCCTTCGGATGTTGCCAAGACGTTAAGGGCAGCTCTTGAGGGGACCATTCTTTATGAGTTCAGCGGCGACGAAGAGCCCGTGTACGTAAGGCTTACCGTCATTCCGGGGGCGAAAGACGATATCGCTAAAATATTCGAGATCCCGGTGGAGAACCAGGGACAGTATTTAGTGCCGCTTAAGGATCTTGTCACGGTCGAAAAAGTCGAAGGGCCTGATTCCATAATCAGGGAAGACATGAAAAGGTGTACTACGGTTTATTCCGATATCACGCCGCGTTCGGGTAAAACGCCTCTTGATATCGCGGATCATTTTGAAAAGAATGTTTTCCCGAAATTCAAAGCGAAATATCCTACGGCGATAGTCGAATTCAGGGGAGAGGTCAAAGATACGCGTGAATCGGGCCGGGATTTTACTTTTGCCGTGGTAATGGCGCTGTTTTTCATTTACATAATACTTGCGCTTCTTCTTGATTCTCTTTTAAAACCGTTCATTATTATGCTCGTTATTCCGTTCGGAATAGTAGGTATTAGCCTGGCTTTCTGGATGCATGGGATAAGGATGTACGGGTTTTTCGCGGTTGTCGGGGCGCTGGGACTTACGGGTGTTGTCGTAAATGATTCCATAATAATGACGACAAAACTTGACAGGGTCTTTGACATGGGGAAGGACAGAAAGGAAAAGGACCTGCAGATATCAAGCATAGCAAAAACCCGGTTAAGGGCGGTGGTTCTTACTACCGTTACCACGGTCGTCGCTATCGTGCCCACAGCTTATGGCTGGGCGGGATATGATTCGATGCTCGCGCAGATGATGCTTGCGCTTGCATGGGGGCTTTTGTTCGGCACCTTGATAACCCTGGTTCTTGTCCCGTGCATGTACAGTTTTTATAAAGGAGTTCAATACAGGCTGGCCGGAAGATAATATGATGAAAAAAGCCCTGATAATAATATTTTTAAGCATTTCCGCTTCTGTTCTATCCGTCTTCGCTCAAGAGGCGGAAGAGACGGAGACTTTATCGCTGGATGAATTTATCGAACAGGCATGTGCCGGAGACAGGGAATTCGAACAGATACTTATAGAAAACCTTAAATTGAACTACAAGAAGAAGCTGGAACTTCCCGCTGATGATATAGTGATCTCTTCTAAAGGTGAGTATGTAGCGTTTGTAAAACAGCACGATAAGGGATATCCCGTATATGAAGTTTCGCTCAGCAAACTTTTCCCCTATACGGGTACGGAGCTGGAAGCGGGATACAATTCGACCATGAAGGATACCTTGCTGGGTGATATCGACGCTGAATTCTACACTATAGTATCTCAGCCCGTGGCGAGGAACGCTTTTGGGAGAGCAACAAGGCTATTAGACAAGATCGTAGGCATGGAAATAGACATTGCCAAATATCAGATAGCAGAGGCTTACGAAAAGTACCTTTCATCCATCATCCTCATATATTATGACTGGTATGAAGCGTACGAAAACGTACAGACGGCCGAAAGTTCATATAACGAGAACATGAAGCTTTTGAAAAATGTACAGGAAAGGGAAAAGAACAGTATTGC
>JBDRIH010000008.1:0-10199 GCA_043816025.1 Candidatus Omnitrophota bacterium
CCACCAGCTGGAGATGGTGTCATAATAGAAGTTCCCATCACAGTCGTATAGCTTAACGCCTTCGGCTCTTGCTATCGGTATGGGGGGCATCTCCTCGCAATCCTTCATCTGGGTATACGGATGCCAGAGATATTTCAGATCCTTTCTTACTATTTCATCCCTCATATAATCCCCTTAGATCTAATCAGGTTAGATTTTTTGAAGTATCCGTTCGCCTACCGGAAGAAACGTCTCGTAAAGCTTTTCCATATCCTTGCTGTAGGTGAGTTCTCCCAGAACGTCTTCGCCTGTAAGTTCCCCTATGATCCGCTTGTTGTCTTTAAGGATCAGCTCGTCACCCTCTTGAGACACCCGGTTAAATACTATACCCAGGATCTCCAGGCCTCTTTGCCGCAAGGCTTCTACTGTCAGAAGCGTCTGGTTTATAGCTCCCAGTCTGTTCTGGGCGACGACCAGTACACTCAAGCGGAGTCTTTCCACAATGTCCACTATCATCTTTTCGTCGTTTATAGGCACCATGAGACCCCCGCTGCCCTCAACAAGCACAAGATCGAAATCTTTCTCAAGACGCCGAAAAGACCGCTCTATAATAGCAGCATCTATATGTTTTTTCTCCAAAAGCGCCGCCAGATGCGGCGAGGACGGAAACTCCAGAACATAAGGCGCCATATCAGAATGATATTTCTCTATATATCTTTCGCCGTTCCGGATAAACCCCATATGAACGGCAATATCCTCGGAAACTCCCGCGCATCCTGTCTGAACCCACTTCTGGGTGATGGTCTTTATGCCTCTCTCCGTAAAGAGCCGCCCCAGAAGTCCGGTAACGATCGTCTTGCCGACTCCCGTATCCGTTCCTGTTATAAAAATCGCGTTTTTCATGTTTCGTAAACTAATCTGGTTAGATCTGGGCTTTGCAGAAATACACGTGATGCGTGGCGGTAATGCCGCCAAACTTCTCGATATAGGTCTTCTCCAGCTCTTTTATCACGTACTTGCCTAAAAACCTTCCCCCTCCGAGGCCTTCGCCCCTTGCGCCGCTATGTTTGATATCTTTTAAAAAATCCCATAGCGAGAAAAAATCTACGGTAAAATGTTCTTCCACCAGATCAAAATTTTTAAAATGTTTCTTCAGGATGACTTCCGTCGTTTCGCGGGAGACAAACCGGCTGGAACTTAACCACGGGCGCCCGCCGAAATGACGTCCAAGCACTTCTTCAAATTCCTTAAAAGTCTCCGGCCCGTACATAGAAAAACATAACACACCGTCATCGGCAAGAGTTCTCGCGAAAAGCTCAAGCGCGGTCCCAAAGCGCTCAAACCATTGAAAGCTTGCGTTGGAAGTAATAAGGTCGAGCTTTTCATCTCTCCTTATCTGTTCGCCGTCGGCGACCATAAAAGCTACGTCACCTTGCGAAAACTTTTTCTGTGCGATCTCCACCATATCTCCGGAAATATCAAGAGCGGTTATCTGTGCATCGGCGTACTCGTCACGCAAAAGCTTCGTGTATATGCCCGTTCCGCATCCTACCTCGAGTATTCGCCGGAATTGTTTTCCCCGGATAAGCTCTATAAGTTTTTCAGCACATCTTTTCTGGACCGCGGCATGGTCATCGTAACTATCCGCGTTCCTGGAAAAATTATTTCTAATAATTTTTTTGTCCATATTAGCGTGCAACGTTTCGGGCGCAATGAATTGCGCCCCTACATCTGTAGGGGTTCGATTCATCGAACCCCGCTGATGTCCTCTATAAATTTGTCCAGTATTTCCCTCGTGTGGTCGAAGGTCAAAGACAGGCGCAGGCGCGCCTGGTGATGCGGCACAGTGGGCGGCCGTACCGGCGTAACCCAGTAACCTTTCTTCTTCAAAGATTCACTTATACGGACCGTTTCCTGGATCTGCGAAAGTGCCGAGGCCAGGGAACCTTCCGGGCTCGCGTCTTGTGCGCGCACGGTTTCTTCGTTCTCGCCCACGACTACAGGAACGATCTGGGAATCGCCCCCAGCATTAAATCCTTCCGCTTTCAGCTTATCCCTGAAGTCGCGGGCATTTGTCAAAAGCGTTTTGCGACGGTGAGGCTCATCCCTTACAAGCTCCAACGCGGCGATATCAGCCGCTATAACCGAAGGAGGAAGAGCCGTGGAATAGATAAAACTGCGACATGTATTGACCAGGTAATCCCTCACTGCCCGGGACGAGGCCACATAAGAACCGAATCCCCCAAGGGCCTTGCTAAACGTGCCCATGACAATATCGACTTCATCGGTAACGCCTTTTGCCTCGACGAGTCCGCTGCCGCCGGGGCCGAATACGCCCGTCGCGTGCGCCTCATCGACCATCAGCATGCAATCGTACTTCTTTTTAAGCCGGGCTATTTCTTCTATCGGGGCGATATCCCCATCCATGCTGAAAACTGTTTCCGTGACTATAAGCGCTTCGGCGTATTTATTCCTTTCCCGCAGTAATATTTCCTCAAGATGATCCGTATCGTTGTGTCTGAACCGAAAAAAGGAGGCCCCTGAAAGACGAATACCGTCGACTATGCTGGCATGATTCAACCTGTCAGAAAAAACACAATCGCCCTTTCCCAAAAGAGCGCTTATAATACCAACGTTCGCCTGATATCCCGAATTAAAAACAAGAGAGGCCGGTTTACCTTTAAAGCGCGCTACGCGCTCCTCCAGGAGGTGATGCACCGCCGTGCTACCGGTCATTAGGCGGGATGCCGAAGACCCGACAACCGGAGAAAGGACTTCAGATGCCGCGTTTATAAGTTTCGGGTGTGAGGATAAACCAAGATAATCGTTTGAAGAGAAATTGATATACTCCTTGCCGTCTGAGAGTATCTTTCCTCCTCCGAGCGGAGAAATCTTCGCAAGACGCCTGAAGAGTCCCTCCTCCTCTCTTTCTTTAAGGAATTTTTTTATTCTTCGTTCCATATTTTCTGCACTTCCGCGACCAGGGCGCGATCTTCCTCCGGTGACCGGCCGGCAATAGTAAGATACCCTCCTATCATCATGCCGTTGGCCCCCGCTCTGTACATGAAACCCTGAAAATCCTTCAAGACAGACTCCCTGCCCGCGACAACCTTTATAGTCGCACCCTTAAGTATGATACGGAAAAGTGCGATCGCCCTGATAGCCTCTATCGGAGAGATCTTCTTCGCGCCTTCAAGAGGCGTTCCTTTTATGGGAACAAGAAAATTCAGCGGGACGGAATCCACGGCCAGTTCCTTCAAAAGCAGCGCCATATCGATTCGGTCCTGCCAGGTCTCGCCCATACCGAGCACTCCCCCGGCGCATACTTCTAGACCCATTTTTTTTGCGGATCTTATGGTGCTGACCCTTTCGCCGTAATCGTGCGTGGACACTATCTGTGGATAGAAACGCTGGGAAGTCTCTATATTGTGATGGTACCGCGAAAGACCGGCATCTTTAAGCACTGCAAACGATTCCTCGCTAAGCGCGCCGAGCGAAGCACATGGCACTATACCGACCTCTTCCCGAATCGCTCTTATCGCCTCGGCGATAATCTTTATCTCGCAAGCGGCAAGTGTCCTGCCGCTTGTAACGACACCAAACCGGTCGGCACCGTTGGCTTTGGCCGCTCTGGCGGACGCGATCATTTCGTCTTTAGTTTTCAGGGAATGGTTCTGGATGTCCGTAAAGTAGTGCGCCGATTGCGCGCAGAATTTGCAATCTTCGCTGCACGCGCCGGACTTGGCGTTAATAACACTGCAGATCTCGATATTCCGGCCCACGCCTTCACGGCGTGACCTGTTGGCGATAGAAAGGAGTTCTTCCAGGGGAAGGGACAAAATATCTCGGGCGGTGCTGGCATCCATATTGTAAACAAGTTTAGCATCTTTTGTTTACAATTGCAAGGATGGATGCGCCACTCGGGTGCTTATAATTCGAAGAATTCTTCTATAAGCTTGCGGTGGCTGATAAAGGGAATGTCCGGAATATCTTCGGCGGGGATGAACTTCGCGTCCGCGGCATCGTCACCCGGGCGGATATCTTCGTTCTCGACGGTAAACACCATCCCGACAACCAGCACGAATCCGTACATCTGGCTTTTCTGCATATGCGCCCCGACCAGGCGACCTGGCTTGCTTTCCAGACCGGTCTCTTCGCATAATTCCCGGCATCCGGCTTCCTGAAGCGTTTCACCCACTTCGATAAATCCGCCGGGCAGGGCCCAGCGACCCCTAGAGGGCTCAACATTCCTTTTGATGAGAAGCAGTTCCCCCTTAGAGTTGGAAACCAGGCAGGCTATAACAGGGATAGGGTTGCGGTAATCAATCCACCCGCATTTCCCGCAGATCATCCTGTTTCGGTCTTCTATTTTTTTGCTTTCCAGACCGCTTGCCCCGCATATGGGACAGAATTTGTAGTCTTTCATGTCTTCATAGCTTCAAGCTTCAGGCCTCAAGGCTACAACCTGCGGCTTGTGGCTTGCAGCCTGAAGCCTGTCATCAGTCCTTTTTAAATATCGCTCCGGTCGAAGCCGAAGTCACCTGTTTGGCGTATCTATATAGATAGCCCTCTTTTACCTTGTAATCGGGATGCCGCCACTTCTGGAAACGTTTTTCGATCTCTGTAGCGTCTACAAGAAGTTCCAGGGACTTTTTGGGTATGTCGATCCTTATTCTGTCGCCTTCGGTGACCACAGCTATAACCCCGCCTTCCTGGGCTTCCGGCGAAACGTGACCTATGGCGGCGCCGCGCGTGCCGCCGGAAAAACGTCCGTCCGTAATAAGCGACACGGCCTTATCCAGACCCCTGCCCGCGATAGCGGAAGTAGGCCCTAACATCTCCCTCATTCCCGGGCCCCCTTTAGGCCCCTCATAACGGATAACGACCACGTCCCCTTCTTTTATCTTTCCGCCGAGTATTGCCTTCATGGCTTCCTCTTCGGAATCAAAAGTGCGGGCCGGCCCTTCATGAACAAGCATACTTTCGTCAACGGCCGATTTTTTGACAACCGCCCCGTCGAGGGCAAGGTTCCCGAAAAGTATACTCAAACCCCCATCCGGTGAATAAGGCGCATCTGCGGGGTGTATGACTTCCGCATCAAGGTTAACCGCGTCATGCATATTTTCTTTCACTGTTATACCCGCAGCTGTCATAAGATCCATATGTATGAGACCTTTTTATTCAGTTCCGACATGACCGCCGGTATACCTCCCGCCTTGTCCAGGTCCTCGAGATGCTGTTTACCTGCCGGTGATATGCGGCAAAGATTGGGAGTGCGTTCACTTATCTCGTTGAACAGCTTCAGGTCCAGCTTTATGCCGGCTTCGTTTGCGATCGCCGGGAGATGAAGCACGGTATTGGTGGAACTTCCGATTGCCATTTCCACGGTAATAGCGTTTTCAAATGCTTTTTGCGTTGCGATATCTCGCGGCTTGATGTCTTTAGCCACGAGTTCCATGATCTTCATGCCTGCGATTTTTGACAAGCGCAGCCTTTTCGCCATGACCGCGGGGATCGTTCCGTTACCAGGCAGACTCAATCCGAGCGCCTCGCTCAGGCAGTTCATGGAATTCGCGGTAAACATGCCGGAACATGAACCCGAACCGGGACAAGCTTCATCCTCAAGCTGTTTCAACATTTTGTCCGTGATCTTGTCCGAGGTCCGCGCGCCCACCCCCTCAAAAACAGTAATCAGGTCAATCGATTTCTTGTTTATGCAACCGGCCATCATCGACCCGCCGCTTACGAGTATAGCGGGAATATTGAGCCTCAGCATGGCCATCATCATTCCCGGGACTATCTTATCGCAATCGCAGATACAGACAAGCCCGTCCAGGGGATACGCCATTCCCATAGTTTCCACGGAATCGGCGATCAGTTCACGCGAAGGAAGGGAATATTTCATGCCTTTGTGCCCCATGGCTATACCGTCGCAGATCCCTATTGTGCTGAATTCCATGGGCGTACCGCCTGCTATCCTGACCCCGGTTTTGACCGCTTCCGCCACCTCATTGAGATGCTTGTGTCCGGGGATGACTTCATTCGCGGAATTGGCTATGCCTATGATGGGCCTGGATAATTCCTCATCGATATAGGCCAGCGCTTTTAAAAGAGAACGATGCGGCACTCTCTCGAGACCTTTTGTAATCTGATCTGAACGCATTTATTCCTCCTTATTTTATCTCTTTTCGGGCTCGATGAATCGAGGACCTACTTATACGCCGTGCCTTTAAGTTCCTCAACATAGTGCTGAGCGGAAAACGCCGCCGTAGCGCCGTCACCGCAGGCAGTTACTATCTGGTGCAGCAGTTTCTTGCGGCAATCACCGGCGACAAACACGCCTTCCTCGGATGCCTTCATTTCGTCGTCGGCGACAACACATCCGCGTTCGTCGCGTTCGACTGTCCCATCAAGAAAATCCGTATTCGGTTTCCATCCGACGAAGACGAACACCCCGTCACACGGAATATCTGTCTTCTCGCCGGTTTTAACATTACTGACACGGACTTTTTCCACTTTCTCGCCACCCAGTATCTCTTCAATCTCGGATTCCAACACGAACTCTATCTTTTTATTAGCACGGACACGTTCCTGCAGTATCCGGGTAGCCCGCAGGCGGTCCTTGCGATGTACCAAAATCACTTTTTTGCCAAAACGCGTCAAAAAGAGCGCCTCTTCTACCGCGGTGTCGCCTCCACCTATAACGACGATATCTTTTTCGCGGAAAAAAGCCCCATCGCATGTCGCGCAGTAAGAAACACCTTTACCGACGAAGTCTTCCTCTCCGGGAAGGCCCAGCTTTTTAGGGCTGGCCCCGCTGGCAACAATAACCGAAAGAGTTTCGTGCGCGCCGTTTTCATCCTCGACCCGCCACACCCTCGCGTTCTCCCTTTCAAAACGGGAAATACCTTTCACAGTCCCCTGCCGGCACTCCAGGCCAAACGTCTCGGCCTGTCTCTTAAACGCGCTTATGAGCTCAAAACCGGATGTCTTCTCTATACCCGGATAATTCTCTACCATATCCGTTATCGTTACCTGTCCGGCAACGACAAGACTCTCTATGAGCAGCGCATTCATGCGTCCTCTCGCGGCATAAAGACCCGCCGTCAAACCCGCCGGCCCGCCTCCTATTATGATGATATCACGTACCCCTTCCGGGATATTCTTAGTCTGCTGCATTTATTCCACCTACAGATGAATGATATGCCCCGCCTTCACGGCGACAAAGTTATCGTGGTACTGTCCGCTGAACATCCTCCTGGCCTTCTCCCCGGAACAATGCGTAGGTCCGGCCTTAACCACGCCCAGTTTTTTCAAGTCGGAGATGATCCCGCTGATCTGGTCACGTTCCATACCTTCAAGATGAAAACCCCCAAAGACCATATAAACTTTGTTCGTCTTCAATTTGCTTTTCACATATTTCAGGACGTTCACGACCCCCGGATGCGCGCACCCGGTTATAACCGAAGTTCCTTTATCCCCTTTTACCACCAGCGCCTGCTCGGATATATCCTCGCCCTTGTACTTGCCCTCCATCTCTCCCGTCACAAAAATGTTATCGGCGATCTCCACTGGCTTATCCACAAAGATAAGTTTGCCTCCCAGCTCCTTGACGCACTTTTTGAACGTTTCGCTGAACGAATGGCACGCATAGACCTTAAGGCCTTTCTTTCTTTTCAGGACCTCCCACAACCCGCCGGTATGGTCCCAATGGTCGTGAGAGATGACTACCGCTTCCAGATCTTTAGCGGAAACCATGAGCCGATCCATATTTTCCACAAGAGCGTACGGTGCTTCTCCGGTATCAAAAAGGATCTTGCCGTCAACCAGGCAGGAAAAACCGCGTCCCGAGAGAAGTCCCTTCCTTGCCTTGTTATCATGCAGAACTTTAACGTACATCTCTTTCTCCGAATATTTTTTCCCCTATTCTTACCATGTTCGCTGATTCCTCTATGGCAACCCGATAGGAGTTCGTCATGCCCATGGAAAGATACTTCATCTGGACACCGGGCAGATCCGCGGTCTTGATTTCTTCAAAAATTTTTCTTGTCTCAACAAAATAATGACGGGCGTCTTCCGGGTCGCCTGAAAACGGACCCATCGTCATCAGGCCCATGACCTTTATATTGGAAAGGCGCGATATCTCCCCGATCATCCCGCGCGCCTCTTCGGGAAACACACCGAACTTCTGCGGCTCCCTGCCGCTGTTGATCTCGATCAGGACCGGCATTACCTTGTTTATTTCGCCGCTTCTTCTTGAGATCTCTTCCGCCAGACTAACGGAATCGATCGTCTCGATCATGTCAAATATCTCGACCGCTTTTTTTACCTTATTCTTTTGCAAGTGACCTATAAAATGCCACTTCACCGCCCGGCCTGTTATTTTAAACGCCTCCGCCGCCTCCTGGACATAATTCTCCCCGATGATCTTAACTCCGGCGGCGACCGCCTCTCCCACTTCCTCGGGAGTTCTTGTCTTGGCGGCTGCCACCAGCTCGACGCCATCGGGAAGCTCTTCCAGTAATTTTTTGACGTTTTCTCTTATGTGATCGGAACTCATTTAATGACAAGGTTCTGGGGTTTTCTGTTTTTGCCGTGGTCCCTGGGAGCCCTGACCTTTTTCATCTCGCTCAATCGACCGAGCTCTTTTAAGCGGTCGTATATTAACGTCCATACGCAGTCCAGCTCGTTATCGACCTCGCATTTGCCCTTCTTGACCCCTCCACAGGGGCCGTTGATAAGCTCCTTCGGGCACCGGGTCACCGGGCATATGCCGCCCGTTTGGACTAAAATACACTCCCCGCACAAGGAACACTTCTGGTCGAACTGCGCCTTCTTTAAACTCTGTGCCGTTATCTCCCCCTGAAAAAGGGTGTCATTTCCCGGAAAAACTTCTTTTGCCGGGATGATGTCGACTATCGCCTGGGTACCCCCGCCGCAGGCAAAACTCAGGATAGCATCGGCATCGTCTATCTCCTTACCTCTTTTACGATAAAGACGTTTGACTTCCAGGAGGTTGCACACGGGGTCCAGAACAGCCCATCCCGTAACCGTCTTGCCTTCTTTGCGGAGGGCTTCTTCCATCTCTTTTATCTGGTCTTCTCCGCCGGTCTTACAAGTAGTGGCACAAAGAGTGCACCCGACCAGAAACACCTTTTTGGATCCCTTTATCGCCTCGAGTATATCTCGAAACGCTTTCTGCCTGGTTATGATCATAAACAAGCTCCCTCTTAATATTAGTCTTGAAATTAATTATAGCTTTTGTATTCCTTTTAGACAAGCGGCAAGTTAGACAAGAGGCAAGTTTAATCCGCACTTGAACCAGGTTACCGCAACTTGTACCGTTTCCTGGTTTCCCACCAAATTGCTTGCTAATAAAACCAGGGCTCCTTCTGTGCTTGCCTCCCCTGCTTGCATGGTGTCACTGCACCTTCGGCTTGTAGCCCCTTCTGTGCCCTGGCCTATGGCCAGGAAACGGTGCACTACGTGAGAGCTAAAACCAGCCCTACAAAGATGATTCATTTACTTATCCTGCAGCGCCCCCGATTGTTTCCTTAATTTTTTTCAATAGCTCCGGCGGGTCGTAGGGTTTCTGAAGATAGACTGCAGCCCCTAATGCGTAAGCTCTCTCTTCCGATTCCTTCAGCGGATTGGACGTCAGAACCATAGTGGGTATATCCTGCGTGAATATTGATATCTTGACGTTTTTTAGGACACTGAAACCGCCACCGGCGGGAAGACCAAGATCCAGGATAATAAGATCCGGCTTTTCCTTATATGCCAGGCTTGTCCCGAATGTCGCATCGTAAGCTACAATTACCTCGTATCCCTGTGATTTCAGGAGGGTTCGCAAACTCAGCACCAGGCCCTCTTCATCCTCTATGATTAATATTTTCTTTCCCCTATTCTCCACCCTCTTCTCCTTCTTCTTCCCTGGCATCCTGCGGTAGCGCAATTGTAAACTTACTGCCTTTGCCTTCTTGACTTTCCACCCATATCGCACCCCTATGCATCTCAACAAGGTCTTTGGTAATGGCAAGGCCCAATCCTGTCCCTTCCTTTGAAAGGTGGTGCCTCTCGAACTTGTTGAATATCGTATACTGTTTTCCTTTAGGTATCCCCGTCCCCGTATCATGACATGCGAATATGACAAATCCGTCCTTGGAACCCAGTATCACAGTAATCGTGCCTTCTTCTGATGTATATTTTATGGCGTTTCC
>JBDRIH010000009.1:0-3718 GCA_043816025.1 Candidatus Omnitrophota bacterium
CACATCGCCCAGTCTGTCGGTCCTCGTTATTAATATTCTCTTCGGTTGCTTCATAGGAATTCTAACCTGCCAAATCTAGCCTGATAGCAATTAAGTGAATTGCGAGTCACTAAGGCTGTTTGGGTTACTCCGTACAGGGAGGATCCACACCGGGCGGAGGGGCCCTGGTAGGAGCATGGCAAACAACTATTACGTCAGCCTATGAAGCAACCAAAACGAATACTAATAACGAGGACCGATAGATTGGGTGATGTGGTGCTTTCCACGCCGGTGATACGGTTTATGCGCCAGGCGTATCCCGACTCGTACATTGCTTTCATGGTAAGACCGGAAAACCGTGACGTAGTCGCGAACAACCCCCACCTTGACGAGATTATAGTTTATGACAAACGCGGAGCTCAAAGGAGTTTCTGGGACACGGTGAAATTTGCTTTTGATCTCAGGCGGAAGAGATTTGATATAGCGGTAGCGCTTCATCCCACGAACAGGGCTCATATAATGCTTTTTCTGGCGGGGATCCCCGTAAGAATAGGATACAGAAGGAAGATGTCCTGGCTGCTTACTAAAAGGATCCCGCACCGCAAACAGGAAGGCGGTAAGCACGAAGTTGATTATAATTTTGACCTTCTGGAACAATCCGGTTTTGATGTCGCACACCTCGACCGCCGGCCTTATATGAGGACAACCGATAACGACAAGCGTTTGATCGACTCCATGCAGAAGAGTTTCGGTATCGGGAAAGACATTATAGCCGTTCATGCGGGAGCCAGTTGTCCGTCGAAAAGGTGGTTTCCTGAGAGGTTCGCCCGGGTCGCGGATATATTGGGCGAGAAATACCAATGCGATATCGTTCTTGTGGGCGGGGATGATACCGCGGAATACAGCGGTATAGTGGCTTCGGCGATGAAACATAAGGTGACAGACCTTACAGGGATGCTCTTGGTAGGCGAACTTGCCGAACTTATTTCCAGGTGCAAGATATTCATTTCAAACGATTCCGGACCCGTGCACGTAGCCGTGGCGGTAGGAACTCCGGCAGTAGCCATTTTCGGACGCAAAGAGAGCGGGCTTTCTCCCGGAAGATGGGGGCCTCTGGGCGAGAGGGATGCAGTACTTCACAAGCCTGCCGGGTGTGAGGTGTGCCTCGCTCATAACTGCGAAAGAGACTTTGCGTGCCTTAAAGCGATCACGGTGGAAGATGTGGTCGAGGCCTCCGAAAAGATCCTGAGAGGTTCTTTTCTAGGCTGACAAATCTAACCTGGTTAGAAAGGTGGGTTGGGTTACTCCGTACAGGGAGGATCCACACCGGGCGGAGGGGCCCTGGTAGGAGTAGCCCAACCCACCTTGCCGTTGTCGGGTTAGATCGATATTGCTTGCTCCTTTTAATCAAAGCGATTATAATAGTTAGCTGCAAAATATAATATAATAGAGGGAGAGGGATATGGGAGAAAAACTGGAAATCACGGTAAATGACGGAAACTTTAGGCAGGAAGTGCTTGAGTCCGGCCTTCCGGTATTAGTGGTTTTCTGGGCAGAATGGTGCGGGCCCTGCCGCATGATCGCCCCGACGATCGAGGAGATAGCCAGGGAATATAAAGACAGGCTTAAAGTCTGCAAATTAAACGTCGAGGAAGGGGCGCAAACGTCAGCCAGTTACGGTGTTATGAATATACCCACCTTGATGATTTTTAAGGGCGGAGAGATGGTGGAGAAAGTTGTCGGGGTGCTCCCCAAGAACGACCTTATTTCCAAAGTGGATGCGCATATCGGAGGTGGAAGCGGTGAAAAGATATAGATATTCCGTTCTGGCTAATATCGTAAAGAAGTTCCCCAAAAAGAGGGTAATGGTAATAGGGGACCTTCTTCTTGATCAGTTTATATGGGGAGAAGTTTCCCGTATATCCCCCGAGGCCCCTGTTCCCGTGGTCTGGGTCAAAGACGAAGGGTTTATGCCGGGAGGCGCGTGCAACGTGGCCAGCAACCTTGCCAAGTTGGGCGCGGATGTGGACCTGGTGGGGGTTGTCGGCAAAGACGATAAAAGTGAGATATTGAAGGCGCAACTTAAGGAAAGGAACATTTCCATAGACGGTGTTATAACCGACGCACAGAGGCCCACTATTCTCAAGACACGAGTCATCGCCCACCATCAGCAGGTCGTGAGGATAGACAGGGAGCAGATCGATCAGATCAAGCAAAGACACCTGGTGAAGATCCAGGATTACCTCAGGCAGAATATCCGGGATATCGACGGCATAATAATAGAAGATTACGGCAAAGGCGTTATCAGTCCTTCTCTGCTTAAAATGGTAGTTCCCCTGGCAAAAAAGTACGGAAAGATAGTTGCGGTGGATCCGAAAGAGAATCATTTTTCCTATTACAGGGGTGCCAGCGTGATAACCCCTAATCATCACGAAGCCGCAAAAGCCGTGGGTTTTTCCATTGATGATGACGAATCCCTGAAGAAGGCCGGCGAGAAACTTCTCAAGAAACTTAAAGCAGAAGTAATACTCATAACTCTCGGGGAAAAAGGCATGATGCTTTTTGAAAAAGGGAAAAAGCTCCGAAAGATCCCCACGCTGGCCCAGGAAGTGTTTGATGTTTCAGGTGCCGGTGATACTGTTATTGCGACATACGCGCTGTCCGTTGTGAGCGGCGCTTCGCCGATCGTCGCGGCGCATATAGCCAACTGCGCTGCCGGTATAGTGGTGGGCAAGGTCGGCGTCGCGGTCGTGGAAAAAGAGGAACTGTTGAACAGGTTAAAACAAGTGACTGGAAGGGTGAGACAATGAAGATAGTGGCTGTGATACCTGCGAGATGGCAGTCGACCAGGCTAAAGGGTAAAGTCCTGGCGGATATAAACGGCAAACCTATGGTGCAGCATGTCTGGGAGAAGGTAAAGGGGGCGCATGATATCGATGATGTTATAGTCGCGGTGGACAAGGAAAGGGTGTTAAAGGTGGTCGAATCTTTCGGCGGTAAGGCACTTTTTACTTCTCCGGAACAGCCCTCGGGTACAGCCAGGGTCGCCGAGGTCGCGAATATGGTTGATGCCGATGTGTATATTAACGTTCAGGCTGACGAGCCGCTTGTGCATCCCTTGATGGTGGATGAGCTGGCACAGGTGTTCGAATACGAAAGGAACGTCCAGATGGCGACACTCATCAAGAGGATCCATAAAAAAGAAGAGATTATCGATCCGAATGTGGTCAAATGTGTGGTGGACAGAAAAGGTTTCGCACTGTATTTTTCCAGAAGCCCAATACCTTATATCCACGGAAAGGGCCCGGACGAGTTCGCCGCGGGACCGGATCTGGAAGATGTAAGCGGAAGGTATTTTAAACACATCGGGTTGTACGCTTATACTAAAGATTTTCTGTTCACTTATACCAACCTGCCTAAATCCACACTGGAGATCGATGAAAGGCTGGAACAGCTTCGCGTGCTTGAACACGGGTATAAGATAAGGACCGTAGAGACGCGGTATGATACCATAGGCGTTGACACTCAGGAAGATCTCGAAAAGGTAAGAGAAATATTAAGGCGTGGGGACTAAAGGCGGCCTTCGGCCGGCAGGAAAAGTTATGGTTGCGAAACAGGTAAAGATCGGTGATATCGTTATCGGCAAGGGAAGACCTCTTGCCCTGATCGCGGGGCCTTGCGTGATCGAGTCCGCTCGAAGCGCGATGAAACATGCCCGGAGGATAAAAGAGATAACGGA
>JBDRIH010000010.1:0-48611 GCA_043816025.1 Candidatus Omnitrophota bacterium
AGCTAACGAAATCTAACCTGGTTAGATCTGGCAGGTTAGAAGAAATGGATCTGAAGCCTTTTTCGTTCAGAAGCGATTTTAGCTTCTTTTTATAACTTTTGAGGGGGAAAGTGTTAAATATGTCTGACGAGCCCTTAACGATAATTCAGGGCGAGGAGTTATTTAACACCCCTCAAAAGGATAGAAAAAAAGCGTTAAAAAATCGCTACTGAACGAAAAAGGTTTCAGATCCAGTTCTATGGTTGAGTGCTGATGATTGATAAAAATCTAGAGGTATGGTTGGAGGAGTGCGCGGGGAAAGCCGATGTCTTTGACTATTATCTCGCCGCAGACAGCGGGGCCGTCTTTGACATAAAAACCCTGCTTGGGCAGGCCGAAGGTAACGGTCTTGAAAGCCCTGAAACAGTCCTTTGAGACCGTTCCGGTAGTCGCGTCCAGTCCGGAGGGAACATCTATAGCATAAAGCCTTATACCATAAGAGTTTAGCAATCTCGCGACAGCCGCGCATTCCTCTGGCAGTTCCCCTCGGAACCCCGTTCCGAAAATGGAATCCACGCCTACCGTAAAATCTCCAGAAGGGTTTTCCCCAAGTAAAAAATCCTTCATCGGCCTTATCTCGATGCCCATCTTCTGGATAATCTTGAAATTGTCATACGCCGCGCCCTGCCTTACGTTATCCGCATCCATAACGAATACGGTCAAGCGCTCCAAAGATTCATTGGCGAGGTAACGCCCGAGGACAAAGCCGTCTCCACCATTATTTCCCTTACCGCAAAAAATCGCGATTTTCGCGCCCCTTACCTGCGGAAGATCAGCGAGTATGACCTCGGCGGCGGACCGGCCGGCGTTTTCCATTAGAACTGCCTGGGAAATGCCGTAGTCTTCCTGGGCCTGGAGATCAATCCGGGCCATTATCTCGGCAGTAATACCTTTCATATCTAATTAAGAAATCTGACTTCCGGACGAAACATCGCGTTCCGGGACCAAAATGATGGGGACATCGTTATCTTTTGCAGCAAGCAACATGCCGTGAGACTCCTCTCCCCTGATCGTGACCGGTTCCAGGTTGTCAATTACCACTATCTTTCTCCCCACGAGATCAGAGGCGGAATATGCCGTCCGTATTCCGGCGATGATCTGTTTAGTCTCTTCGCCGAGTTCTATTTGAAGAACATACAATTTGTCCGCGTTAGGGTGCTCCTTGACATCGATGATCTTGGCGATCCGCAGATCCAGTTTTTTGAAATCCTCAAAGGTTACCATAGGGCCTTTTCAGCTATTTTTTTGCTGCGCCTTTTTTCTTGCCGGCAGACGCACCTCCCGCGGCAGGAGCTGCTCCCTTGACGGGGGCACCCTCCTTGCCAGAGGCGACTCCTTTGCCAGGAGCGCCTCCTTTGGCCGGGGGCCCTCCCACCGCTCCAGCCGCAGCACCTTCAACACCAGCGCCTTCTTCCGCAGCTGCCTTGGTCTTTTTGATTTTAAATTTAATACGCTTGATCTTCGGCAAGCTGTAAACGGAATCTTCCTCTTCCCATTTTTCCTTATCGGCCAACTCCTTTATCTTCTCGTAGCGCTTTAAAACCGAACGGAATTTTCCGCCTTCCTGGCTTCCTTTCAAGCTCGGATGCTGTGACATCGTCTCCTCCTCTTTATTCTGTCTTCCTTATATAACAGTCTTCGTAATCCGTAATGAGTTTTTCTCTTGCCTTTTTTGCTTCGTCTATAGTCCGGTACCCCGTTGCATACACCTGGTACCACTGGCCTTTTTTTGTGAAATGCGCTTCTACTCCTTTTTCCTTCAGCTTGTTTATTTCCTTATTCGCCGAATACCTGTCTTTAAAAGATGCCAGCTGCACAATATAAACTGTTCCAGCGGAAACGGATGTGTCGGTTTTTATCTCTATTTGAGCCTGCTCGCCGGCGACATCTATATCGCTTCCCAGGCGATCCGCCTCCGGTTCAGCTTTAAACTGTTGCCGCAGTTCCGGCATATCCTTGTCGGGAGCGGGTTGTGGCGCTTTTGCAACTTCTTTTTCTTCAAGGGCGACGGACGCCGTTTCCCGCGCTATTACAAGCTTTGCCGGCGGCATCCTCTTGCCTCTTTCAACGCCGACAGCGTATGATATTATTATCAGTATCAGTACGCCGATGGCGAGGATAACGGTATGTTCAACAGGTATCCTTATATGCGGCAGAAACCTCTGCTGGGAATACCTGCTTAAAAGACGCGACTTTCTGCCCTTTTTTGCGTGAAATTGCTCCCCGAAAAAATCATTCTGAAAATTGGCATCGGTCATTTGGGCTATATTTTAGCATATTGTTATGAAATAGCAAGGGCCAAAGAGGTGCATATCACGCGGCGAGAGAGTAAAGGGCTTTCAGAAATACTGGATTCCCCTTGTAATTGATTATTGTGCTGTACCATCCTTCCTCATCGAGGGACAAAACATTGTTCTTTATGTCCTCCGCAAACAAATCTGCCATTTCCGGGGAAAACGATATTTTTAAATCAATGGCGATCTCGTTTTTGCCCCTGATCAGAGTGTAATCCCCTCTCATCAGAACATCTTTGGAATCCGCCCGAAAATCCGAAACCTTTAGGGTCTTTTTATCCAGAGAAGCCGTGAATGTTATCCGTTCGTACTTTTGTCCAGGGCCGAAGGGAATCGCCAGAATATCATCGGCAGAATTGGTATCCGGTTGGCTTTTTCCCGTAAAGGCGAAGGAGACCCCTTTCATCTCGCACCCCAGGAAAAGTTGCCCTTGCCTTAACAGCCGGCCTGTCCTGAAATTAAAAAGAGTCTGGTTGGCTTTGATGAGGATCCCTTCATTTTTCAGCTCGAGAGAAAGACCCTCGATTTCGCTTTTGCCGAATGGGTTGCCCACCCATTTGTCGTAAGCCACTCCGTAGTCCGTAAAACGATTGACCGAAAATGCCGCTATTTTGTCCCAGAAAAATACCGCCATCGAGCAGGCGAGAACTATCACCAGAAGAATAATGACTAATTTACTCTTCACGCCTTCCCCAATTCTTTTTTCAGAAGTTTCAGTACGTCTTTTCTCTGCACGACCTCACAAAAAATCCTGACAATGTAAGGGTCGAACTGCGACCCCGAGTTTTTCCGCACCTCTTTTATCGCCGCACTTACGGGGAGGGCCTTGCGGTAAGGTTTTTGCATGATCATCGCTTCGAAGGCCCCGACCACCGCCAATATGCGGGCCGCCAGCGGTATATCGTTGCCCTTCAAACCCTCGGGATATCCCGTGCCGTCGAAGTTCTCATGATGATAAAGGATTATAGGGACTATAGGCTTTAAAGGTTTAAACTTCGACAGTATCTTTGCACCCTTCAACGGGTGTGCCTTAACAATGTCGTATTCGCGTCCAGTAAGGTCCCCCTTTTTCATTAAAACTTTTTCAGGAATGCTTATCTGACCGGCATCGTGGAGCATTGCCGCGTACTGGAGCATCTTTATCTCGCTTTCGTTCATCTCAAACTTAGGACCCATAATATTGATCAGTTTCATAAACGAAGCTTCTGCCCGATGCGCGCCGTGAGATCTGGTTTCAAGAAGCTGGGCGATGCACTTGATGCTGCTAAGGGTCAGGTCCGCCTGTTCCCTGAAGAGCTGCGCGTTCTTGATAGCGATCGCAGCCTGTTCCGAAAGCGTTTTCATGATTTCTTCATCAAATTGCGTAAAATCTTTTTCGTCGAGCTTGTCGTAGAGGGTTATAACGCCGACTACATCCTCGTCGATCATCGGAACGGCCAGGTAATTGTTCCCTCGTATCGGTGTCTCCTTCTTTACGGCTCTCCCCGGTGCGTATTTGCCTATTCTGACTTTCTTAAGTTTCGTTTTTTCTTTCCTGAGGTCTATCGTCGCCATGGGCAGCAGCACTTTTCTTTTCTGGTCGACAAGCTTTATCGAGCAGCGGTTTGCCCTCATAACCTGCAGACAAAGCCGGGCGATCCTCGGCAGGAGTTCGTTCAAATCAAGAGTAGCGGTCATTAGCCTGTGTACCGTATGGACGGTGGAAAGGGCTATAGCCCTGGGTCTTACGGTATTATTGATGTCCTCGATCTCTACTTCTCTGCGGCTTTCCCTGATCACGGCGTCGGTAAAAGCGATGAAGATATCCTGCAGATCGGAAGGCATGTCTCTTTTTAAACCGCATAGGATGATAAATCCAAAAATTTCTTTATCCGAAATGAGCGGATAGCATAGGCCGTGGATGTTTCTTGCATACTGAAACCGTTCAAGTTTTTTACTTTTTCTGGATTTTTTCATACCCTTCAGTATTTTTGCAAGTTCGTTCCGGAACTCCCCCTTCGCCCTTACCACTTTTCTGACGTGATCCGCCAGTTCGGTTTTCTTTAGTTCCCCGTATTCGGCGGGAGTTCGCGGCAATATCGCCCATGTGGGATTTTTCAGGTATTTAGTGAACGCTGCTATCTCCTGGCGCAGGTCCCAGTTCTCCTTGAGCTTTACAAACAATCTTTCTATGTTCAGGACCTCTTCCTTTTCCATGATCATACCCTTTCGTAAGGTTCGAAAAATTTCTTATATTGGTCCAGCGCGTAACGATCCGTCATGCCGGCCACATAATCGCATATTGTCCTGTACTTTCCCCTTTCCTCCATCTTTTCCAGAGCCTGGGGTGGGAGTTGCCTGGGGTTGTCGCAATAGATCCTGAACAGGCTGTTCAAGAAACGAGAGGCTTTATTGGACATCCGTATAACGCGGTAATGACTGTAAAGCTTGCCTTTCAGGACCTCTTTAAAAGAGGCGCGTTTAAGGTTCATGTCCTTGCTGAAATCGACTGTTTTCTGCTCCCGGCCTTCCAGGTCGGATACGCTTTCTATGCCGAGTTCTTTGACCCGGTCCAAGGTATTCGCAATAATATCGGACACCTGGAGGTTGATCAGGTGGCGCACTATCTGAGATCTTTTTGTCTCATCATCGATATCCGAAAAACGGTTTTTTATCTCGCCTACTGTTTCGTCCCATATCGGGACTCCTTTGAGATCTTTTTCGCTCAACAGGCCGCTTTTGATGCCGTCGTCCAGATCATGATTGTCATAAGCAATTTCGTCAGAGATGTCAACGACCTGTATTTCCAGCAGGTACGGTCCGGGGATATCAATAGCGGCCATCCGCTTCTCATCAAACGGAGTCGAGTGACGGATGATTCCCCTGCGGACTTCCCGAGTCAGATTCAATCCGCAGAAATCGGGATACCTTTTTTCCAGTACGTCCACAACGCGCAACCCGTGTGTATTATGGTCAAACCCCCCGTGAGAGGCCATCAACTTTGCCAGCGTATCTTCGCCGGAATGGCCAAACGGGGTATGCCCGAGATCATGCGCCAGAGCGATCGCTTCGACAAGGTCCTCGTTAAGCCTTAGCGACCTGGCTATCGTCCTGGCGATCTGGGCCACCTCAATAGTGTGTGTAAGGCGGGTGCGGTAATAGTCGCCTTCGTGGTTGACAAACACCTGGGTCTTGTATTCAAGCCTGCGGAATGCGGTGGAATAGATGACCCGGTCCTTGTCCCGCTGGTAGACGGTGCGGTAAGGGTGTTCTTTCTCTTTGTGCTGGCGCCCCCCGGTCTCGGCGCTTTTCATGGCATAAGGGGCCAATAAATCGTATTCCCGTTTCTCAAGCTCTTCTCTTGTAAGCATCGTCTTTGTTTTTTGTCCGGCAAATCTGCGTTATTAAGGTCACTTTATGTAGTATAATAGCACAAAGCCCGCGAAACCTACAGCAAAAATTAGGCCGGTATCCCAGCTAATTTTGCGCCGGGTGTCCCTTTTTATAAACAGTCCCAGAACGGCGATAAATGAGACCAAAACGGCTATCCCAGTGGCTATCATCTGACCGGGAGTCAACATGCCGAGTATCGGGCCTCTCGATACCCCGTCCAGAAAGGGCACGATAACAACGTCAAACAAGTTACTGCCCAGTATGTTTCCGACCGCCATGTTTACCGATCCCGCCCTCAGGGCGGCGACCGAGACGATCATCTCAGGCAAGGACGTTGACAGGCCGAGGAAAAGTGTTCCTATGAAGGTCTGGGATAGATCCGTCGCGTTCACGATTTTTTCACCGGTCCGCGCGAGCCACATGCCGAGCAATATAACGATACTAAGCAGAACTATAAATTTGGTCCAGATTTTCAGGAAAGATTCGTTCGCCCGGTATACCTCGACGGGTTTTCTGACGTTTATCCGACGTATCATTTGCAGGCATCCTATGTACATGCAGGTGATCAGGATGCTTTCCAGACCTACTCCCTTGAACAAAGGCACGGAAAGCCCCATGTAGCGCAAAATCGCAAAAGCCAACACAACGGAAAGAAGCAAGAAGGCAAAAAGTCCGGTCAGACGGTTCATCCGCGAGGCCTTAAGCAGGATCCTGCCCCGGCCCTGATAATAGTCCAGCCACAAAAGGATCATAAGGTTCACGATTATCGAACCGATTATGTCGCCGTAACCGAGTCCTACCTTATCAAGAAAAAGTACCGCCGAAAACCCCGTTGCTATTTCCGGGAACGAAGTGGCAATGGCAAGAAAAAACATCCCTATCACGCCTTCTTCCAGGTGGGTTTTTTGGGACAATATTATCCCTTCTTTGCACAGATTATATGCAAAAAATACCATGAGGGATGAACATGCCAAAAATTCTAACCAGATCATGTTATAGGCTTTTAGTCCTCTATCTTTATTATTTTCGCCCGGATATCGTTACCGTCGATCTCAATGATCCCAAACGAACGATACGGCGAAAACACCCTGTCAGTCGCGCTACCGGGGTTAAAAAAAAGAGTACCGTTTCTTTCTTCGCTGAGGGGGGTATGAGTATGTCCGAAAATGATGATATCGGGTTTTTTGCTGAACTCCTTGCTTACCTCCTGGAGGACTTTTAAAGCGGGACCTTTGCCGTGCACTACGCCTATTGTCTTGCCACCCGCGTCCAGGAGGATCTTTTCCGGAAGGCGCTGCCGCACCTCGGGACTGTCCATATTGCCCCAGACGGCCTTTGTTTCGGCCAATTTTTCAAGTTCGTCGATCACCGATATCTCTACCGCATCTCCGGCGTGGATTATCATGTCGCAGTCCTTGAAATAATCATAGACCTCGGGGGGTAGTTCCTTGGCGGAAACGGGAATATGCGTGTCGGAGATGACTCCTAATTTCATAGTACCAGCTCGAATTTTCCGAACAAACGAAATATCTCGTTAAGTTGCCGCGCGTCCCATACCCATATGTTCTGTTCTTTAGCCAGAAGGAACGCGTTCTGCTCTATGCCCTTAAGTGGGATGAATATCTTCCTTGTTATCTTCGAGCTCTCATCCTCCGCTTTGACCTCCCACAGACCATAGACATCGTGCTCGTCCGCTATGTCGTTCTGCTTGACATGGCACACCCATTTCTTGTTCTGTACGCTTCCTGTAACCTGAAAAACATTACCGGATACTGCCTGACTCTCTACTAAATCAAAATGAGGCATCTTGCGGTCATTCATGTTTATCCGGACCTTCTCGTCCCTGAAGCTTTTAAAAAGATCGGAGATCACGGTTACTGCATCTTTGGCGCTGAATTCAAGGTAGCCCCTGTAATCTTCTTCGATACATCTCTTGAACTCCAGATACTTTATATCCATGTCGTCTATCATCGACTGGGTCTTCAGGCTGTAGACATATTTCAGCCAATACTCGAAAAGTTTATCGGAGATTTTGTAGAATATTCCGCTTTTACAGACAAGGTCCATATCCTGAAGTTTCTGCAATTTGCTCCCCAGTTCTTTATCCGCCCTGCCCAGATCGTCCTGTACGGCCTTGATCGTGCTTTTCCCCCGTGCCAGACAGATAAGGATGGGAATAAACTTCTTCCTTGAGCTTTTCTCCAGAAAGAAATTGATGTTATTGGTAAAGTACTGGTTAAGCACTCCGTTCGACTCGTACAGGAGTTCCGCGAAAGCGTTCAAGAGGCACTCCTTGGCGTCGTGTTGGCTGTCTTTGCGTTTTATCAGTTCCGAGAAACGACTTGCCAGGACCTCCAGATAAAAAGGACTTCCCTGTGAGACCTGTATGAGATAGTTTTGTATGTCTTCGCGGAAATCGAGATCATTGATCTTGTCGGAGATAAAAGATCGGGCTGTCTGGTTATCGAACCCATTTATCTCCAGGACCTCAAAATTGCCGAACAAGAGCGACAGTTTCCTCGAGAGTATATCTTTGAGCAAGGTTTTCTGGGAACTCGAAACGATGTACATCGTGTTTTTCTGCACCATTATGAATTTACCAAAAATCTGGAATGGGCGTTTCAAACGAAAATTGGAAAGATTATGGAACTCGTCCAGAATTACTATACAGCTCTTGCCTGTTTCGGTTTTAAATACAGAGGTGAGTGCCAGAAGGTTTTCATAAGCGCATTCCTCTTTTTTCTGCTTGAGTGCTTTGCAGACCTTCGTTATGCAGCGCATGGTTTCGGGAATCATCCCGTGGCACGCCTTCTTCAGCGCGTCAAAATCACCATCGGCCTTCTGCCCCGAGGAGCGGAGATACTGATAAAGAAGAGTACCGCAGAAACGCGTGCAGAACACCTGGAAATCCTCGCCCGCCATTTCGATGTAAAGGGGTATAATGTCGGGGTCTTTTATGTTCTTTAGAAAATGTCTGAGGATGGAGGATTTTCCGCCGAGCATCGGTCCTGTAAGAGCCAGATTCTGCCGGTAACCTCCCTTTAGCGCCGTAACCCTTTTATGAAGAGTTGCCAGCACTTCTTCCCGGCCGAAAAACTTTTTTCCAAAAACTGGTTCGATAAACATAATCCTACTATATGCTGCACGCTAAAAGGTGGAGCGAGCGAGGGGAATCGAACCCCCGTCACCAGCTTGGGAAGCTGGAGTTCTACCATTGAACCACGCTCGCTTAAAACCTCGTGAGCTTTTCAAAATGTTCGTATCTAGTATTGATGCCTTTAAGGGTTGTTTTCAGCAACCCTTCCGCACTGAAATTTTCAACGGTAAATGAAGCTAATATACTACCATAGACCAAAGATCTCCTCAAGGTCCTGTCTGTTATTTTTGAACTCTTTGAAAGGTAGCCAAGCATGCCCCCCGCAAACGTATCGCCCGCGCCCGTCGGATCCGCGATTTCCTCCAACAGATATGCCGGGACCATAAAACGCAGCTTATCCGAGAAAAACAGTACGCCGTGTTCACCTTTTTTTATCACCGTCATTTTCGCGCCTTTAGACGCTATATACCTTGCCGCTTCCAGAAGATTTGTCTGCCCCGACAACTGCCTGGCTTCGGCGTCGTTCAAAAGAAACAGGTCCACTTTTTTAAGAAGTTTCAGCAGGGCTTTCTTCTGGTGTTCTATCCAGAGGTTCATGGTGTCGCACGCCACCAGGCCCGTGGGTTTTACCCGCTCGAAGATCCAGTCCTGAAGTTCCGGGTCAATATTGGCCAGAAGAAGGTTGTCCTTTGATCGTACGTTCGCCGGAATGCGGGGCCTGAAACCGTCGAACACGTTCAGATGCGTACTGAGCGTTTCCGCGTAGCTAAGATCGTAGTGGTAACGCGCCTTCCAGCGAAATGTTTTTCCCTTTTTCTGTTCCAGCCCGGCAGTATCGATGTTACGTTTCTTAAACATCGTGAAATATTTTTTGGGGAAATCGGTTCCGACTACACTTATGAGATTCACCGGCGTAAAAAAAGACGCGCTTAGAGAAGCGTACGTCGCTGACCCGCCAAGGACATCCTCCCTTTTTCCGAAAGGCGTCTCCACGCTGTCCATGGCCACTGACCCGATGACCGTTAACTTCATTTCTTCTCCCGAGTTTTTTTCTTGTCAGCCTTCAGGCTTTTCTCGGCAATTTTAATGGAACAGTATTCGCCGCACATAGTGCAGACATCCGACTCCCTGGGCCGGGAAAGCTTCCTGACCTTGGAAGGTCTTTCCGGATCAAGGGAAAGCTTGAACTGTTTTTCCCAATCCCTCACCGCCCGGGCTTTTGATATCTCTTTGTCCCGACGAACCGCCGACGGTATGTTTTTGACGATATCGGCGGCATGAGCCGCGATCTTCGACGCGATAACACCCTGGCGGACATCCTCAATGTCTGGCAGGCACAAGTGTTCCGCGGGCGTAACATAACATAAAAAGTCCGCGCCGTGCCAGGCGGCAATGGCGCCGCCGATAGCCCCGACTATGTGGTCATATCCCGGGGCGGCGTCCGTAACCAGGGGGCCCAGAACGTAGAACGGCGCGCCGTGACAGATGGATTTCTGAAGCCTCACGTTGGCTTCGATCTGGTCCAGCGGCACGTGTCCCGGTCCTTCGATCATCACCTGCACTCCCCTGAAAAGGGCCCTCTCTTGGAGCTCTCCGAGGACAAGAAGTTCCTGAACCTGAAGTCGATCGGTGGCGTCCGAAATGGCTCCCGGCCTCAAACTGTCGCCCAGGCTCAATACCACGTCATACTTTTTCGCGATATCCATAATATCGTCAAAACGGGAGAGAAACGGATTTTCGCGCCGGTTGGCCATCATCCACGACGCAAGAAGCGCGCCGCCGCGGCTTACTATGTTCAAGATGCGGGGGTTTCCCGCCGCAATGCGGGCGGCTTCCAGCGTAATCCCAGAATGCACAGTGAAAAAGTCCACTCCTTCCTCTGCTTGTTTCTGAATAACCGAAACAAAATCGTCCTCCTTCATGGAGATGAACTTCCTCTTCTTTTCGCAGGCGAGCTCATAGATCGGAACGGTCCCGAGAGGCACAGGGCATGTGGAAAGTATTTTCTTGCGCAGCTTACCCAGAAGCGGCCCGGTCGACAGATCCATTACGGTGTCGGCACCCGCCGCGAGGGCAACCTCCGTTTTTTTTAGCTCCCGGTCGATACTGGAGTATCCTGGGGAAAGCCCCAGGTTCGCATTGACCTTGGTAGTCATGCCCTTACCTATGGCGCAGGGTCTAGCTATATTGTGCTTCCGGTTCTTCGGCGCGACTATCCACCCCGCGCGGATACCCTTTTTTATGTATGAGGCACTCGCGTCTTCATTGGCGGCGACCCTCCTTAAAAGCGTTTGGCTGATTTTAATCATTTTATCTCTCTCGTTATTATTCCTTTCAGCTCTTCAATTTCTTTGCGCGTGTCTTTTCCCGTGGTCCCGTAACGCGCGAAGGCGACCGTCCTGATACCTTCGTCTATAAGACTCCGCACGTTGCCGGCGTTTATCCCCCCGATCGCGACCAACGGAAAACGCGCCTTACTGCATAGTTCTCGCAACAGGGTACGCGGGACCGTTTTTAGCCCCGGTTTTGAAGGTGTGCGGTAAACCGGTCCGATAGCGACGTAATCCACGTCGCTTGTATCGACGGCCTCAAGATCCTTAAGGCCCCTTATCGTGCGCCCTACTATCGCGCCGGCTCCGAGCATCCTCCTGGCGGTCGAGACGGGGATGTCTCCCTTCCCGAGATGCACCCCACTAGCCCCCAGGAAAAGCGCGATATCCGGCCTGTCGTTTATAATCAAAGGAACGTTTTTTTCCTTTGCCCGGACGACCATCTTCCTCGCCGTCCGATAAAGGGCGGGTTCCGTAAAATCCTTGAAACGAAGCTGCACGGCGTCTACCGGACTTTCCAGAAGATCGTAAAATTTTCTCAAAAGTTTTCGTCTGTCCGGAAACAAACTATTATCAAGAATTGCGTATAGCTTCCAGTTCTTTAACTGCTGTTTTTTCGATTTCATAAAGCTTGAAGCGAAACTTTTTAAACTTCTGCGACAATTCCTGGTCAAACAGTTTCAATACTTCCTCCAGAACGCGCAGCGACTCTTTCCCCCGCTGGGTGTTCGCCAGGAACAGGTCCACCAGGTTCTCTCTGGTTTTCTCGGACTCGGTGGATCTCTTGCCTACGTCGTTCAGATCTCTGGAGGAAACGAGCTCTTCCAAGTGTTCCGTTCGCAAATCTTTTATCGCGTTGAATACCTCGTGCCGCAGGTCTTTCAATTTAAACGTCAGGCGCTCATTATTGGAGAAGAATCTGACGATATCCTCGCACACGCGTATCGCTTCCATCACCCGGTTGAGGTTAGCGTCTATGATCCTGTAAACACCTTTGTCCATATTTCGTACTTTATGTAGGGTTCCGCGGTTTTATATAACTTCGCGTAACCTTTTGATAAGATCCGTGGTGGAATATCCTTCCAGATACGGAATGACCCGAGCCCTGCCTCCGCGGGACTTGACATGATCGGCTCCCACTATGTCCTCTTCGTTCCAGTCTCCGCCTTTGAAAAGTATGTCGGGGGTCAACTCTTTTATCAGTTTCTCCGGCGTATCTTCCTCAAAGAGGGTCAGAAAATCAACACACCCCAGGGCCGCAAGGACTTCCATTCTGGCCTCCTGGGCATTGATAGGCCGCTCAGTGCCTTTAATGCTCCTTACCGAGGCGTCGCTGTTAACACCTATCACAAGGAAATCGCATTCTTTCTTGGCTTCAGCTAGATACCTTATATGCCCCAGGTGCAGGATGTCGAAACATCCGTTTGTGAATCCTATTGTCTTTCCTGAAGACTTTTTCTTCTTGACGATATCCGCCAGGTCCGCCTGTGTTTTTATTTTGTCTTTAATCATACTGCTAAAGCGTCTTCGATTATCTTGCACAAGACATGGATTACGGTTACATGAATTTCCTGGATACGCGCGGTATTTTCTGATTTTACCACGATAGAGATGTCTGACTCCCCGGCTAGCTTACCGCCGTCTTTTCCTGTCAGGGCGATAACCGGTACCTTCCTCTGGCGCGCAACTCCAACACCTTCAAGCACGTTTTTCGAGTTGCCGCTTGTGGATATGGCGACTACAACGTCGCCGGGAGAGGCAAGCGCTTCGACCTGCCGGCTAAAGGTTTTGCTAAAATCGTAGTCATTCGCCGTCGCCGTCAAAATGGAGGTGTCGGTGGTAAGGGCGATACACGGCAGGCTCTTTCTCTCTTTCTCGAACCTTACTACAAGTTCCGCCGCCATATGCTGGCTGTCGGCGGCGCTGCCGCCGTTGCCGAATACGATCACCTTGCCGCCACGGCGGAAACATTCCACCAAAGCCATGGCCGCTTCGGCGACCGCAGCCACGCTGACATCGTCGCCGATAAACTGTCTTTTGACGTCAAGGCTGTCTTCAAAAATTTTTTTTACTGTTTTCGCTGCATCCATTATAATCTCTCCCCCGGAACGATCCTAATCTATCTCCCTGAACGGGACATGCGCCGTGCCCGGGACATCTTCGGCGCCTCCCTCCTTCTGGTCACCCTTGATGAACCTGTTGATATGTAGCCTCACGTTAACCTTTTCCTCAACGCCGAGCATATTCTGTACTTTGTTTCTCACTTCCAGCTGGAGCCTCTCCGTGACTTCGGGTATATTTGCCCCCGCGGACAGGGAGACACGGATGATAACATCGATGCCCTTTTTACTGATATCGACCCGCGGACGGACGTCCTTTATGCCCGGGATACCTTTTGCGATCTTCCGGATGTATTCTTCAATGGCCGCCAGCGACACGGTAACTTCCCCATCAGGGTTTTGGAAAGCAACCACCCTGCTTCCCTTGAGTCTTTTATGCAACCTGAACGGTGCGATTATACCGATCAGCACAAAAAGACCGCCGATAACGGTGAGGGTTATCTGATAAGAAGAGGTCTCATTTATTATTTTAAATGTTTCTGTCCAGCGTTCCACCGTAAGTACATTGAGGGAAACCGCCAGGGCTATCGCCCCGGCCCCCAGCATCATTAACATATAGATCAGCGTACCCAGTCTTTTAAAAAAATTCATGCCTCCCCCCTTTATTTTTCTTCTTTTTTCGGAAAAAACTTTTCCACAAAATGTGTTGAAATATTACCTTTTTGAAAATCCGAATCTATCAGTACCTTCTTGTGGAAATCAACCGTGGTCTTGATCGGCTCTACCAGAAACTCATCCAGGGCCCTGTGCATGGTCTTGATGCACTCGTCACGAGTGTAACCATATGCTATAAGCTTGGCTATCATCGAATCGTAAAAAGGCGGGATTTCATATCCTGCGTAGACATGGGTATCCACCCTTATCCCCGGCCCCCCCGGTATATAAAGCGCCGATATCTTTCCCGGGGAAGGACGAAAATCATGTTCCGGATCCTCCGCGTTTATGCGGCATTCTATGGCGCAGCCCTTAAACTCTATGTCTTCCTGACGGAACGAGAGCGTCTGACCCGCGGCCACCTTTATCTGCTCCTTAATAAGGTCAACTCCCGTAACCATCTCGGTGACAGGGTGCTCCACCTGGATGCGGGTGTTCATCTCCATAAAATAAAAATTATCGCCGGCGACAAGAAACTCGATGGTCCCCGCGCCCCTATAATCCACCATCTTGGCGCCCTTGACGGCCACCTCCCCCATTTCTTTACGCATCTTTTCGCTTATGGAGATCGAGGGGGATTCCTCAATCAGTTTCTGGTGGCGGCGCTGTATGGTGCAATCCCTTTCACCGAGATGGACGACATTTCCTTTTTCGTCCGCGAGTATCTGAAATTCAACGTGGCGCGGCTCCTCGATATACTTCTCCATGTACACGTTCGGATTACCGAAAGACGCTTCGGCTTCGCTCTGAGCCGTCAGAAACGCGCTGACAAGCCTGACGTCATTATGGCAAACCCTCATCCCCTTGCCCCCACCGCCGGCCGATGCTTTGATGATAACGGGGTAGCCCAGCCTCTTGGCCTCCTTTAAAAGCTCCTCCTTGTCCTTAATGACGTCTTCGGAGCCCGGAATGACGGGAATGCCGGCCTTTTTCATAGTCTCCTTGGCGGTCATCTTGTCTCCCATCAGTTTCATATTCTCGGGAGAAGGCCCGATGAATTTTATCTGGCATGATTCGCAGATCTCCGCGAAATGGGCGTTTTCCGAAAGAAACCCGTAACCCGGATGGATAGCTTCTACATCTGTGATCTCGGCTACACTTATTATGCTGGGAATATTGAGATAGCTGTTGGCGGGTGCGGCATTGCCTATACATACAGCCTCATCGGCCAGTTTGACATGAAGGGAGTTCGCGTCGACTTCGGAATAAACGGCCACGGTCTTTATGCCCAGTTCTTTGCAGGCCCGGATAATTCGAAGGGCGATCTCTCCCCTGTTAGCTATTAAAATTCTGGAAAACATATTATAAAAACCTAAAAATGGAAATGGACAATAAAAATTTATATCGGCTCGACCAGGAATAGATTCTGGCCATACTCGACAGGTTCGGCATTCTCAACGGATATTTCCACTATCTTGCCGCCGAATTCCGCTTTGACCTCGTTCATCAGCTTCATCGCCTCTACTATGCAAAGCACGTCCCCCTTGTGGACAATGTCCCCGATCTCCACATAAGGATCCGCGTCAGGTGATGTAGCCCTATAAAAAGTCCCCACCATCGGGGACTTAACTTCTTTAAGGTTCTTCTTTTCTTCCTGGGGTTCGGCGGCCGCTTCCGGAACGGCTACCTTTTCTTTTACCCCCACGCTGGGAGTGATCACCTGCTCGATGAGGCCGTGTGTCTTCTTCGTGAGTTTGATCTTCATGCCTTCCTGCTCGACTTCGACCTCTGTCAGGTCATTGTCGTTCATCAGTTCGACAAGTTCTTTTATTTTCTTGATGTTCATTGCCTTTCCCCTTCTTATGCCCGTTCTATATATTCCCCGGTACGCGTATCTACCTTGACAAGCTGCCCCTTGTTTACAAATAAAGGAACTTTAATTATTTTCCCGGTCTCCAGGGTAGCCGGTTTTGACGCGCCGCTGACGGTGTCGCCTTTGTGTCCCGGTTCGGTCTCTGTCACCTCGAGGACAACATGTATCGGCGGCTCTATGGCTAGGATCTTCCCTTCATAAAGTTTCGCCGTTATGTCCATGTTCTCTTTTAGATAAACGATCTTGTCCCCAATAGTTTCTCCGGAAACATGGACCTGCTCGTACGTCTTCTCATCCATAAAACAATACCCGAGATCGTCCTTGTACAAGTACTGCATCTGTTTCTGTTCGATAAACGCTTCGTCAAACGTCTCTTCCGGTCTCAACGTCACTGAAGCTATAGATCCGCTGGAAAGATTTCTCAATTTTGCGCGGATGAAGGCCCCGCCCTTTCCGGGCTTGTGATGCTGGGCCTCTACTACTTCATGTAGCTGACCATTGTAGTTCATTATGACACCCTGTCTGAATTGTCTTGCGGTTATCATGCCGTCAACACCTCGCATCCCGTGGCGGTAACCAACACCATATCTTCTTCACGGACACCTCCGAGACCTGTTTTATAAAGCCCTGGCTCAACCGTTAGAACCATCCCTTTTCGTAAACGCCCCGCGCACCCTTCCCGCAGAAAAGGTGCCTCGTGAATGTCAAGCCCTATACCGTGTCCGAGCCCGTGAAGGACATACCTGCCGACCTTATTATTATTAAAATATATATTAATCCCTTTAGACAGAGCATCTATGCTCAACCCGGGTTTGATCCTTTTTATTGCCAGGTCATGCGATTCCCGGACGTACCTACGAAAATCCCTGATTTGAGGGTTTATTCTACCGTTCGGCCATGTTCTTGTCAAGTCAGAACAGTAGCCATTCGGACCGTTAAACCGTATGCCGAAATCCACAAGCAGGTGTTCCCCTGTTCCCAGTCGCTTTGACGAAGGTATGGCGTGCGGATACGCGGTATTCTTCCCGGCCGCGGCGATCGTGGGGAAAGCGTTCTCATGGCCTCGGCTGCGCAGACATGTATCGATCATGGTCGCGACACCCTTCTCGCTCATGCCGGTTTCTATATTTTTTCTTAAATCCCGCCAGATACGGGTCGTCTCCTTTGCCGCCCTTCTCAATATCTGAATCTCGAAGTCTTTTTTACTTTCCCGCATATCCGGCAGCATTCCGGAAGCATCTACCGTCTGCAAGCCCTTCCTGCAGCTTTTTAAAAGGTTATATTCACGCACGGAAAGATTCTTCTCATTAACACCTATCCTTTTTATCTTTTTGTCCCGCATGAACTCTTTAATCGCATGAAAAACGCTTCCAGAAATAATACCTTCGATATTTACCCCTTCCAGTTCCTTCCGCGCCAGAGTCTCGTTCATGCTGTCTATAAAATAGAAAGCGCGGCCTTTTTTGGTAATAAGGATTTCCGCACCGTGGGAGAAAAATCCGGTAAGATACTGGACATCCTTCCCGTCACTGACGAGAAGAGCGTCCAGTTTAGAACTGGAAACCTTGCGCCCGATGTGCCCGAGAAGCGCGTTCCTCTCAGCTGCCCTTGCGCGCATTTATCGTCTCCAGCAAGGCCTTGAGCCCGAGGACATAACTGTTCTTGCCAAAACCGCTTATCTGCCCTGTAACGACCGGTGCTATTAACGACTTGTGCCGAAACTCTTCCCGCGCATATATGTTTGAGAGGTGCACCTCGACCGCGGGCACATCTTTTGCTCTAAGCGCATCGTGTATCGCCACACTCGTATGGGTGTATGCGGCCGGGTTTATCAATATCCCCGACGCATCCGTCTGGTTTATCTTGTCGACGATATCCCCTTCGTGGTTGGACTGATAGAATTCGACATCTACCTTTTCTACTTTCGCGGTTTTCTTGATCGCCGTGTTAATGCTCTCGATAGTCTCGTTCCCGTATATCTCCGTCTCCCTCTTGCCTAAAAGATCCAGATTTGGTCCGTGGATCACGAGCACCTTAGTCATTTTTGCCTCCTTTGATAACAGTTACAGGCTGCAAGCTGCAGGCCTGAAGTTTGTAGCCTGTGGCCTGTATCCTCTTTTAACACTCCACGCCTTCGGGCTTGTCTTCCGGCAGTTCCGCTTCATCGATAAGCATGACGGGAATGCCGCCCTTAATCGGATACCTTCTGCCGCAAACAGCGCACACGATAGAATCTTTTTCCTGTTTCACATCCGCCTTGCAAAGAGGGCATGCCAATATCTCTAAAAGTTCTTTGTCAATCATTGATGCCTCTCCTTTCGCGCTCTGGAGAAACCCCACCAGAGATAAATAACCCCTCCGATAATACTTATCAGAAAAAGTCCGAACAGCGATAGCAGGCTCACCGCAAACGCCGTGTCTTTGCCAACCAGAGGCGCGAAGAACGCAACCATGGCCCCTTCTCTGACACCTAGACCTCCCAGGGACGGTATCATACTTATAAATGTGACCACCGGCATTATCAAACATATATTGCCCAGACTTACCCGCGTCCCCAGGGAAAGGAAAAACAGGTATACAACGCCAAAATAAAGACACTGCGCAAAGAGGGACACCAGAAACGATTTGGCGACCACGTCCCGCCTGTTTCTGTAATCGTGCACTATGTTATATGCGGCCATGAGGCGCTCTCCCAGACGGAGCATCTTCAGACGCATAAAAAAACGTTCTATGAAACGGGCGACCGTTTTGTTGGTCGCGATTATGAACCCGGCAAGCCCCGCCGCCAGCAGACAAAATACCAGAGGCCTGATCACCGCCATCTGGAACCTTCCCCGGTCGATGACAAGAGCTACGGCGGCGACCACTAGAAACGAATAAAGCCCTATAAACCTGTCCATAAGCACGCTTGCGTACGACTGTATCCTTTTCTGGTTTAACTCCGCGGCATAATGCGCCTTGATTATATCCCCGCCAACCGCGGTAGGCATGAAATTGTTAAAAAAGTAACCCATGAACGTCAACTGGACGGCCTCCCCCAAAGTAATCTGCAGGTTTTCCCCGAGAAAGATGACCTTCAAGCGATAGGAAAGCATGGTCGCGTTGATTAAAATAAATACGACGGCGATGACTATAAAATGCAAGCTACTTCTGGATATCGTCGCCCAGATATTGCGGATGTCGTTCCTCATAATCCAGAATAGAAGCGCCAGCAGGCCAAAGCTTATCACAAAACGCATAATGACGGAGATTTTGTTTTTCATGATTTTACGGTTTTTTTCGTCTAGCCTAACCAGGGAAACTTCAACTTTCGCTTCAGATATCCCATTCTTTTTTCTGCGGCCAACTCGCCCTGTTTTATGATTATTGCCGCTTTATCAAAACCAAACTGGTCTATGTTCTCCAGGACCGGTTTTATAACTACGTCCGCAACCTCGGACTGATATGCGTTAAGCTCTTCCCCCATGATCTGGACCGTTTGGACCAAAATCTTGAGAAGGTTATTCAGTTTCTGTTTGGTGACGGCAAATCCGGGATTCACCGCGATGATGAACGTAGCGTCGGCCTCATACGCCGCCTTGGTGGGAACACTGTTACGCACCCCACCGTCCACTAGAAGCCGCCCGTCAACTGCTACCGCCGAAAATATTCCCGGCCATGAACAGCTGGCCCGGATCAGCTTCGCCAGATCTCCCGAAGCGTGAGTCAGTTCTTCCCCGGTTTCGATATCCGTAGTAGTTAAGGCGAAGGGAAGCTTTGTGTCCTCAAAATTCCTGTCGCCGATTATGTCCGTTATAGCCCTCTCGAGCTTATCTCCCCTGACCAGCCCGGTGGGATGAAGCCCCAGATCGACAAGATCCAACCAGCTGAACCGGAGCGCTTTTTGTTCCAGCTCTTCGAGCGGCACGCCAAGCGCGTAAGCGGCGCCTATCAGGCTTCCGATGCTTGTGCCGACGATCATATCGAAAGGCATATTATCCCTGCCGAAATGTCTCTCCAGCACCTTGAGAACGCCTATACTGCATAGCCCGCGGGCGCTGCCGCCACCCAGAGCCAAAACTATTTTACGGTCTTTGAAAAGTCCCATATCAATAAACTATCATTCCGGCATACCCGACTACCTGTAGGGTGTCCCCCGTCATCTCTCCCGAGTCGGAATATTTCACCAGTTCCGCTTTCTTAGCGCCCATGCTCTTGGCGCACATGAGCATTATCCCCGCGGGTATATATCCGCACATGGATATATTATTCTTTTCTACAACGTTCAGCAGTTTCTCCGCATCGAGATCGAGAACCGCCTGTATTGCTTTTTTGTCTTTTTCTTTTGCAACTTTACGTGATTCGTAATGCGTCATGTCGCTTGAGGCAATGATAATCGCGTCTCTGTTTTTTTTCTTAATAGCAGAAGTGATCGCAAGGGCCAACTCCTGATATTCCGACAGGTTACCGTACTGCACGGTTATCGGGACTATGCTTGCCTCCGGAGATGTTTTCTGGATAAACGGCAATTGCACCTCAATGGAATGCTCGAAAGCATGCGCTGAGGAATCTTCCACAATAAGGCCGGTCTCGCGCATCATCTCCGCGAGCAGGTCTTTATCTACATCGACCGGCCCCAGAGGCGTGCTCCACGATTCAGCGCACGATGCGAAACGCTCCCCGTAACCGGTATGGTTCGGGCCCAGTATAATGTAGGTGGTTTTGGGCTTCAGCTTCGCGTACACCTCTCCCGCCACATACCCGGAATAAACGTATCCCGCGTGAGGCACTATAGCCCCCACGGCGTTTATCTTCTCGGAACAATCAGGGATCATGCCCCCCAGCTCTTTAAGCAGAGTCTCTTTGTCGCCCGGATAAAACTGACCCGATACTACCGGATTTCTGGCCACGCTCCGCCTCCTTGACCGTAATTAAACGCACCATATTATCGTATAGTATTATAAGCTAAAGGGATTTTGAGGTAAAGACTTGTTTTAAACTGGCTCAGCAATATAGCTGTTTGGGCCACTCCTGCCAGGGCCCCTCCGCCCGGTGTGGGAGGCTCCTTGTATGGAGTGCCCCAAACAGCTATAAACATTAAAATCTAACCAGGTTAGTTTAACCTGGTTAGATCTCAGGTTAACGGGTAGAATGAACGATGACGGTCGCGTATCCGTCCAGATCGAAAATCTCTCTGGCGCACTTTATTATGTCGCCCTTGCTTACGGCGTTTATTTTCTCGGAGTATCGTTGGTATTCCTGAAAACCCAGCCCGTAAAGCTCGTCCAGCGCCATTGTCATGGAAACAACCGAATTGGTTTCAAGTGAATACGCGTGCTGGGAGATCAGCCGCCTTTTCGAGGATTCGATCTCTTCCTCGGTTATATCGCCTTTTATGATCTTCTTTAAAATATCCAGGATTGTTTCTTCCGCCTTACTGACGTTGCCCTCTGTCGTTGCCGCATATAAAAAGAAGTACCCCGGATCTACTTCAGGGACACTCGCCGCGCCGGAGGCATAGGCAAGCCCTTTTTGTTCGCGTACGACAGAAAAAAGAAGTCCGTCCGATCCGGATAAAATAGCGCTTATCACAGACAACGTGTACCTTCTCTCGTCGCGCACGTTGACGCCCCGGAACCCCAGAAGATCGAGGGATTGCTCTTTCTGCATATAAACGTTCTTCTTGAGTCTTTCTCTTAAGGGGTCAAGCTTGCTCCCTGTCTGCTCTTCTTCTGCGGTATCAATTCCGCTCATACGCTTGCCCTTCCAACCGGCGAACCTCTTCTTTAGATCGTTCAGGACCATTGCCGTGTCCACATTGCCAACAACGGTTAGAACCGCGTTTTCCGGGACAAAATGGTCTTCGTAGAAAGCCCTTATCTCCTCCTGCGAGATAAAATCCACGGTCCGGACCTCTCCCAGGATCCTCATAGAGTACGGGTGGTCCTCATAAAGCAGCTTGCGCAGTTGGAGCATACCGTTGGCGAATATATCCTTTTCCTGTTCCTGTATGGCTGCCGAAATTTTTTCTTTCTGTTTTAATATTTCTTCTTTTGGAAAAGTGGCATTTTTTATCACGTCTTCAAATATGTCCATACCCGCATCCAGATCATCCGATATCAGATCCATGGTAATCCCTAAACTGTTCATGCCGCTAAAAGGCCCTATGCTCCCGCCCATACTTTCCAGCGCGGGAATTATCTCGTCTTCATTTCGTCTTTTCGTTCCTTTCAATATAAGAGACGCGGTAAGGTTTGATATACCGTTGTTATCCTTATCCTCCGCCCTAAGGCCACCGGGAACCGCAAGCGTCACAGAAACAAGAGGAAGCCGCCCTTTCTTCTTAACGATTACCCGCAGTCCGTTTTTAAAGATCACTGACTCTTCCTCTGTTTTTTCTGCCCCCTCCGTCAAAATGACTGTCTCGGCCAGCGGTGTCACTTCTTTTTCTTCCTTATAATCGCGCGGCACAAGAAAAATCGTGGTGGAATTATCTCTGGTCAAATACCTGAAAGCCACATCCTTTGCCTCGATACTCCCGACCTTTTTTATCTCTTCGACATACTTTTCAAAAAAGGCCGGATCCCCCGTCAGTATCTGTGAACTGGTCATGGAAGACGCCACTTCTTTGATCCGCTCGTGGGAATAAAGATAATCCGCTATCACCAGATTTTTCGCCCTCTCTATCTCCGCATCCTGTATCTTTCCAAATTTTACTTCGTCTATGACGGCAAAGATCTCCCGCACGGCCTGCTCAAGCTTGTCCGGCTCACCGATCCCGGTGATAACAAAAAGACCTGGATATTTAGGCGTATAATTCATGCTCGAAACCGTATAGAGAAGCTGCGTATCCTTGACAAGCCTTTTGTAAAGGCGCGAGTCGTTACCCTCTCCCAGCAGAACGCTTAAGACGTCTGTCGGATAAAGGTCGGGCGAAAAAAGATCCGTCGTATGAAAACCTATGGTCATATATCCCAGCATTACATCCGCGGAAAAGGATGCCTTCCTTTCGTCGACCTGCCTTGGCTCGCTTAATATGTCCGTCGGCCAGAACCTGCCCCTTTGATATTTTTTGAACTTCTCTTTAGCGGCCTCCATCGCTCTTTCGGTGGAAACCCCGCCGGCGATACCTACCACCATCCTGTTGGGCGCATAGGCGGCGGCATGATAGCGAAGCACGTCTTCACGAGTAAGCTCTTTAAAGGTTTCCTCATAACCGATTATCGGGTATTTATAAACGTGTTCCCCGTAGGCCTGGGAAAAAAGGAGCCGCATCCTCCTGCTGATGGGATCGTCTTCATGAAGTTTTATCTCTTTCAGGATCACGTCCCGTTCGGTCTGGAGCTCTTCATCAGTGAAAACAGGATTCATGACCACCTCGGCAAGCAGGTCTAACGCTTCCTCGAATTTTTCGTTAGGAACGACAATATAAAATTCGGTTGCATCCATGCCGGCGGCTCCGTTGGTCACGCCGCCCATCGCTTTGATCTGGCTGCGCACATCTTCGGAAGTTTTGTCACCGGTTCCCATAAAAAGAAGGTGTTCAAGTAGATGCGATATGCCGGTACCGGCATATTCCCCCTCGCTGGAAAGACCCGCCAGTACACGGATCTGAACGGACACAAGCGAGGATTCCGGAATATGCGTCGAAACGATCGTCGCGCCGTTATCGAGGATGGTTTTATGATAATCGCCGGCAGGGCCTTCCGCAAACGCGGAAAGCGCACCAGCCACAAGAATAAAAACAATAATTAAAATGCTTAAAACGTATCGAATGATTGCCCTCCTGGTTCAATTTGTAATATGCAATTTCTCAACGACTATTATACTGTGGAAGAGCCATTGTTTTCCAGTTTTTTAGTGCGGATCATGCTGGTATGATGCGTTAGCTTGATCGTCAGCTCGTCAATGACAGAATAAATACAGGGTATGACAATAAGGGTAAGGGCCGTCGCGAATATCAGTCCCCAGCAGAGCGACATGGCCATGGGAACAAGAAAAGGATCTTTGCCGCCGATACCGTAAGCGACCGTGGAAAGCCCCCCCGCCGTTGTAACGGTTGTAAGTATAACGGGCCGTATCCTCATCTGGCCGGCTTTAACGATGGATTCCGCCCTGCTCATTCCGCTGGCCCTGAGCTTATTGATAAAATCGACAAGAACTATGGAATCGTTGACGACAATGCCGTTTAAACCCACGATTCCCATAATGGCCAAAAATGACAGGGGCAGACCATGAGCCAGGAACCCAAAGATAACCCCTATCAGCCCGAAAGGAATCGCGAGCATAACGACAACCGGCTGGATAAGCGACTTAAAGAAAGAAGCTAATATTAGATATATGACCAAAAAGGCGAAAAAGAAAGCTTTCAGAAGACTCCTCAGCGAGTCTATGGTTTCTTCCTGTTCCCCGCCGTATTTGACGGAATACCCGATCTGCTTGTCCGAGATATCGCGGAACTTCCTGGCTAGCATACTGTTGACCTTAAGCGATGTCACCTTATCCGTATCCACATTGCACGAAGCGGTGACGACCCGTTTTCCGTCAAGGTGATGGATCGTCGTCGTGCCGGGCACTTTTTCGATTTTTGCTACTTTATTTAACGGTATCAGGTTGCCGAATTTGTTGGCCACAAATATTTCGTTAAAGATATCAAGCGTACTGGCCTCTTTTGCCTCGTAAAACCTGACCGTAACGTCCGTTTCTTCCTCGGCCTTTACCGGTTTTATCTTTGTCGCGATATTTCCCTTAAAAACACCCCTTATGGTCTTCGCGATCTGGCCTATGGAAAGTCCCGCCATCGTGGCTTTGCCGTGATCGACTTTTATCTTTATCTCTTCTTTGCCTGGTTTATGGTCCCACGTAACATCCGTTGTCCCGTTAACCGTCTTAAGATAATCCATGTATTCACCTGCTATTTCGTCAAGCGCTTCAAAATCCTCGCCTCTTATCTTGACTTCGACCGGCTTGCCTACCGGTGGACCTGCCTCCGGCTGGTCGAATCTCAGGTCGTCAAACCCCTCGACATTCTTCATCTTTTCTCGAACTTCGGCTATGATCTCGTCCACTTTCCGTTTGCGGTCCTGCGCCTGCGTAAGATAAACGGTAATCTGAACTAAATTGCTCGCCTGCCCCGCAAAGGGATCCTGACGGTCTTCTTCTATCTTTCCCACCGTCGTCACGTAAGTATCAAGTTCCTCCGACGGCAGCTGAGCTACTATGTCCTCCACGGGAGCGATGAGCTCGCTGGTCTTATGCAGCGGCGTGCCGATCGGAGCTTCACCTCTTATAAAAAAGTAGTTTATCCCCGCGCTGGGAAAAAGTATAAACTTTAAAACGGTCGCGGAAAGAACACCGCAGATAATAAGCGCCGCCGTTATACCTGCCAGAACCTTGTATTTTCTCTTAATGGCCGCCTTCACCACTCTGGTATAAAAAGCGATAAGGTTCTTGAACCAAGGCATGTCTTTAGATAAGCCTATGGGGTTGCCCGCGGCATCGCACTTCACCTTTACGAAATCCGCAAGATGGCTCGGAAGTATAATAAGGGCCTCCGCCAGCGACGCCAGAAGCGCGATGATAACAACAGTCGGTATGTTTCTTATGAACCTCCCGATAAGGCCCGACATAAAAAGCAGAGGAGAAAACGCGGCTATCGTTGTCAGGACCGCCGAACAGACCGCCCCCATCACCTCTTCCGTGCCTTTAACCGCCGCTTCCCGGGACGGGACGCCATCCTCCATATAGCGATAGACGTTCTCCGCCACGATAATACCGTCATCGACAAGCATGCCAAGGACGATGACAAGGCCGAACATACTGATCATGTTTACCGTTATACCCATGGCGCCCATAACTATGAAGGTGGTAAAAAACGCGATGGGTATCCCCAGAACCGTAAAAAAAGCGACACGTTTCTGCAAAAAGATCAGCATAGACCCTATGACCAATAGCATCCCGATCCAGCCGTTGTTCCTCAACACCCTGAGACGCCTGTTCGCGTAGAAGGCGTAGTCGTTTACGTAAGATATATTCAGCCCTTCAGGGACCTTATTTAGAAAATCCCCGCATTTCTTTCTTACCGCCGCCACTATGCCTATGGCGTCGCCCGACTCTTTTTTCATCACGATAAGATTGACCGAACGTGTCCCCAGGGTCTTATTGATCACGTCCTCGTCTTTAAAAGTATCCTCAACACGCGCTACGTCCCTGATTTTTAACCAGTTGCCCGAATCGTTCGCCCTGATTATGACATCCTCCACCTCTTCGGCGGTTTCGAATTCCCCCGTAGTCCTGATACTGTACTCCGTGGTCGCAGTATCGATTTTGCCGGCGGGTATGCTCACGTTGCGCAAGGCAAGCGCCTGCTCTATCTCGTCGATCGAGACATAATAATCATAAAGTTTTTCATGGTCGACAAGGATCTGCATCTCCCTGTCTCTGTATCCGCTTTTCTTTATCCGCGCCACTCCCTTTATGTCTTCGAGTTCATCTTCGAGCGCGTCGGCATAATCATGGAGCTCCTGTTCGGTCATCTCCCCGGAAAGGGACACCTCGATAATGGGATACTGCTTGCTGGTAACCTCCGAGACCATGGGATCCTCGTTGATATCCTTGGGCAGGTCCTTGACCTTGTCCACGGCACTTTGTATGTCCCTTACGACTTTCTGTTTGTCGGATTCATCGGGATCGATCTTCACGTAGATAAGCGACGTACTGACCGCGGATGTGGAATTTATCTCCTTGATGCCGTCAACCTCCTTGAGCTCTTTTTCTATGGGCACGGTTATTAGTTTCTCCACATCGGTAGGGGTCGCTCCGGGATACGTGGTCGTAATGCTGACTACGTCGAATGCCACATTGGGAAAAACCTCGCGGTTTATACCCAGCAACACGATCACCCCGATTATCGGGATGATAACGGAAATAAGGTTCACGAAGAGTGAATTGTTTACGCTGAACCTGGGCAGACTCATAACAACCTCTCGTATTTATCAAGAATGACGTTCATGTCCCTTTCAAGACCGACCCGGGACGTTTCCCTGTCCAAGAGGACCAATGCTTCTCCCGTCTCGGTTAATAGAAGATCCTGCTGGTAGTCAATAAGCGTTTTTGTCTTCGAACGTCCGTATTTAAACCGCTTTTCCTCCTCTTTAAGCTTTTTAGCCTGGAGGCTGACGGCCTCGACCATATTGGCCACGTTAGTGTTGTAGGTAACAACATCGCGAAAAGAGTTCCCCACTTCTGTAATAATTGTACGTTCCGTTTCCTTAAGGGTGAGGATGGCCTCTTCCTTCTCGTAAGCCGCTTTTTTGTACTCGCCGCGCGCCAGGTTGTTCTCGACCGGCACGGAAAACTCGATCCCGGCGTAATAATACGTGTTATCGGCTACGGTAGTTTTTCCGAAAGCTTTAGCAAACTTGGTATCCACGCCGTTCATCGCCATGCTACCTACCAGATCGATCTCCGGCCACTTCTCGTTATCCTTCATCTTCAAAGTAATATTCTTTATCTCGACGTCCCTTTTATCCATCATGTAATCCCGCCTTTTCTCAAACGCCACTTTAAGACAATCCACCAGGTCATACCCCACGCTCTCCCTGCTGAAAGCCTCACCGGGAAAAAGGCGGATGGAATCGTCCATGTTCATGATTAGTTTCAGGTTTTCTTCCGCCCTCCTGTAGGCGTTCTCGGCGATACTGTAATCCGTCTCCCTTATGCGGACATTGGCCTGGGACGCAAAATAATCCGCCAGTTCTATCAATCCAATATCGTAATTTTTGGCGTTAGATTCGTTCAGTTTCCTGGCTTTTTCCAGGATGTCTCTACGGATATCGAGAGACCTTTTCCTGAAAACCAGATTCCAGTAAGCTTTCTCGACGTTCGCGATGATCTCTTCTATGCTGTCCTTCATCTGTAGATCCGCGTTCAATATAGCGAGTTTGGTCACCGACAGGTTGTTTCTGTCGATATATCCGAAAAAATTCCTTCCGACCGGCTGTCTCGCTTCCAGCAGAAGTTGCGCCGTATGCGCGGGATTCCTCGTAACGAAAGGAGTGTTTACCCAGTCCCTGGTATCGCTCCATTGGGCCGTAAGTTCGGTCCCGGTAAGGAGCTCCTTTGTAATCCCGAGCGAATAAGCGTTCGTCTGACTGTCGTCGGGGGCGAATACTGAGATCTGCTGTCTTTTGTCTTCGGTATAATTGACGTCCCCGAATATCAACGCGTCGAAAACGGATTCCGCATACATTTTGTCCGTCTCCGCGATCAAGAGGTCCAGCTTCGCTATCTTAACCTCGAAACTGTTATAGACGGCGAACCGCACACACTCCCCGAGCGAAATGGGTCTAGCCTCCTCCTTCTGCGGCGGGAGCCCCTCTGAGTCAGAGACGACCTCCTCCACGGCAAAAGCGCCCGGGCAACATAAAAAACATACTGATAACACTAGAATAAAGATACATCTTTGGTATTTCATTGTTTCTTCCTCAGGTTATCATACACTTTCCTTAAGATCCTCAGGTATTCTCCTCTTTCGGACTCTGTAAGCGGGGAAAATATATCGTTAGCGGTGTTTCTGCGTTCCTCGTTTACGCGCTTCGCGACCTCCTCGCCTTTTTTAAGGAGCGAAACGCGAACAACCCTTCTGTCCTCCCGCGAACGTTCCCTTTTTACCAGATCCAGCTCTATCATCCTGTCCACGATTCCCGTTACCGCGCTCATGGTCAGGTGGAGGGTTTTTGACAGGTCCCCCATCTTGCAGGGTCCATTTTCGGCCAGGAGGTCGAGAATTACCACATGAGGAAGAGCCAGCCGCCCTTTGGAAAAGACGGTCATCTGCTTTTTTGTAACCTCCCTAAGGATAAGAGGCAGTATACGCGAAACTTCGCCGCCAAAATCACCGTGTTTCGATGGCTTCATCTTAGCTCCCTTCTGGTTTCGAATATTCAAATAAAAAAATATTTCACTAATTTAACTATTTTCTAATTTAAGTATACATCAAAAACCCGCCCCCGTCAACCAAATCCAACCTGCCTATCAGGCCGTTTCCCATGCTCCTACCAGGGCCCCTCCGCCCGGTGTGGGGGGCTCCCTGTACGGAGCATGACAAACGGCCTGATTAGCGATTATCTGAGTATTGCAGGTTAAAAAGGCTGGTTGGACAACTCCGTACAGGGGCCTCGATTACCGAGCAAGCTTGGTCCCTTGACATTTTTAAAAAATGTCAAGGGTTGCGAAGGTGATCGTGGAGTGAGATCTGCCGCTGGAGCAGCTTGAACGCCCCCTGGTAGGAGTTGCCGAACCAGCCTTCCTATTGTGAGATGAATTTCATGGTAAGGGAAAGACTTAACGCTTCAAAACTTGACAGACACTCCCCACTCGTAATTCCTTTCGGGAGCAGGATAGAACGCCGGATTACCAAGAAAGTTTCTCGTAGCGTTCATATAGTACTTTTCGTTCAGCAGGTTCCGCACAGTCCCAAAGAACCGCATGTTCTTTATCTCGAACGAGATTCCCAGATCAAGCGTAACATGCGATTTGAGCTTTGAGACGGTATTAAATTGGTCACTCGCTATGAATCTCGATCCCAGATAATTTACTGCAAAATTTATGTTTAACGGATCTATGGGCCTTACATTAAAGCCGCCGGTGATCTTGTCCCTCGGTACCAGCGGTATAGTGTTTGAAGCGAATTTTCCTCCCACAAAGAAAGCCTTCTGAAATGTATACGTAAAATAACCCTCTATGCTTTCGAAAATATCCGCCTGTGCTTCGAGCTCGAATCCGTGATGTATAGTGTGATGGTAGTTTGAATTAGCGAACACCACGGGATCATAATATATCTCATTTTTGTTGTCTATGAGATAATATGCGGCTTTGACGTTTAGGAAGTCGAATGAATTATCCTTTACCCCTATCTCGTAATTATTGGCCACCTGCTGTTTTAGACTGGTATTGAGCATTGCGGGAAAGACCCTTACAACAGGTGGCCAATAGAAAGGCGGAGGATAATCGAGGGATTCATACGCCGACTGGAAAAGCTCATCGGTATTAGGAAGCCGGTATGAGCGCGCGACATTTGCATAAATTTGCGATTTTTCGTTGTATTTATAACCTATTCCGCCGTCAAACGCGGCCTCCCGGAGAGTTGATGTGTTATATGCAATCGCGGGTTGCATCTGATCAAAGATATATTTGGCCCATTCACCGCGCACGCCCGCGTTGATTATAAATCTCTTATTTATAAGCATATTGTCCGAGGCGTAGATGCCGAACGTCTCTTTTATTATATCAAGCTGTGACTTGGTAAAAGCTATATCGCCGCTTAGTATCCGGTCCCGGGCACGAAAATAATCCGCCCCGAAAACAAGTTTGTTTTCCAGGGCGTCATCATAAAACAATGAGTTAACCTCGCATTTAGGCCTGAGTTCCAGCGTCGCTATATGATGGTTTGTCTCATATACGGCAACGCCGACATCCCGCGAGTTTGATCTTCTGCTGCGGTAGGACACAAAAGAAGAAAGCACCCCTTCGTGGTCGCCAAACTCGCCAAAGATTCTCGGATCCACCGTAAAATAATAGTCTTCTGTTTTGGCCTTACTGTCCGGAAAACGTGAACCCGTTCTTCCGTCGGACCGGATATTCACGTCATATAATGCCCCTGGCTGTCCGTACCAGTCCTTGTGATATCCTGACGATACATGGATATCCAGAAAATCGTCAGGTTTTACGGTCAGGCTGGTAAAAATATCGTTGGCTTCGTAACCGTTATTGAGCCGATACCCTTCGGAGTCCTGATAAGAATAGCTGAAAAAATAATCCAGAAAATCATCTCCTCCGTCGACCGAAAAATATTCTTTACTGTACTGGTAGCTGCCGAATTCCTGGGTATATTTGATATGGGCGCCCTTTTCTCCCCTTTTGGTGATGATATTGATCACCCCGCCGATGGCGTTATCGCCGTATAGAACGGAATTGGCGCCGTGCAGTATCTCTATGCGGTCTATTGAATCCACGTCGATCTGAGATATGTCGGGGCCGGAGAGATCTATCTGGTTTGTCCTGCGGCCATCCACTAGAAGCACGTAGTTCGAAAGTCCCGCTTCTCCGAATCCTCTCATGCTCACATTATTATCTTTTGTATTCCCAAAGAACCTGTTCACCACAATACCGGACTGCTGCTCCAGAAGCTGCTGGAGATCCCGCGGGTTTGTCTGTTCTATCTCTTCGGAATCAATAACACTGATGCTTTTATTAATATTGAATATATATTCCTGCGTCCTCCCGGGCGTTATGACCATCTGGCCCAGCTTAAATACAGGTAGAAGAACCGCCTCGGCAGGCTTTACAATAATATCAGCGAGGTCCCCTCCGTGCACAGGCGCCAGTATCATTTCGACCGGCTTCATTATGACATCAAGTATAGATTCCCTCTTCTTTTCGTCGGTCTCATCAGCGTGTGAAATAAGCGTATTCAACACTAAAGCCGCGAAGATGATTGATAACAAAGCCTTTCTTATCATTATGCCCTTCCTGTATGTTGCAATAAAAAACCCCTGGCATCCTTAAAGACACCAGGGGCTAATCCGTTTTTTTCACCCTCATATAGATCCCCTCGGCCTCCTCGGGCCTGGTGGACGCTTTTAACATACAGGCAGGTCTTCTGGCTACCGGATCGGCCTATTCGCTTCATCCTTCCCACCATTTAGCGGCAGTGGTTTTTCAAAAGCTTTCGTCCCCGGTTACAGCGGCGGGACCGCGTCCGATTTACACGGACTTCCCTATTAAAATCTCGCGATTACCCGTATGATTACGAAAATTAATCTGCTAAAAGAACGTTGCGGAACCTGGTTCTCTCGGCCAGTTTCCGGGCAAGCTCATAGCTGCCGAAAAGCACAAACGCAAACAGGATGTTGCCTGCCATGGTATTTCTCAGAAAAGGCAAAGCCTTGATGTAACAGGTGACGACGCCTTCCCAGGTATGGGGATACCACGCGAGCCAGACACCGAAATTGGTTATCACGAAAAAAACCAGCGCTGAGAAAACGGTAGTGGTAAATATACGTCCCGGCGTCCGGCGCTGCCTGAGCCGCATACCTATATAACCGATGAGAATAAACGCACCCCAGGTATAGAGGAACACGTCATGCAGCCCTATTATCATATCACTGACGATCATTATAACAAGAGGCACCCACGGCACGACTCTCTTGTCCAGATAAGCTCCGGAGAAAAGGGCTATCGCGGCAATCGGCGCCACGTTCGGCACGTGCGGCAGAAGTCTCATCATAAATCCTATAATAATCAGAATATAAGCGATCATAATCTCTCCTTTTTTAGAAACAATAATACTATCAGAAAAGCTAAATGTCAACAGAAACGTGGCTTACGGATGTGAAGATGCCAGAATTTCTTTTCCCGTAAGGGTCAGGCCCATAACAATCAGCCCTGCGATAATAATGCCCGCCATTATAGCAATAAACGCGTATCGGAATCTTATCTTGAATAGAGTGGCCGCGACACATCCCGTCCACGCGCCCGTAATCGGCAGGGGCACAGCCACAAAAAGTATAAGGCCTAGGACTTCGAACCTTTCCACCAGGGCGGCTTTTTTTCTGGTTCTTTCGAACAGCCAGTCGAAAAATCTTTCAAATAGTTTAATGTGCCGCAGTTTTAACGCAATCGGCTGTAATAAGAACAAAAGAAACGGAACGGGTATTAAGTTTCCGATAAAAGACAATAGATACGCCTTCTGCGGCGAAAAACCCATCGAAATAGCCAAGGGTATTGCCCCTCTGAGCTCAGAAATCGGTAAAGCCGCTAATATTATTACCGCCGCTTCCCTATTAAATGCCACCAGTGAATTTGTAATCTGTTCAAGCATGGTTCTCCTTACCCTTTCCACCCGTATTCGCCTAATAGCGGCACAAAAACACAGCCGCAAATATTCTCAGTGATAAAATCATTGCCCTTTTTTTCTATCGCCATGAGCATCTGGCTGTACATCGTCCCGACCGGGATCACCAGGCGACCCCCTTCGGCAAGTTGCTTTTTCAGCGCTTCGGGAACAAACGGGGCAGCCGCCGTGACGACTATCCCTTCGAACGGCGCGGCGTCTTCCCATCCCTTCGTTCCGTCACCGCAGGCGAATTCGATGTTTTTATACCCTTCTTCCAAAAGCAGCGTTTTCGCTCGCTGAAACAATCGCTCTTCCCTCTCTATCGTGCAGACCCTGCCGCAGATCTGGGCCAGGATCGCGGCCTGGTACCCGCTTCCCGTTCCAACCTCTAGAACCTTTTCGCCCCCTTTAAGACGCAGGCTTTCCGTCATGATCGCTACCATATACGGCTGGGAGATAGTCTGCTCCTCGCCTATAGGCAGCGGCCGGTCCTCATAAGAAGCTATATCTAACGGAGCCGGAACGAAACGGTGCCTTTGAACGCTCATAAAAGCCTTCAAGACTTTTGGATCGCTGATACCGCGCGGTATCAGCTGCTCATCAACCATCCGCTTGCGTTGTTTCTCGTAATTCATTTGATTTAAAATGATATCTGAAAACAAGCGCGAAAAATCTGATAGTGTCCCGTATCGGCCTGATCTTGGAAGTTTCCCCCCCATATATAGTCTGTATCGGGACGGATTTTATCCTCATATTATTTTCCGCGGCCTGGATGAGTATTTCCGACTCGATGTCATATTTTTCCGATGTCAGCTTCATCTTTTTCAGCGCGCTTACCCTGATAAGCCTGTAGCCGCATTGCGTGTCCGGTATCGTCTGCTTGCACATCCCCGACAACACCCAGGACGTAAACCTGTTCGTCCAGTATCGCGACGGCGGCATGGTTTTTGTCTCGAGCATACGGTTACCCGTAACAATATCCGCCTCTTCCAATTGCGCCGCGCTCATCAGCGCCGGAATATCCTCCGTGTGATGCTGGCCGTCGCCGTCCATCATTATCATCCATTCAAAATTGGTCTTCTTCAAAACATGCCTTATTCCTTCCCTGACGGAAAAACCTTTGCCGAGATTTTGCCGGTGGCGTATTACCATTGCGCCCGAGTCAAGCGCTATGCGTTCGGTATTGTCGGTCGACCCGTCGTCGATGACAAGCACGCTCATCCCCATCCTTGCGATATTCTGGACTATTTCCCCAATCGTCCCCGCTTCGTTGTAGGAAGGTATAACGGCTATTGTATTATCTATTCTTGCACCCATATCTTTTTAAACGCGTACCACTGGTCTGGATTTTCCCGTATATGTTTCTCGAAAACCGCCAAATACTTCTCCATGAGCGCCCGCACATCTTTGTCATATTCACCGGTCGGTTCGTATCTTATCGGCTCTTCGAAACAAAATCTGAATGTATCATCCTTCTTGCGGGTAAGAACGCACACAACAATGGGGGCGGAGGTCTTCAGGGAAAAGACAGCCGGACCCTTGGGCATCACAGCCTTCCTGCCGAAAAAATCCACATATATTCCGCCGGAAGTATAATCCTTGTCGCCGGCGATGGCAAGAGCCTCATTTTTTCTTAGCACCCTGAAGCATTCCTTTATCTGAAGGCCTACTGGGATGGCTTTCAGATTATTGATCGACCGCTGCCTCGTAAAAAAATCATTTATGCGCTTGTTTGCGTGTTTCAGCACTATAGCGCTTATCGGATATTTAAGGGCGGCCACAACCGCTCCTCCCAACTCCCAGTTGCCGAGATGAAGGCTGAGGAGGATAACCCCATTGCCTTCCGCAAGACATGCGTCCATATGCTCGCGGCCTTCTATCTCTATATTCTCAAAGACGTAATCTTCCGTGACGCGGGGAAACCTGAAGAAGTCGGCGAGATACTTCGCAAAGTTTTTAAATACCTCCAGCACATGTTTATCTATCGTATCCGCGTCTGTGTTTTTACCGAGAACCATTCGGAGGTTCTCCCTTAAGATCTCTTTATCTTTTTCTGCGAACAAAAAGTAGACCCAGGCGACCAGGGATCCGGCAAAGTAGCATGCCTTCAGTGGCATAATTCTCGCAAGAAAAAATCCTATCCGGTAAAGTATGTACAGCATCCTTATTCCTTAAACGCGAGTCGCGCAATATCCAGGGCGCTGTCCGGCTTAGACAATTTTTCGGTATTTTTTTTCATCCGGCCCAGCTTGCCTTGCGAATCGAATAGCTCGTTTATCTTCTGGTGTATCTGGCTATAGTCATCTATTTCTAGCGCCGCGCCCTTCTCCACCAGATAATCGGTGTTCATGCGCTCGTGTCCGGGGATAGGGTCCACAACCAGTATGGGGAGTTTTTTTGCCAGGGCCTCGGCTATCGTCATGCCCCCGGCTTTGGTAACGATCACATCCGAGACCTCCATCAATTCGTCGATGTTTTCGACATAAGACAGAACTCGCATGTTCTCGCCGCCCTTTTTCTTCCCCAATCTTTTTAGTTTTGCGCACAGTTTCTTGTTCGACCCCGTCACAACCAGCAACTGGTAATTGTGGTCCTCGTCCTGCAGAAGAGACCTGGCGACCTTCTCCATCGCTCCCAGACCCTGGCTCCCGCCCATGATAAGGATCGTGGGCCTTCCCTCCTGAAAGTCGAGGTATTTTCTTATGCGGCGGGCGTCCTTCTCCTGACGAAACTTCGGATCCACCGGTATGCCATAGACCTTTATTTTTCCGGGGGGAACACCCTTCTGTTCCAGAAGATGCGCGGTTTCGTCGTAAGGGACGACATAAAAATCCACTTCATCGAACAACCAGTACGAATGCGGCGCGTGATCCGTCAGGACACCTATCAGCAGGGTCTTTTCCCCGCACGACCTTTTGTAGTCCGCCACCATGCCGCACGGAAAAGCCTGCGTGCAGAAAATAACATCCGGGGAGTAAGCTTCAATAAGCCTTTTTATCTTGGACATATTGAACCTATGAATGGTCTCTCTGACTTTATTGGTCTTCTTTATCACATCGGGGTTGTCGTAGACGTGCCCCCAGAGTTCCGGTTTTTTCTTTATGAGTTCCAGGTAGGTCTTAATGATGATCTTCTCTAATACAGGGTTGGTGTAGGCGAGGGCGTTGACCTTTTTTGTCTCGATATCCCCTCCCGCTTCCAGGAGCCCCTTCTCTATAGCTCTGGCGGCATGAAAATGCCCTGAATATCTCGAAATATAAAAGATTAAAGCTTTTTTTCTCATACTTCCATTTCAAGGACCTTCTTGATCCTTTTCGCCGCCTCTATCAATCTGCTCTCTTCCGCTACCAGCGCGAACCGGACAAAACCTTCTCCGTACTCCCCGAAACCGGTGCCAGGCGCCACCACCACACCAGCTTCCCTGATAAGCAGGGATACAAATTCCATGGAGGTCAGCGCGCTGTACTTGTCCGGTATCCGAGCCCAGAGATAGAAAGTAGCTTTGGGCTTGGGCACTTTCCATCCTATCTCCGACAGGGCGTCTATCATGACGTCCCGTCTTTTTTTGTAAAGCGCCACCTGCTTGCGCACACAAGCCTGCGGACCGGTGAGCGCCTTGATAGCGGCGTGCTGGATGGGCTTGAATAATCCAAAATCGATATAGCCCTTGGTCTTTGCGAGAGCCTTCAATATCCTGGCGTTGCCTACGGCAAATCCGATACGCCATCCGGCCATATTATAAGATTTGCTTAAGGTATGGAACTCCACAGTCACTTCGCGTGAGGCAGGGATCTCCAGCGCACTCGGGGCTTTGTACCCGTCAAAGACGATATCGGAATAAGCCAGATCATGCACCAATATGATTTTATTCTTCCTGGCAAAATCAACAGCTTTCCTTAAAAATCCCTTCGTCGCCACCGCAGCGGTGGGATTATTAGGATAACTCAGGAATATCATCTTTGTTTTTTTAAGGATATTCCGCGGGATAGATTCGAGATCGGGCAAAAAATGACTCTTCTCGTCTACGGGAAGATTGTGAAGGATACCGCCGGCAATAAGCACACCGTTAAAGTGGACGGGATAGGCCGGATTAGGAACCAGCGCGATGTCGTCACTGTTCAAAAACGCCAGCGAGATGTGCGCGATCCCTTCCTTGGAACCTATAAGCGGCAGAACTTCCGAATCCGGGTCGAGTTTGACGCCGAATTTGGCCTTGTACCATTTGGCGATCGCTCTTCTCAGGGCGCACTCCACCTCGTCAATGGACCGGGAATACCCGTGGTTCTTCGGATCCCTCGCTCTTTTACAGAGCTCATCAATAATGTGTTTAGGCGTCGGCTGATCCGGATTACCCATACCCAGATCGATTATATCAAGGCCGCGCTCCTTAGCCTCTTTTTTCAGATCGTCTATGATCGTAAAAAGATACATCGGCAATCTTTTCATTCTGTTCGCTTCTTCCATTTTTATCTCCCGTCTTTATTTATCCAGGCTATAGCCTCGCCCGTTCTGGCTTTTTCACCCTCTTTTTTTATTACTTTCGTCAGTATTCCATCGCACGGCGCCTGTATGTCAAACGTGGCCTTGTCGGTGGCCACTTCAACAAGATCCTGATCCTTCACCACGTGACCGTTTTCAGTAACATGCCACGCGGTTATAATCGCTTCGGCTGTGCTTGACGATAATTCCGGCAGTCTTAGTTCCATACTCCGCTTCCAGGTCTTTGGTAAACTGTTCGGCAAATATTTTCTTGGCTTCACTCATATTTACTTCACGCCCCAGGCACTCCTTCGCGGAAGTGACCCGGATATCGCTCTGGCCGCAGGGATGAATGCGTGTAAACGGCGTGATATCATTGTTTAAATTGATCGCGACCCCGTGGAAGGTAACCCACCGCTTTACGGCTACGCCGATAAAGGCTATCTTTTTCCATCCCACCCATACGCCTCGCCTTTTTTTGATTCGCTCCGCCGCCACGCACATGCGCCGCAAACCGTTTGCCGTTGTCTTCTCAAGAAAATCTATATAAAAGCCGATATCACGACGCTTTTCCGAGAGGCTCAATATCGGATACAAAACCAGCTGCCCGGGCGCGTGGTATGTGATCTTACCGCCGCGGCCGGTTGATATAACGGATATGCCTTTTTTCTCAAAAAAATCCTTGTCGATAATGCTGTCTTCTTCCGCTACCCGGCCGAGCGTTACGACAGGATCGTGTTCCACCATTATAAGCGTATCCGGAATTTCACCCGCAATCCTTTTGCTTAAAAGATCATTCTGCGTTTCTAAAACATCCTCGTACCTAACGATACCCAGATCGCGTATCTCCACCGGATTATCTCCTCGCCTAGAGTATTTCTTCAAAGCCTCCGTGGGCCTTGAAATATTCTACAACACCGCCCTTTTCAAGGAATTTCTTCATTATCTTAGGAATGGGCTTTATTTCTATGTTTACACCTTTTGATATATTACGGACGATGTTGTTTCCCAGGTCCAGTTCGAGTTCGTCCATGTCATCGATATAGTTGGTCTCGCATTCAACAAGACACAGGCCCACATTAAAGGCGTTGCGGTAAAATATCCTGGCGTAGCTCTTTGCTATGACGGCACCCAGCCCGCTTGCCTTAAGCGCCACCGGCGCCTGTTCGCGTGACGACCCGCTTCCAAAATTTTCTCCGGCTACCAGAAAATCACCGGATTTTATTTTCTCGCAAAAACCTTCCTCCAAATCCTCAAAAATATGTTTTGCAAGCTCTTTCGCGTCCTGTATCTTGAACTTGTATCTTCCGGAGATAACATAATCCGTGTTGATGTCATCCTGTATTTTTAACCGGTGCGCATAATTCGCCATCGTGATCTCCTTGTTCTATAGTCTCCGCTTGTGCTCCCTCGGATCCGCTATCTTTCCCTCCAGCGCGGTAGCCGCTGCTGTCGCCGGGCTTCCGAGATATATGTTCCCGTTGGGGTTGCCCATCCGGCCCTTAAAATTCCTGTTTGCGGTGGAAAACGCGTTCTCCCCGTCAGCGAGTACACCTTGATGTGTCCCGACACACGGTCCGCATCCGGGGTTGTTTACAACCGCGCCTGCGGTGACAAATGTCTCCACGTACCCTTTCTTCAGCGCGTCGAGATATATCTTGCGCGAGGCAGGCGTGATAATAAGTTTGAGCCCGGGGGCTACCGTCTTGCCTTTTAATATTTTTGCCGCAACCTCAAGGTCCTCCAGGCGGCCGTTGGTACACGTACCGATACATACTTCGTTGACGGGCGTCCCTTCGACTTCTCCCACTCCACATACATTATCAACAGCGTGCGGCCGCGCTATCTGCGGCTCCAGGTCTGAAATGTCATATTCGTGTGTTTCCACATACCGGGCGTCCTCGTCCGCTTCTACCGGCCGGGGTGCCCTTAAAGAATGTCTCCTTGTCCAATCCATCGTCTTTCTGTCCGCTCGCATAAGCCCACACTTGGCGCCCATCTCCACGGCCATATTGGAAATGGACATGCGTCCGTCAACGCTTAAAGCGTCTATGACCTCGCCATAGAACTCTACCGCCTGATACGTCGCGCCGGAAGCGCCTACGTCCCCAATAATGTGAAGTATAACGTCCTTTGAGGATACGCCTTTGGGCAAGCGCCCGTTAACTATAATTTTTATGGTATCCGGGACCTTGAACCAGTTCTTGCCGGCGGCCAGGGCTATTGCCAGGTCGGTCGAACCCACGCCCGTAGAGAGGATGTTCAGCGCGCCGTAAGTACAGGTGTGGGAATCCGCTCCCAGAACAAGGTCGCCACAGGTCATGAATCCGCTTTCAGGGATCACCTGGTGACACACACCGGATCCGACATCGAATACCTTCACCCCATATTCCTTGGCAAAGTCCCTGATCTTATCATGTATCGCGGAAACCCCGATGTTGGGGCTGGGTGCCGAGTGATCCAGGACCATACAGAACATGTCTTTCCCAAAAACACTGTCCACTCCCAGTTTACGGAAGCTGTCTATTATCATCCCGCTTGTGCCGTCCTGCCCGAAACAAAAATCCACGCTGGCGATAACTATATCCCCTGCTCTCGCTCTTTTCCCGCAATGTTCCGATAGTATCTTTTCCGCAATCGTCTGTCTCATAGACTCTTCACCCAGTCCTTAATTCTGTCTATTCCTTTTTTTATAGTTTCCAGATCCGTAGCAAAACTTATGCGTATAAACCGGTCGTCCCCGAAAGGACCCCCCGGTATAACAGCCACTTTCTTTTCTTCCAGCAGCCTCTGCGAAAACGTAAACGAATCCAGTCCGCATTCGGATATATCGCAAAAAAGGTAAAACGCGCCTACCGGTTTAAAGGGACGCAGTTTGTCCTCTCCGGAGAGATATCCCATCAGGGCGTCTCTACGGTTCTGGAATTCCGTCCGGTTGCGCTCTATCTCCGCTTCGAGGTCAGTCGTGAGGGCGCATTCGCCCGCCGCCTGGCTGATGGAACACGGGTTCGACGTAGAATGGCTCTGAAGTGTCGAGACCATGTCCGCTACTTTTTTGTCCCCTGCCATGTATCCTATCCTCCACCCGGTCATCGAATGACTTTTGGAAAGACCGTTTACCACGATGGTCGAGGCGCGTGCCTCATCGGAGACGGCCGCGATCGAGAAATGCCTCTTCCCGTCGAAAATGATCTTTTCATATATTTCGTCACTGATGATCGTGATGCCGCCGGCGAGACATACCCCGGCTATCTCTCGCAGTTCATTTTCGTCATATACCACCCCGGCAGGATTGGACGGGCTGTTGATGATCAAAGCGCGCGTGTTCTTTCTCACAGCGGATCGTATGTCTTCCGGCCGAACCTTGAAGCCGCTGTCCCCGCGAAGCGGCAATATTTTAGGGCTGGCTCCGGCCAATTTCACCATCTCGGGATAACTCACCCAGTACGGAGGGATCACCAGAACCTCATCACCGGGATTGCATATCACCTGCAACACATTATACAACGAGTGTTTTGCCCCGTTGGAGACCACTATCTCAGATGCATTATACTCTAAGCCATTATCAGAACTTAACTTGCGACAAATATCCTCCTTGAGAGCTTTTGTCCCACCCGCGGGGGTGTATTTGGTATACCCGTCCCTTATAGCTTTTATCGCGGCCTCTTTCACGACTTGGGGGGTATCAAAATCCGGCTCCCCGGCCGCCAGCACAACGACGTCTTCACCGGAGGCGCGCAGGTCCTTTGCCTTAGCGGTTATACTTAAAGTCGCGGAGGGCTCAACCGTACTGATCTTTTCTGATAGCTTCATATCTCCGTCCTTAATCTTCAATATTATTTAGCCGCCAAAAACCCGAATAGACTAAAATAGCATAATATACTTAATATTACAAGGGATAAAAATGGGGGTATTCAGAGCGCTTGAACCAGGTTCATCGAACGAAGTTCGACCAAAGCTTGAACCAGGTTCAGCCCACAAAGTGGTGGAACCTGGTTCAGAAGGAACGGTACACCTTTAATCTCAAACACCGTGCAAGCTTACGAGGCTATAAGAAGGGGCCTTGACATGAACATTAACTAATTGGTCAAGAAAAGGGGACACTTGCGATCTTAAAATTGCACACCGTGCGAGCATAGGTGGCTATAAGAAGGGGCCGTGAGCAGAAGGCGAAACGAAACGGTACAAATATTACGCGGCTATTAGGAGCTTCTTCAAGAGTGCGTACTGTTTTATGAGTTCCTGGGCCTCAAACGGTTCTGCGTTGGGAAGCAGCTTGAAGATAAATACTCTGTCATCTGATGTGATATCCGCGATGTTCACCTTATTCAAAACATCAGTTTTCTTCTTAATATTGGCCACAGTGTTTGAATCAAGAAACTGGGCCAATGCGATCGTTACTATCTCTAAAAGCGGATAATAGGCATTTGGATCAAAATTGCTGTCATCAACGTAGAAAGGGTTAATTGATGTTTTATATTCGAGCTTCTTTAACCCTTCCCTCTTGCTTTCCCTGGCAAATAAGAATATTTCGGTATCTGATTTTTCGAAATATTCCTGGAGTTGATTATGAAGGTTTTCCGGCGGACATACGACAATATCCACATTCTTTAGCAGATTTTTGAACATCGGATTGTTTTTTAATGCCGCAAAAATACCCGCAGCGCGCCCCATGCCGTTATCGAACGCTAAAACAACCTTTCTCCTTGTAAGCGCAATCGAAAATAATAAAGAGATAAAATTCGGACATAATTCGTTCTGCTTAGTTATATCTTTCAGATATATATTCTCTTGATCCAGATTTACGGGGACAAACGGACTCCGCATCCTGGATGACTCTGCCTTTGTCGCAAAATCCGAAAGAAGAAGGTCTAGAAATTCTGACACTATCTGCCTGACCTCTGGATCGGACCCTTCTACAATCTCTTGATTCAGCTGCAACAGGAGTTTCGTGTTTTCCTGATCCAAGGGTCGTTCAAGCTCTTTAAGGAAGTCATTAATCTTATCCTGTTTCTCTTGAAGGGAGAAGATCGCCTGTTCAAATGTATATCCCAGATCACCAAGCCTGCGAAGGTATGATATAAAAACTCTAATGTCAACAGAGTTCCTTCTGGCTACGCTATAATCGGCTATGTGCATCATACGTTGTAAATCTGTTTCCGGTTCATAGCCTTCGCGGGACCATGCGCCTTCATGCCTCTCGACTAACCCGATGATCTCTTCATAAACTTCCACTTCTTCATAAACATTGGTCGTGTTTCCTTTCTTCTTCTTAAATTTCATCTTCTCATACTTCTTCTTTAGACCCCCGGTCATAGTGCGCACCAATTGTGGGTGAAGACGATAATGCTCCCACCGGCTGGGAAGGTGATTATAAATCTCATCAGTGTGGCCGTACTTTGCCATATCATGAAAAAGCGAAGCGACAAGAAGCCTGTCTCTTTCGTCGGATGACAATTTATACTCATCGGCGATCTTGCTGGCTGCCTCAAAAACACGCTGGGTATGAAGCACGAGACCCCCTGCGCGCGTTTCGTCTTCAGGGTGGTATTTGCCGCTAGTGGAACTGGGGCTCTCCCAGACGTAATCCGGGGCTAGTTTTAAAGCGTCTATGGCAAATTCTCTTACCTCTTCATCCTTAATTTCTGCCAGCTCTTTTTCAAATACATTTAAAATTAAAAATTCTTTTGCCAGTTGCTGGGCTTTTTCTGTGTCCTCTTTTTCGTTCTTTCTTGATCTCTCCAGGTTATCTAATTCAAACTTTACTAACCGCTTAAAATAGTCCAGGTGCCTGGGTTTAGCGAAGAACGGAATGAAGGGTAAGGGAAGGTATACGGCGCCATCTTTTGCGTAACTTAGCATGAATCTTGTGGCTGATTCCGACCAGAGGAAAAACTTTTTAGTTGACTCATACCACCAGCTGAATGGAGGAGAGTTATTTTTTATGTCGGACGGCACCACTAAGCGGATCTTTCCGGTGTCCAATAGTTCCATAAGTTCGGTGTCTGCTTTCAGTTTCTTTTTTGCGTCATCATCCAATCGCACAAATACACGGATCCTTTGTTCGTTATGGGCTTGTTTTATGATCCCGTCTGTTTTGTTCTGCGATTCCGTATCCACGGCACCCTTTTCATAGACGCCAAGACCAGCGGCATAACCTCCTACAAGTTTTTTTAACTCATCGAGAATCCAGATCATCCCCTCCGTATCCAAGCCGCAGTATTTCTCTAAATCGTCCCTGATTTTCTTTCTCTCTTTTTCCGAAACATCCCCGCGAACAAGTTTTAAGAAAGCACTGCCGGCGGCGTCGCCATTGGCTATATCCATGCCGTCATAGCTCTTTCCGGTTAACGCGGGCAGCACCTTCTTAAGAGAAGCGCTTCCTTCCTGTTTAGGATTATAGTAATGAAAAGACCTGAAGGGGTTTAATAAATCTACGAACCTACCTGATACACCGTTTACCCATCCTTTGTATTCCGGAAAAATTTCCGCAAGTTCTCTTAAAACACCTTTTTCAAAACTATGATTATAAGCAATTATGCTTCCTTCATTTCCCAGCACTTTTTTTAGTTCCGCCAAGAACTTGGACCTTGGATCCTCGGTGCCATCAGCCAAAAAAGAATAATGTTCTACCTTAGATTTTCCGCCCCTAACTACATGTAAAGAAAACTGAAAAGGGATTCTTTGATATGGCCTGGTGCCTTCGTAGATCGGCACAGCTGGATTAAAAGTCTCAAAATCCAAAAAATACAAAGGCCCTTGCACGGTGCTTAAAAAATCCTCAATGTCTCCCTTGTTGATGTGAGGCTTACCTGTCACCGCGCAATGTTTTTGAATTTCTTGTATTTTGGTTAGCTTTACATCAGCTGGAATATCCTTGATAGCTTCGATTTCTTTTTTAAATAAATTATATGATTTTTCGCCGCCGCGATATAACTCAAATACATTTTCCGGGGGCAAGGAATCCCACTTGCATCCCTCGACGGGGCAATCATATGGCTTGCCGCAATGTCTATCTATACTTACATCAGGACACTTCTTCTTGCCAATAACCTCTATCATCTCCTCGATCCTATTCCGTATACCCCCAACAGGTTTGGCCACTTTAGTTTTAGATTCTCCTTTAATTACTTCATCTGCTTCATCAGTAACATCCTCCTTCACAAAAAAAGCTTTAGGATCAAAATTCCCCTTTTTAACATATTCGTTATTTACATGCATGAGGAAGCATTTGTTGATCTTAAGCCCGAACTTCTCACACACATACTTCTGGAAAGAAACATCGTCCACATTTTCATCTTTGACCTTGGTTCCGCTTTTGACCTCAATAATATCCCACTTATCCTTACCCACAGGCACCAAGATATCCACCCTTACAAAAGTTTTGCCCACCAGGATACCGGCTTCAAACAATGGCACGCGTTTCTTAAGAAGTTCTTTAGTCTGCCTGATATTGTCCATAAAATCGTCTTCGGGAACATGAATGCCGTCCGGAAACCATTCCTTGGTCGGGGTTTGGGCTAACCCATGAACTTCATGTCCTTGATTAAATCTATGCAGTGTAGCTGCCTCTGGTTTGGGGATCTTCTCGGGGTCATTATACTTAGTCCATAAATACCTGTCGCATTGCAGTCCGCTTATATAATTCGTTTTTGTCAAGAGCCCCCGTCCGGTGCCTCCCATTCTTTTCTTGCCGCTTTGTTTCTTATTATTTTTTTCTTCGTCACTTTTTTTCTCAGCCTCCTTTTGCTCAACAATTTTTTTCTTACCACTTTCTTTTTTTGCGCTTGTCTTTTCATCGTCTTCTTTCAAAAATGAGAGTACGTCTTTTTTCTTAATTCTTTTGATAGCACCTAAGACATTTTTCAGTAAAACATCAACGGCATTACGACGATGACTTCCTGGTTGATTAGATAGCCATTCTTTAGTCCTTTCCAGTGCGGTTTTTTCATTTTCGCCTAACAGGTGACGATAATCGTGGAATAGTGCCAGAACCAGTAACTTGCTCCACTTTGAATTGTTTATTAGAGCACGTCTTATAACGCCCCAGCTTAAGTCTATGACGCCTTTTCCCTTGCCAGTTCTCGCGATTTTTGTCTGCCTGGCCTTGAACCTGATCTGAAACTCCTTTAGAGGCGGCGCATGCTCAAGCGACGCAAGCCACTTGTTAAGTGCCTTTCTAATGCCTTTAATTCCCTCACGAAAAGTCTTGCTCACCTTAGCACCCTTGGGCACCCGGAGGGATATCTTTTTTCCGTCGATGGAAACAGATATCGGAGGTGAGTCACGAAGTTTGCGTTCTTTAGATGTAAGAGCAATCTCTACAGGAAAGTCCCCAAAACCTATATCTTCCCAGCTTGGCTTCTCTTTTTCGATAGGTGGTTTGACTGGCTCGGGTTCGATCGCCCCGATCTTTTCAAGCTTAAAACGCTGTCCGTTTGTGGTTACAATAATGTCCCCCCACTCGGTATTGGCAATGACTTTATCCTGCCCTCCTGCCACTTTCGCGACCCTATTGATAACATCCGAATGGGCTACACTAGAAGATATCGCTACTTCTGTCTGGGGTAAAAGCTTTATGAAATCTTCACTCGAAGATTTACCCGAACCGTGGTGGGCTAACTTTAATACAACCACATCTTTTAATTCCTTACGGTATTTTTCTATAAGCTTCTTCTCTGTTTCCACCTCTATATCCCCGGTAAAAAGAAAAGATACATTTCCGTAACGAAGAGAAAGTACGATGCTGTTATTGTTTATATCGCTACTCGTCGCCATGCTCGCTTTTTTTAACTGCTCTTTTAATGCATCGTCGAACTCAAACAACGGACATTTCCTGGAGGAATTTAAAACCTTTACCTCGACCCGCTCTCCCCAATCGAGATTTTCGCCTTCCTTCGCTTCGATAAATCTGATATTACGCTCTTTTGTAAGTTCTCTTACCTTGTTGGCCCACTGCTCATGAACAAGCGGGAACCCTGAGTCAACAACCTCCCCTACTGTAAATTTATATTCTCCCTTCTCATCTTTCTCGGTCAAAATCTTCTCAAAATCCACTACATGGTCTGCGTGCCCGTGCGTAATGATGATTTGGTCCAGTTTAGTGATACCTTTATCGCTTAAAAATCTCGCTACACCATTTCCCGCGTCTATAAGTATATTTTTGCCGTCCGGGGTCCTTATAAAAACACCATCACCCCTTTTTGCTTCCGCCTCTTGCGTGCCTTTGGCGTCAATAAAATGCACGATGAGATCCCGTTCTCCTGATCGGTATTGAGCGGGCTCTATTCTGCGCACAATTTTTTCATCGCCTTCCGAGGCTACTGCTTCCAGAACGGCTTCTGTCTCCCCCGGACCGCGCGCCTGAATGACATTTAATCCCACTATGTCCAATGTGAACCTATTGTTGCTCCACCTGTCATAACCGCTTCCGATGAAAAGCACTTTCTCTTGTTCCGCCGGGCTTATTTGTAAGCTTCTAAATAGACTTTTCAACGATTCCGACAGCTTGCCGGCGGTAATAAGCACCTCTTCGTCATCCCCGTAGGTCTTGTTTAAAGAGACATAGAGATTAGAGCTTTTCTTCCGGGTTTTAGAGACCTTCTTCCGTTTTTTATTTAACTTCGCCACCTTTTCTTCGATGTATAAAGCTACTTTCTCGCTGTCAAATTCCGAACTAAATTTAAAAATTGCAGAGCTGTTGAAATATTCATCTCCATACGATTTTATGCCAAACTCTATAGCGGTCGCCCCGAAGATCTTGCTTAATTTTTTCTTCTCCCGCGCAGTCATTTTTCTGGAGCCCCCTCCCTCAAGAAGACGGTGTATTATCCTGCCTTTCCCTTCTATGCTTCTGCGCCACGGCAAGTAGCTCAGTAAAAATTCTTCAACTCGATTATTGTCTCTTGTTGTTAAAATGCAAAGGTCCACACCCTTTTCTGCTATTCTCCTAAGTTTTTCGCCCATACTATCTGATACATGCTGACGCGCAGGGGTCAGAACGCCCATCATGGTAAATACAACCAATTTGAAATCTTTCCCCTTAAGTTCTTCGAGCACACTTGGCGTAACAGGCTGTGTCCCTGTAAGTTCGCCATAAATAGGCTCTTCTTCCTCGCCCTTTTCTGTTTCGCCAGACTTGTACGCCTGTATTTCCCTGGCAGTTTTTAACTTGACGGTAGTTGAGTCAAGTGGAAGGTTATGTTTCTCCAGTAATTCCCATCTTTGCTTCAACGTTTTTAAGCTAAGCTTGGCTAATGTGCGGGTTACGTTTTCCTCGCCGACTTTCGATATCAACCATATCCTTTTAATTATCTGCTGCCATGCCTTGTGGAAATCCTTGGTCTGGCTCATAAAAGAGGACATTATCCATTCCAGTATTTCGATTGGTCCGTGCTCCTTTTTTAGTCCCTTCTCGATTTCCGTTGCCGCATCGATCGTGACTGCCCACGCGTGCATCCAGAGCATGGATGCCAGATGTATTAATAACCTTGTTGCCGTATCTTGTCCTGCTTCCCTTCCCGGGACATCTTCGCCTCTAAGTGCGTTATTTATAATCTTAAGAAATTTGCTTATAAAGGGTGCTTCGCTTTCAAGCGTTTTTTTCAACTCTTCCGGAAGTGGTTTCTCCAAAAACCCCTTTTCTTGTTTGATGTCTTTTTTCGCTTTACCTTCCTCACCGGTGGAACCAACTTCGTCCGAGATATCAATCGCGTGTAAACCCTCGGCTACCGGTGCCCTCAAATGGATCGCTTTCCCCGTCATACCAGGCTCCGACCAGTTGGGGAGGATAACAGCTTCGGTGTCCCAGCAACGCCCTGCCTCTGTATCGATAATCCGGCAGGGAACGATCCATGCGTCTATTTCAAAACTTTCGTCCCCATCTACCAAAGTTACATCCGATTGTTTTTTTCTGTCGAAATAGAGAACAGGCTGAAAGCGGTCATGTACAGGCGGGCTAAGTGGACGGCTTATTTCTTCTATTCTTCTTTCTGTTTTTTTAAGAACATCCAATAGATAAGTAAGGGGTAATTTAACAAGAGTCTCATGCAAAAGAAACGGATTTTCAATCGGGTTAAAACCCGACTGGACCTGCAGGGTATATGAGGGGGCGCGCTTTCCAATTTGCGGATCTGCCCACACAATGTTTTGGAAAGAAAAAGATGCGATAAGAAAAACCGCTATTAATTTAGCAGTTATGCTTTTTCTCCAACAGTTCATAAAACCACAACCCTCCTTGATTTGGGTACTATTTGGGTACTATATGTAAAATTATAATAATGTTACACTTCTTCCTTTTTCTTATTTTAACACATACCGCGCAAGTGTCAAACATCGTTTTCTACCTTTTTCATATTTAACATTTGTACCGTTTGCCGTGTTACCTGTGCAAGTGGACCTATTTTTGAGATTAAAGGTGTACCCCTTAACCTGACTGACGAACGTCAACTTTTATTTCCGCTGACGACAACTATAATTACCGTTTTTTAATAAAAAAAATAATAGTAGTAGCCCTCTTTCTTTTTTTGATTCTTTTT
>JBDRIH010000011.1:0-13153 GCA_043816025.1 Candidatus Omnitrophota bacterium
TGAAGGGGACATACATCACTTCCTCGAGGCGGTCTTTAAAGCGCTTGGGGTGGCAATGGACAGAGCGACCCGTATCGATCCGCGGAGGGCCGAAGAGGTCCCCTCGAGTAAAGGGATATTGTAGTATGATCGGTATAATCGATTACGGTTCCGGGAATCTCTGCAGCGTTTATAACGCTTTTCGTTATCTCGGGCAGGACGTCCAGGTGTGCGAGGACCCTGCCGCGCTTAGCCGTGCCGGCAAGGTCGTGTTGCCGGGTGTCGGGTCGTCGAAAGACGCCATGGAAGGGCTCACTCGGCGCGGTCTTCGGGAACCGCTCGCCGAGCACATAGAAAAAGGCAGGCCTTTTCTGGGTATATGCCTGGGCTTGCAGCTTCTTTTTGATCGGAGCGAAGAGGCCGGTGGATGCGATTGCCTGGGGTGGATCCGCGGGGAGGTAAAACTTTTTCCCGGAGGGGGAGAGCTCAAGGTCCCGCAGATAGGGTGGAACACGGTGAAGCTGCTGAGTAGCGACTGTCCGCTCTTCAGCGGGGTCAGGGACGAGAGTTATTTTTATTTCGTTCATTCGTACTATTGCACGGCCGAGGAGAATAAAATCGCCGCCGGCGAAACCGAATACGGTCTTTCCTACACTTCCGCGATATGGAAGGACAACGTTTATGCCGTCCAGTTTCATCCGGAAAGATCGCAGGCCAACGGCATAAAGATACTGGAAAATTTTGTTGCTTTATGAAAATAATACCGGCAGTAGACATTATCGGAGGCAAGACCGTCAGACTCGAGCAGGGCAGGTATGACCGCCAACTGAACTATGAGGTCACGCCTGTAGAGGCCGCCCGCCAGTGGGAATCCATGGGGGCCGAGATGATCCATGTGGTGGATCTTGACGGTGCCAGAGAAGGCCGGCCGGTAAACCTTGACGTGGTGAAGGAGATCACCAGGGCGGTTAACATCCCGGTAGAAGTGGGCGGGGGTTTCAGAAAACAGATCGACATAAAAGACGCCCTGGATCACGGTGTAAAAAGGGTCGTTATCGGGTCCAGAGCGCTTAAGGAGATGGATTTTGCGAGGGACTGTCTTGAGAGTTTTCGCGAACAGGTCATATTGAGCGTGGACGCGAAGGGTTTCAAACCCTGTGTGGAAGGATGGGAGAAGGAAGTAGATCTCGATTTTTTTGATACCTTGAAGAAATTTATATCGTTTGGCGCTGGGGAGATAATTTACACGGACATACAAAAAGACGGTATGCTGACCGGACCCAGCACGGAAAGCCTGAAGGAGATACTGACCGAGGTCGATGTGAATATTATCTCCGCCGGCGGGGTCAAAACACTGGAACACATAAGAGAGCTCAAGAAACTGGAGAGGCTGGGTTTAAGCGGCGTTATTATTGGACGCGCGCTTTACGAAGGAACCATAAATCTTAAAGAGGCGATCTATGTTGGCAAAGAGAATAATCCCGTGTCTTGACGTAAAAGACGGCCGCGTGGTGAAGGGTGTAAATTTCGTGAACCTGCGCGATGCCGGTGATCCCGTGGAGAACGCTAAGATCTACAACGATGAGGGCGCTGATGAACTTGTGTTTCTGGATATCACCGCCAGCCACGAGAAACGCAAGACCATGGTAAGTGTTGTCCGGTGCGTGGCGGAACAGGTTTTCATGCCGTTTACCGTTGGCGGGGGGGTCTCATCCAATGAGGATATACGCGAACTTTTGAACGCGGGATGCGACAAAGTGTCCGTGAATACAGCTGCTGTTCGAAGGCCGTCTTTCGTGAAAGAAGCAAGTGACAGATTCGGGTCGCAGTGTATTGTCGTCGCGATCGACGCGAAGGCGAAGACGGGCGGCTCATGGGAGGTCTATGTAAGGGGCGGACGCGAAGCTACCGGGATAGACGCGGTGGAATGGGCCCGCCAGGCGGCGAAGCTGGGTGCCGGTGAGATCCTTCTTACCAGCATGGACCGTGACGGGACAAAAGACGGTTACGACTGTGCGCTTACGCGCGCGATAAGCGAGGCGGTAAGTATACCTGTTATAGCTTCGGGCGGATGCGGCACGCTGGATCATTTTCTCGAGGCGCTCACGGAAGGCAAGGCGGATGCGGCGCTTGCTGCGTCCGTGTTTCACTTTAAAGAGTTTTCGATTCGCCAAGTCAAAGATTATCTGAAGAAAAAAGGCGTTGTTGTCAGGGATTAATAGCAAGGAGTAAACGATGAGTTTTATTGACGAGCTGAATTTCGACGGGGACGGGCTTATCCCGGCGATCATACAGGACGAGAAGTCGTCCCGGGTTTTAACGTTGAGTTACATGGATAAAGAGGCGCTTGAACGAACAATAAAAGAGAATAGAATCTATGTGTTCCGCCGTTCAAAAGGCAGGGTCATGCTTAAAGGCGAGACTTCGGGGTGCACCCAAGCAGTGAAGGCGCTTTTCGTCGATTGTGCGAACAACTCGCTTCTTTTTAAGGTGGAACAGACCCGCGCCGCCTGCCACGAAGGATATTTCAGCTGTTATTTTAAACGGATAGACGAAAACGGCCGTGAGGTAATAGAGGAGGAGCGCATCTTCAATCCGGAAGACGTATACAAATAGAGATGTATTACCCGAACAAGAAAGATTTTATAGAACTGGCTAAAGAAGGCAACGTCATTCCCGTTTATGTGGATATGATGGCGGATTTTGACACGCCTTTATCGGCTTTCCTGAAGATCGACGAAGGGGATTTTTCCTATCTGCTTGAATCCGTCGAACACGGTGAACATCTGGGAAGGTATTCTTTTCTGGGTAGCAGACCATCAATAGTCCTGGAAAGCAAAGGCAAGACTATCAGTATAAGGCGTAACGGGGAAGCGGCTCAGACCTATACGACCGAGAAAGATCCCATAAGCGAGATAAAATCGATCATGGACAAGTTCCGGTTCGTCAATGTAAAAGGGCTGCCCAGATTTTGCGGCGGGCTGGTGGGGTACATGGGCTATGATATGGTCCGTTTTATCGAGGACTTGCCCGATGAGAATCCCGAAGATTTCGACATACCGGACATGCAGCTTGTTCTCACGGACACTATCCTTATTTTTGACCACGTGGACCACAAGATCAAGGTGGTTTCCAACGCCATTGTCAAAGACGATCCCTCTCGGGCGTATGAGGAAGCCTGCAAGAAGATCGACAGGATAACAGAAAAACTTAAGACGGGCGAAGCAAAACCGAAAAAACAAGCAAAGATCAGACGCGGCCCTTCGGAAATTAAATCGAATTTTTCGGAAAAAGAGTTTTGCAAGATAGTGGAAGAGGCCAAGGAATATATACGCGCCGGTGAAGTGATACAGATCGTGCTCTCTCAAAGGCTGAAAAGGCGCACGGAGATGGACGCCTTCTCGATATACAGGGCGCTCAGGTCTATTAACCCGTCGCCCTACATGTATTATCTTAAGTTCGGCGAGCACAGGATAGTGGGTTCGTCGCCCGAGATACTCGTAAGATGCGAAGACGGGCTTGTTGAGGTCCGTCCGATAGCGGGAACGCGCAAACGCGGATCTACCGAAGAAGAGGACCTTCGCCTGGAGAAGGAGCTCCTGGCCGATCCCAAGGAAAGGGCGGAGCACATCATGCTGGTCGATCTGGGCCGCAACGATATCGGCAGGGTATGCGAGTATTCCAGCGTGGAGCCGCGGGAGATCATGCAAATAGAAAGGTATTCGCATGTGATGCACATAGTCAGCGACATCGTGGGTAAACTTCGGAAGGACAGGGACATATATGATCTCATAAGGGCTACGTTCCCGGCGGGTACCGTGACCGGGGCCCCGAAGGTCAGGGCCATGGAGCTTATCGACAAGCTGGAAAACACAAGACGCGGACCCTATGCCGGCTGTGTGGGTTATATAAGTTTTTCGGGAAACATCGATATGTGTATAACTATCAGGACGATCGTGATGAACGGTGATACCGCTTATATCCAGGCCGGAGCGGGTATTGTCCTGGATTCGGAACCTGAAAAAGAATATCAGGAGACACTGAACAAGGCCAAGGCTATGCTCAAGGCTATAGGATTTGCCGCGGAAGGGTTGGAATGATCCTCGTTATAGATAATTATGATTCGTTTACGTATAATCTCGTCCAGTACTTGGGGGAGCTCGGGGAGGATATCGAGGTTTACCGCAACGATAAAATTACTCCGGAGAGGATAGGGGAGCTTTCCCCCGAAAAAATAGTTATCTCACCGGGACCGGGACGGCCGGATGACGCGGGTATATCAAAAGAAGTGATCCGCATGTTTGAGGGCAGGATTCCCATCCTTGGTGTGTGTCTGGGGCATCAGTGTATCGCTGAAGTATACGGCGCTAAGGTTGTACGGGGCAGCCGCATCATGCACGGAAAGGTAAGCCCGATCAGCCATAACGGCAAAGGTATTTTTAAGGATATACCGTCGCCGTTTATAGCTACGCGGTATCATTCCCTGGTCGTTGAGCAGGGAAGCCTGAAAGATCCGCTTGATCTTGTCGCCTGGACGCAGGACGAAGAGATCATGGGTATAGCCCACAAGACGAAACCCATATGGGGCGTACAGTTTCACCCAGAGTCGCTATTGACGACGGAAGGTAAGAACATTCTCAGGAATTTTTTAACCTGCGAAATCTAACCAGATTAACGCGATGTGAGCTTACACCCTGTTAACCTGGTTAGATTTCGCAGGTTAGGGAGAAGGATATGGATATAAAAAAAGCGATTGCAAAAGTCATTTGTTTTAAAGACCTTACAGAAAAAGAGATGCGGTCTGTCTTTGCCGGTATCATGACGGGTAAGGCCACCCCCAGCCAGATAGGCGCGTTTATAACGGCGCTTCGCATGAAGGGCGAGACGGTGGATGAGATAACCGGCGCGGCAAAAGTAATGAGGGAGAAAGCCCTGAAGATAAAAGTCGGCCCGGCCGTCGTGGACACCTGCGGTACGGGGGGGACGGGGACCAACACTTTCAATATCTCCACAACTACCGCGTTTGTTCTAGCCGGGTGCGGGGTAAAAGTCGCCAAACACGGCAACAGGTCCGCATCCAGCCACTGCGGCAGCGCGGACGTACTGGAAGAGCTGGGAGTGAATCTGAACGTATCCGTCAGGACGGTAGAGAGGTGTATAAAAACCATCAATATAGGGTTTCTTTACGCGCCGCTTTTTCACGGGGCGATGAAGCACGCTATTACCCCGCGCAGGGAGATCGGTATCCGGACGATATTTAATATTTTAGGTCCCTTGTCCAATCCGGCTTCCGCCCGATATCAGGTCCTGGGGGTATATCGCAAGGACCTGACGGAGACGATCGCCAGGGTGCTCAAGAAACTTGGTTCGAAGCGCGCTTATGTAGTACACGGCATGGACGCGCTTGACGAGGTTACCGTAACCGGGAAGACAAAAGTCAGCGAACTTAAGAATGGAAAAATAAGGACGTATTACGTGACGCCCGCGACTTTTGGAATAAAAAAAGCGACCCTTGAGGATATTAGAGGCGCCTCGGCGAAACAAAACGCGCGGATAGTCCGGGACGTTTTGTCGGGCGCGAAAGGCCCCGGGAGGAACATAGTTCTCGCGAATTCCAGTGTGGCGCTTATGGCCGCGGGGAAGGCTAAAAATTTCAAAAGCGGAGTTCGTATGGCTGCAGCGGCTATCGATTCAGGGAAGGCGCTTGATGGGCTGGAGCGGCTGATCAAGCTCACAAATAAAAAGGCTTAAGGTTAGGAGAGGCATGATATTATCCAAGATCATAGAAGAGAAAAGACGCGAAGTCGACAGAGTGCAAAGAAAAGTTTCTTTGAACGACCTCAAGAAAGAAGCGGAAACTCTATACATCAGGAGCATGTTCAGGAAGAACATATCCAGGAAAGGACACATTAATCTAATAGCGGAGCTCAAGAAAAGTTCCCCCTCCAGAGGTATTATCCGCGCTGATTTTGATCCCGTCAGGATAGCCCTTACGTACCAGGCCGCCGGCGCGTGCGCTATCAGCGTCCTGACCGACGAGCGTTTTTTTGACGGGAAGCTGGAACACCTCAAGACGGTGAAGGAGAGGGTGACCATACCCATCCTGAGGAAAGATTTTATCATAGACGAGTATCAGATTTACGAGTCTGCCGTAGGCGGAGCGGATGCTATCCTACTCATCGCGCATATTCTCACGCAGGAGGAACTGAACCGCTATCTGGGGATAGCCAGGGAACTCGGGATGGACGCGCTGGTGGAGACAAACAATGAGGAAGACGTCGAAAAGGCATTATCGAGTTCCGCCTCGATCATAGGCATAAACAACAGAGACCTTGCGAATTTCAATGTGGATCTATCCACCACGGAAAGGCTTATAAGGCTTATACCCGAAACAAAAGTGATAGTTTCTGAAAGCGGCATCAAAAGTTACGAACAAGTGATGTTCCTGAAAAGCCTCGGGGTCAACGCGGTCTTGATAGGCGAGACTTTTATGGAGGCGGAGAATATCGGCGAAAAAGTAAGACAGCTTATTCGGGAATAAAAGGCTGCAGGCTTCAAGCTACAGGCTGCAGATTCGGGTTGAGAGGAAGGAGTAAGTTGGTAAAGGTTAAGATCTGCGGACTTACGAATTTAGAAGATGCCGTGAAGGCGTGCGAGTGCGGCGCAGACCTTTTGGGTTTTGTTTTTGTCGAGGGTACGCCGAGGGCCGTCCAGAAGGGCGCTGTAAAAAGTATTGTTTCGGGTCTTCCCGGGGATACAAAAGAGGTAACGGAGCGGGTAGGACTTTTCAAAGACGAAAAACCGGAACTAGCTGCAGATGTTCTTTCGTATTGCGGATTGAATTATGCGCAGCTCGTCGGGGAAGAAAGCCCAGAATATTGCCGACGCCTTAAGGATATCCTCAATGGGAGCATCAGGATTATCAAGACTTTCAAGGTGAAGGAAAGAATTTTACCCCAGGGGCCCTACGACCTTGACGACTACGGGGATGTCGACTATTTTGTTTTTGACTCTTTTCATCCCGAAATTGCCGGAGGCACGGGCAGGAGGTTCGACTGGGAAGTTATGGTAAGACAGAAGGAAAAAATAAAAAAACCATTTTTTATTGCAGGCGGCCTTACGCCGGAGAACGTTCACGATGCCGTCACGGCTGTTGGGCCTTACGGGGTCGATGTTTCAAGCGGTGTGGAGAAGCGTCCCGGTGAAAAAGACTGGAACCTATTGAAGGAGTTCATCAAAAATGCAAAAAAATAATAAACTGCCCGATACCAGAGGATATTTCGGCGTGTTTGGCGGGGAGTACGTTCCCGAAACACTCATGCCCGCGCTGAAGGAGCTTACCGCGGCATACAATAAGATATGCGGTTCAGCTTCTTTTAAAAAGAAGCTGAAGTATTATCTTAAAGATTACGCCGGAAGGCCCACGCCGCTCTATTTTGCCGAACAACTCACAAAACAACTTGGCGGGGGCAAAATTTACCTTAAACGGGAGGACCTCTTACATACCGGTGCGCATAAGATAAATAACACCCTAGGGCAGGCGCTTCTGGCGATAAAGATGGGCAAGAAACGGCTGATAGCCGAGACCGGCGCGGGGCAGCACGGGGTGGCAACCGCCACCGTGGCGGCCTTGTTCGGACTTAAATGCGATGTCTACATGGGCACCGAGGATATAGAGAGGCAGAACCTGAACGTGTTTCGCATGAAGCTTATGGGGGCCAGGGTTATCCCGGTCAGCAGCGGGTCGTGCACTCTTAAGGATGCCACCAACGAGGCGATAAGGGACTGGGTCACCAACGTCCGCGATACCCATTATATTATCGGGTCCGTTGTCGGACCGCATCCGTATCCTATGATGGTCAGAGATTTTCAGTCCGTTATCGGTGAAGAAGTACGCCGACAGATCAAGGTAAAAGAGGGAAGACTCCCGACCCATCTGGTTGCGTGTGTCGGAGGCGGAAGTAATTCCATCGGACTTTTTCATCCGTTTTTTAAGGAAAAGAAGGTGAAGTTTATCGGGGTTGAGGCGGCGGGACTTGGGATCGGTACCGGACACCATGCGGCCGCCCTTATGAAAGGCAGAATAGGTGTCTTGCACGGGAGCAAAAGTTTCCTCCTGGAGGACAGCGACGGGCAGATAAAGATAGCGCATTCGGTGTCGGCGGGGCTGGACTATCCCGGCGTCGGACCGGAACACTCGTATTATAAAAAAATAGGCCGGGCGAAATACGTATCGGTTAACGATAAGGAGGCGCTTGTTGGGGTGGGGATCCTTTCAAGGGTTGAAGGTATTATTCCGGCGCTGGAGACCGCGCACGCGATATATTACCTTAAAAAGATGGCCAGAAGTACGGGGAAAAGAGACATAATCGTTTTGTGTCTGTCGGGACGCGGTGACAAGGATATTGATATTATGAAAAAGTATATGTAACAGGGGATGATATGAATAGAATCAATGAAACGTTTAAAAGGCTCAAGGCCGAAGGAAAAAAAGCTTTTATTCCTTATGTGGCCGCCGGGGACCCAGATATGGCAACAAGCAGGAGAATAGTCTCCGCCCTGGCAGATGCGGGCGCGGATATTATAGAACTGGGGATACCTTTTTCGGATCCCCTTGCGGACGGGCCTACCATCCAGAAAGCCATACAGCGTTCGCTCGAGGCAGGCTGCACGGTGAAGAAAGTTTTTAACATGGTCAGGCAGCTGAGGCGAAGTGTACAGACCCCTTTGGTTTTTATGACCTATTACAACATCGTTTTTAATTACGGCGCTGCCCGTTTTATTAAAGACGCGCAAGCCTCCGGGGCGGATGGTATCATAGTGCCCGACCTGCCCATGGAGGAATCCAAAGAACTGACGGATACGGCGGATAAGGAAGACTTTTGTGTTATCCTGCTTTCCGCGCCTACTACGCCACGGGGGAGGTTTAAAAAGATCTCCGGGCGTTCCCGAGGATTTATTTATTACGTCTCTCTTACGGGTGTGACCGGCGCCAGGAAAGAGTTTTCCGCTCGCCTGAAGAGCGACCTTAAAATGCTGAAGAAAATAACGACGAAACCCGTGTGCGTGGGGTTCGGTATCTCAGGTCCCGCCCAGGCGAAAGACATCGCTTCTTGCTGTGACGGGGTGATAGTGGGTAGCGCCATAATCAAGCTAGTGGAGAAAAATCTCGAGAGTAAAAACGTTCTGGTGTCTAAGGTGAAAACATTTGCCTCTTCCCTGGCAAAAGCTATTCACGGGGTTTAGATCTAACCTGGTTAACAGGGTGTAAACTCACGTTGCGTTAACCAGGTTAGAAAACGTCCACGGGGTTTAGTTGTATGAGAATAATGGGGCTGGATATCGGCACGAAAAATATAGGCGTAGCCCTGAGCGACGAGACCGGGATTCTCGCCCAGGGCAAAGAAGTCATCACCAGGACAAGCAACCGAAAGACCCTGGCGCGTATCAGGGAGATCCTCGATGAGTTTAAGGTTGTGGAAATAGTAGTGGGTCTGCCCATAAACATGAACGGTACGATGGGCGAACGCGCCGAGGACAGCACTCGATTCGCCGATATGCTTAAGGAAGAGACTCACCTGCCGGTAAAATTGTGGGACGAACGTTTAAGCACCAAAGAGGCGGAAAGCATTATGATAAAGGGTTCCGTCAGGCGGGAAAAAAGAAAGAAGCTTGTGGACAAACTTGCGGCGCAGATCATATTGCAGGGTTATCTTGACAGCCTGTAGAGAGGAACTTAATGTACAAGAAGCATAAGGAAAAAAACGGTCTTACAGTTATAGTATCGCCCATGAAACAGATGTCTTCCGTCTCACTCGGGATATGGATCGGGACGGGCGGACGTTACGAAACCGCCAGGCGCAGCGGCATAAGCCATCTCGTGGAGCATATGCTGTTTAAGGGCACGGATACCCGCAGCGCTAAAGCTCTGAAAGAATCCATAGAAGGAGTGGGCGGGGCTTTTAACGGCTTTACATCCGACGAAGTAACTTGTTACATGGTGAAAGTCCCGGCAAAATACATGACACTCGGGATAGACATCCTGGCGGACATGGTGTTAAACGCCAAATTCGCCGAGGAGGACCTGGCGCGGGAAAGGTTTGTTGTCTGCGAGGAGATAAAGATGTACAGGGACCAGCCGGCGGACCACGTGCTGGACATGCTGGGGGAGATAATGTGGCCGGATAACCCCCTGGGGCGCCCGCTGACAGGGAACATGAGCACCGTAAAGAGTTTTACCAGAAGCGATCTGATAAAATTCAAGGAGGATAATTATCATCCGGGCAATATCGCCGTTGTGGCCGCCGGAAGGGTTAATCCGCAGGATGTTTTTAGCTACGCGTCACAGAAGTTCGCCCGTCAAATAAAGAAGAAAAAAGCGTCGTTCAAAACACCGGTGGTCGCCCAGAAAAGCCCCCGCATAAAGGTGTCCCGCAGGGAAACAAAACAGACTCATATAGCTATGGGTTTCCGCGCCTCGGGACGCGACATCCGTGAAAGATTCGCGATAAAACTGATGAATGTGATTTTCGGCGGGAACATGTCGTCCCGCCTTTTTGAAGAGCTGCGCGAAAAATACGGTCTTTGCTATGATATAGCGTCGTCTTACAAAAGGCACAGCGACATAGGGGAAATCCAGATACACGCCGGGGTGGATACCAAAAAAGCCTTAAGATCCATCATTGCCGTCCTGGACGAGCTGAAAAAGCTGAAGGATCTGGGCGTGACCGAAGACGAACTCGCGCGCGCGAAAAAATACGTCAAGGGACAGTTTCTCCTCGCGATAGAAGGAACTGCGACCAGAATGATATGGCTCGGGGACAGGATTATGGTGCACAAGGATATACCCGAAATAAAGGAAGTGCTGAAGAATATAGACAGCGTCCATGCGGCCGAAGTACAGAAGGTTTCGGAAAAGATATTTAAAGCTTCATCGGTCAATCTGGCGATGGTAGGCAAGATGACCGACAGGGAAAAAAATAAAATAAAAAAAGAGCTGGGCGGGTTATGAGGGGAACTTTTCGTCTGACCAGGGTTCTGGGAATAGACATAGACATACATGTCACGTTTTTTCTGCTTTTAGGGTTTTTCTTTCTACTGCTCGGCTTTAAGGGGATCATCCTCATTCTGGGTATATTCCTTTTTGTGACGATACACGAACTTTGCCACAGCCTGGTCGCGGCTCATTTCGGCATAAAAGTAAAGCGGATAACGCTTCTGCCTATAGGGGGTGTAGCGTCGATGTCGGAGATGCCGACCAAGCCGTATCAGGAACTTCTCATATCCCTGGCGGGACCGCTATCGAATGTACTTATTGTGATCATCTTCTATTATCCCCTTTATCTGGTTCTGGGGAAAGAGACCTTGATGTATCCGTTTCAGGTCATAACGGGACAGGTCAAGTATGCGGGACAGTTCAACGTCCTGGCGCACATATACTGGATCAATCTTGTCCTGGCCGTTTTTAATATGATCCCGGCGTTTCCCATGGACGGGGGCAGGATCCTCAGAGCCATATTGACGTACCGGATGAGCTATAAACAGGCCACAGCCGTGGCTGTCAGGCTCGGGCATATATTCGCTATTTTGTTTGCCTATCTCGGCATAGTTCACGGGCATATTTTTCTTTTGATCATCGCGGTGTTTATCTATATGGCGGCTTCCGGCGAGGGTCTTCAGGTGATTGTTCAGGAGACTATTAAAAATTATCACGTGAGGGATGTACTGCCCAGGGAGTTCACATACGTGAACCAGGACACGCCTCTTTCAAAAGTACTGGAGCTCATATTCCATACGCATCAGGAAGATTATCCCGTGATGGAAGACGGTCAGCTTAAGGGATTTATCACCCGCAGGGAGGTCATCCGCGCTGTGCACGAAATGGGTAAAGAAATAAAAGTCGGCCAGATCATGCGCAGGGATATACCGACGGTCGATGTCAGTGCCAGGCTGAACATCGTTCAAAAACTTATGCAGAAACACGGCACGAACGCGATGCCGGTAAAGAAAAGCGGAAAGATAGTAGGCATAGTCACCCTGGACGACATAAACAGGGTTTATATTATGGTGAGCGAAAGATAACGTAAGGACGGAGCATGAAAAATAAAGTATTAATCGCGCCCAGCATACTGTCAGCGGACTTCAGCAAGTTAGGAGAGGAGATACGCTCCATAGAAGCCGCCGGAGCCGATTGGGTGCATATTGACGTGATGGACGGGGTGTTCGTTCCTAATATAACGATAGGTCCGCTTATCGTCAGGTCCATAAGGCCGATAACGGATATGTTTTTTGATGTGCATCTTATGATCGACGACCCCATAAAGTATATAGATCAATTTGCCGACGCCGGCAGCGACCTGATCACGTTCCACGTAGAGGCGTGTAATTGTCCCGAGAGTGTTATCAAAAAGATAAGGGATAAAGGCAAAAAGGTTGGAGTTTCCATAAAGCCCGGTACGGCCGTTTCGGCGCTTGATGGCGTTCTTGAACAGGTTGATATGGTACTGGCAATGACAGTGGAGCCCGGTTTTGGAGGGCAGTCTTTCATGGAGGACGTGCTGGATAAGATAAAAGAAATAAGGCCCCGTTTCGGCGGACAGATACAGGTCGATGGCGGGATAAACAAGAAAACGGCTCACAAAGCCGTAATGGCCGGCGTGGATATCCTGGTCGCGGGTACCGCGGTTTTCGGTCAGGAGGATTACGGTAAAGCGATCAGGGAACTTCGCGGCGATTAAAGTAGGGTTTGATGAATCAAACCCCTACATCGTTACAACGAAACTGTAGGGGCGCGATTCATTGCGCCCATTATTCGATACTGTAGGGGCACGATTTATCGTGCCCGTTATTCGATAATAAGATAGGAGGGATAGATGTCTAAGATCAAATTCGGTACGGACGGATGGAGAGCGGTTATCAGTGACGATTTTACTTTCGAGAACGTGGCGATCGTCGCCCAGGCGATTGCCGATTTCGTCAAATCACGCAAACAGAAGATCTATAAAAAGAAGGAACTCGTTGTGGGATATGACACACGTTTTCTATCCGAGGAGTATGCCGAGATAATAGCCCGCGTCCTGGCCGCAAACGGGATAAAGGTCATACTGTCCGACAGGCCAAGCCCTACACCTGCGGTATGCGTTTATATAAAGAAGAAAAAGCTGACAGGCGGGGT
>JBDRIH010000012.1:0-37929 GCA_043816025.1 Candidatus Omnitrophota bacterium
AACTGAGCAAAACAAGAGGAGAAAATGCGTAAGACAAGAAGAAAAAAGAGTCTTTTAGCAGCGGGGGTTGGCGATTGAATGGACAAGGGAACGGGCGAGACTCATAGGCAGGATCATATTCGCGGATTTTCTCGAGTATCCCCTGGGGAAAAATAAAAAGTTCATTGAGGCCGCTGAAGCTTCACCGTTCTTTGAGAAGACAGTAACAGGCTGGAGATGGTTATCCGGAGCCGGTGTAAGCGAAAGGGCAGAGGAACATTCCCGGAAAGCGGTCGCGGAAATAACAGGTAACGCCGGAAAATTCACCATCAAATACACTGCCGCCGTTTTTAACAAAATTTATGGATTTAATAAAAAAATTCCTCCGCTTTCTGTTTTTTACAGGTTAAAGCGGATAAACGCGAGAAATGAGCTTACTCACAGGATACTGAAGGGGATAATCGAGCGCCAGAAGGAGTTTTTGAGCACGGGCAACCCGATGGATTTGGCGCCGTTCAGCCAGATCCAACTTGTTGAAGGATTGAACGGAAATCAATTGCCAAAAATAGACAGCAGCCGGATTTCAAGGCTTGTAAACAGACTCTCGGTAACCACGCCTTCCGGGGAAGAGAAGATGTTAAAATCATTTTTCCCGACACGGAAGGATGTAAATAAAAAGCTTATAAAGAAGATCCTTGACAAAGAGAACGAGTCCGGAAGATCGAAGAAACCCTTAACGGATAACCGGATAAGAGCGGTCCTGGAAAGCGAATACGGCGTTAAACTTTCCAGGCACTCGATCGGGCATTGCCGCGGGGGAATGGGGATACCTCCGGCCAATAGGAGGCTTTCCGGTTATAAATATCCCCCTCTTTCGGCGAATTTTTCGGCGCTGTACCCTTTGACGGTTGAGTCGGTTCAGAACAACGCTCCGGCCGGCCCCGGGATTTATGAATTTCGCCTGAGAGGCAAAGAGGTAAAGTACCCCAATGGCAAGACCGGAGTCATTTACATCGGAAGCGCCGGAAACATCAGAAAGAGGTTGAAAGAACATCTGGGTAAAAACAGCAAAAACAGCCGCATAAGGCGTTTCTTAAGGGAACGCGGTTGTGCTTTCAGATATATTCAGTTTTCAAAGAGCTGGAGGCAAGAGGAACGAAGATTGTATGACCTCTTCGCTTCAACCTACGGCGCGCCGCCGGGATGTAATCGGATGAGGCCGTATTATATTAACAGCCGGCAGGATCAGGAAGAGAATAAAAAGTGATGAGAAAAAGAGGATCAAAATGAGAAGTTTGCGGATAGGGCCTAAACTTTTTTTCGGGTTCGCGATCTGTGTCAGTCTATCGGTAATGATCGGCGTTATAGCGATGGTTAACCTGTCCAGAATAAGGACGGATACTGCCCAGATCAGGATCGTCGCGGAAATTGAAAAAGAAATTTTGGAATGCAGAAGGCAAGAGAAGAATATCCTGTTATACGGCCCTCATGAAAAGGCGGCGCCGGAAAACAATGAGGTGGAGAAAACATATTTAGAGAAATTTAATGACAGCCTGGTCAGATTAAGAAAATCTATAGAAGAGGCGCAAGGACTTGCAGAAGAAGAAGAAGAAGAAGAATATATTGTGGGATCCGCGGAAATCAAAAGATATGAGATGTTTGTAAGAGAGGTCGTAGCCGGATGGGAAAAGCGGGAAGAAATGGTGCAAACGGTCAGGGTAAGGGGGGACGCCCTTCAGGCGGCAATTCAAAGGTTGGCGGTAAATAAGAGTGAAGCATTGAAGAGGTTTTTACGGGCCCGCGGACAAGAGAAGAATTATATGCTTTTTCAGGATGAAGAATACGCGGATAAAGTAAAAGCCGAAATAACCGCGTTAAAAAAACTAACAGAAAATGAAAAAATCGATAAGCTTGCTGACGAATATTTAATTTCATTCAACCGTTTTGCTGAGGCTGCCAGGACGATAGATGCTGATATTCTGAATATGAGGGAAAGCGCCAGGGAAAGCGCAAGAACTGTCCAGAAAATAGCGGGAGAAATTATGAGGGTCATCGTCATGCGGGTAGATGCCGCTCAAAAGGCAGCGATAGAAGGGACGTGGATAATACTTGTTCTACTAGTGGTATTCGGGACATGGGTAAGCGTTTTTCTTTCCCGAAGGATAACCGATCCCGTTCGCAAATTAGCTGCCGCGACTGAACTTATTGCCAAAGGAGACCTGACTCGAAGGGTAGACATAAAAGCTACCGATGAGATCGGCGAACTGGCGCGGTCTTTTAATAAAATGGTCGAAGATTTGCAGAAATCCAGAGAGACATTGCTGTCGGCCAAACTTTACACGGACTCACTCATCGCGAATATGATCGATACCTTAATCGTGGTTGACCCTGATGGTGTAATAAAGACGGTCAATAAAGCCACCCTGGACTTATTAGGATATACAGAGGAAGAACTTATCGGCCAACCGGGTGGAAAGGTTTTTGCAGAAGAAGAAGAAGAAGAAGAAGAAGAACGTTTTCCTAAGGCGATAGAAAAAGTTATCAAGGACGATGTTCTTACGAATTATGATCTCGTCTACCTTACTAAATCGGGTGAAAAGATCCCGGTCAGCTTCTTTGGCTCGGCAATGAGGGATAAAAAGGGAAAGCTGGTTGGCATTGTTTGTATTGCTCACGATATGCGGGAAATCAAGCGCTTTATTCAAAAAGAGAAGGAATTTGCTGCTGCGGCTGCAACAGTAGCCGCTGAGAAGAAAAGGGCCAATGAGTTGGACCAAGCTTTAAAGGAGACGTTAAAATCGCGTGAAATATTTGTGAATATGCTGGATGATAATAATGAAATAAGAGAGGAGCTGGAAAGGAAGTTAGGGGAATTGAAACAGGCGCAGGAGCAGCTGATACAGTCGGCTAAACTCGCCTCTCTCGGCAGGCTTGTTTCGGACATGGCGCATGAAGTGAACAATCCTTTAATGGTAATATCCGGCAGGGCGCAGCTTTGCATAATGAAAGAGAAAGAAAAGAAGAAAAAAGAAATAAAGGAAGACTTAAAAATCATTATGGACCAGTGCATGCGGGCAAAAGATGTAATCCAAAGGCTGCTCCTCTTTTCAAAACCGAGCGTGGGGGAAATAAAAGAGTTTGATATAAATAATGTTATCGAATTTGTGGTTCAATTACTAAAACATCAATATTCGCTTGTTAACATTGAGATAATAAGGAAATATTCGCGCGAAATGCCCCCCTTAAAAATAGACGAGAAACAGATGAACGAAGTATTCATGAATCTGTTAAAAAACGCGGCTGACGCCATGCCGGACGGCGGAACTATTACTATCTCAACTAAAAGAGAGGGTGACAACATACGCGTAGATATTGAGGATACAGGCCGCGGCATATCGGAAGAGGATATGAAAAAGATATTCGATCCGTTTTTCACGACCAGGGAAAAAGGAACAGGATTGGGTCTTTCCGTGTGCTATGGTATAATCAAGGCTCATGATGGGGAACTGAAATATACAAGTAAGTTGGGCAAAGGTACGACCGCGACTATATTGCTGCCGATTGATGGAGGCGTGGATACTAAAGACTAAAAAGTAGGGTGGAGGTATTGAAATGGCGAAAAAGATCCTGGTAGTGGATGATGAGCAGGAAATACTCGCTCTTTTGGAAGAATTTTTGACTAGGAAGGATTTTCAGGTTATAACGGCTGACAGCGGAAGGAAAGCGCTGAAAATTATAGATAAGGGCGAATCCATTGATCTTATCCTATTGGATCACAGAATGCCGAAGCTCGACGGCACCGGTGTCTTGAGAGAATTGGAAATAAGACAAAGCAAGGTTCCCGTTATCCTTCTTACGGGTTCTCTGGGGGAAACGATCGGAATGATAAAAGTCGACGCGTTTTTAATGAAACCCATTGACCTGGATGAACTGCTTGATAAGGTTAGGGAATTATTAGGGAGGAGACCATGAAGGAAAAAATTTTAGTAATTGACGACGAGATCGAGGTGTGTAAGCTTTTAAAAGATTTTCTTGTAAAACAAGGATACGAGGTAACAACGGCAACTTCGGCTCAGGAAGGCATCGAAAAACTTAAAACAGAAAAGCCAAAGGTTATTCTTTTGGATATAAAGATGCCCGGGATGGACGGCGTGGAAGCGATCAAGAGGATCAGGGAGATAGACAAGGGTGTCGGTATAATTATGGCGACCGCTGTTTTGGACGAAAAAATTGCGCAGGAAACCGTGAAACTGGGAGCGTCAGATTATATCGTTAAACCTTTCGATCTTGAATACATGGAAAAAAGTTTACTAGTAAAACTTGCCAGTTTAGCCTAATGCTAAAAGAAGTTCAAGGAAACCGTATGGAAGTAAAATAGCAGAAGCGATAATGGGGGAATCGATGATTCTTGTAGTCTTCATTTATGGATTAGCTTTTTTTGTTTTGGGATTTGCAATATTTATTTTTCCCAAAAAGGATAGCGTATTTAAGCTAGCGAAAAATCTATGGTTGATAGCTAGTTTCGGGATTATCCATGGTGTAAATGAATGGATAGATATGTTTATTCTTATCAAAAAGCCAATTGAGATAACGTTTCTTAAGGTTATTGGTTTGCCCATTTTGGCGATTTCTTTTCTGTTTTTAATTCAGTTTGGGGTAAAGGTTATTGCTGAGGCTAAAAAGAAATATTCAGCACTAAAGATATTACCGGTATCTTTATTTATTATCTGGGTAATTGCAACTATATTGAGCGATCAGAGACTTTTGTTGGGTGGTATCTGGGCTAGATATATATTAGGAGTACCCGGGATATTTTTAACCGCTTATGCTTTATTTTTACAAATACCAGAGTTTAAAGAGAAAAGGTTATCTATAGTTGCCAGAAATTTGAAGTTGGCAATAAGCGCCTGTTTGTTTTATGGGATTCTTTCAGGTTTAATTGTGCCTAAAGCAGGATTTTTACCGGCATCGATTATTAATTATACGACATTTTTAAACATAGTTGGTGTTCCTGTTCAGGTTTTCCGGTCTATTTGTGCTGTAGTAATGGCTTATGGTATGGTCCGTGTTCTAAGTATTTTTGATTGGGAAACTAAGACCAGAATAAAAAATGCAAAAGAATTCACAGATAATATTCTTAAGACGATGCAGGACGGCTTATTTATTGTTAGTCCCGATTGCACAATTCAATATATGAATAAAATTTTTATGGATACCTTTGGGGAAAATGCTATTGGAAAAAAATGTTACGAAGTTGTCAAAATGGACAAAGAGCAGTGCGATTTATGTCCCGTAAAGGGCCAGATTGATATAGGAAAAACCGAGACAATTGAAGTGCCAGGGATAATTGGAGAGAAAACATTTTTAGTATCACATACGGGGATGAAAAACCCGGATGGCTCCCCAGCACTTTTAGAAATATTTAGAGATATTACCAAGCTTAAACAGTTGGAAAAAGCAAAAGATTCGCTTACGCATATGATAGTTCATGACTTAAATAATCCACTCATGGTTGTTTCAGGCAGACTGCAGCTATTGAAGATGGATGAAGAAAGTTTTAACCAAAAACAAAAAGAAAACTTGAACTCAGCGCTTTTATCAAGCGAAGGTTTAAAAGGGATGATCAGTAATCTTCTAGATATCAGTAAGATGGAAGAAGGCAAGCTTACTTTAAGACCCGAGAGATTTCGGATAGGAGATCTTGCTAAGGAGGTGCTTGAGCAAATGAGTGTTATTGCCCAGAGTGGAGATAAATCGGTCTCTCTCGATGTTACTGAAGCCATGCCGGATATTTCAGCCGACAAAGAGCTTATAAGACGGGTTATATCCAATTTGATTAATAATGCCATAAAGCACTCACCTTCAAAAGGCACTATTCTTGTAAAAGCATTCTTTAATCAGGACGATGGGAATGTTCATATTCAAGTCAAAGATTCAGGTGAAGGTATCCCCAAGGAGTATTTGGATAAGATTTTTGACAAGTTTGTTCAAGTTGAAGATAAGAAAGCCAAAATGGGACGTGGATTGGGTTTAGCCTTCTGCAAAATGGCAGTAGAAGCTCACGATGGCAAGATTTGGGTTGAAAGCGAACTTGGCAAAGGAAGCACATTTAATTTTACAATACCTGAAAAGAAATAAAGCTATGAAAAAGGTTTACATAAAGACTCTGGGTTGTTATTGGAGTGATCTAAGGTAGAGCATATAGAGCTGTTTCTTGGCTCGGGCAAAGAAGCATTTGAACAATTAAAAGGAATGAAATGGTGAACAATAGACATATAACGGTAGTGGATGATGATCCCGGCATTCTTGATTTGGTTTACACGTATCTTACAAAAGAAGGATTTGCGGCAAAAGGCCTTTCAAGTGGTGAGAAGTTTTTTGAGTTTTTAAAAACAGAAAAGCCTGATCTGGTTATTCTTGACCGGGTGCTCCCGGGCATGAACGGATTCGAAATATGCAAAAAGCTGAAAGAAACGGAAAAGTTTTCTTCGATACCTGTTATCATGCTTTCTCAGAAAGGGGAGGCGGTTGATAAGGTTTCCGGTCTGAATGTCGGCGCGGACGATTATATGGGTAAACCCTTTGACCTGGAGGAATTGAAAGCCAGAATAGAAGCACTCCTGAGAAGGAGGGGTACAGGAGGCAAGGATAAGAAGCTGACTGTTGGAGACACAATATCGATGGATCTTCAGAAATGCCAGGTCGTGGTTAAAAAGAGAAAGGTAGAACTGACGTTCGCGGAGTTCAAGATCCTGGAGCTTTTGGCCTCGAGAAGAGGCCAGGTCTTCACCCGGGGCAGGATACTGGAGTACCTGTGGGGAGACGAAAAAATCGTCGTGGAACGGACAGTAGATGTGCATGTCAGGAATTTAAGAAAGAAATTAGGCAAGGCAGGAAAACTTATCAAAAACATAAGAGGCTTCGGCTACGTCCTCGAAGACCCCCCCCTCTAAGCTGACAGATCTAACCAGGTTAACGCGATGGGAGCTCACACCCTGTTAACCTGGTTAGATCTGTGCGACCCCCCCCTATTTGTACCGTGTGCCGTTTTAGCCTTGCAAGTGTCCCCTTTTTAAAGATTAAACCTGTACCTTTGGGTCGTTTTTTCTTTGTGAACCAGGTTCTACCACTTTGTGGGTTGAACCTGGTTCAAGCCTAGTCTGTTTCCGTCCTTGTGAACCAGTTTCCACTACTTTGTAGGATGAAACTGGTTCAAACTGCAAAAATCTACCTAACCTCTTTAGAATAAACAACTTCCAGAGGCAAAAAACTAACCAAAAACGAACCGAAAACTGACTTCAAACTGATCTCCAAAAGGTACACTTGTAGCGGATTGAGGAGGCGAGAAAGATGAAGATCATAATTATTTTAACGACATTGGGGATGTTAGTCAGGTTCTTAGTGGTTATGCCTTCGGCGCAATTGCCTCCAGAAAGGGTGATGGGCACCGAGCAGATCAGGAAGTGTCAGGAAGAGGCGATGCCCGAGGAGTTAAGGTATATGTCTAAAAAGATGTATTATCTCAAGACGGGTCGTTCGGTTAATAACGAAGCCAATCATAAGTATCAGCAGAATTTCTGGGGCAAGGGTGCTCCCGCCAAGACGCAATTCCCGTCTCACCTGGTCGAATGGGAAAGAACCCGGCGAATGGAAAAAAGCAGGAGGTCGTAAGATGAAACGTCTATATTCTATTATATTTTTGTTTGTTATTCTGGGTCTATTACTTTTCTCTTTGCAGGGAGTCAGTTTTGCCCAGGATCTGGAGGGGGTTCCTGCTTCCGTAAACACACCACAGACACTTGCAGATTGGTTTTCGAGTGAATTCGGATACCGATTCGAAATGACTGACGAATGGCAGGACCCCCAAGTGACTATAGATTCAAAAGAAGGAGACTGCGAGGATTTCGCTGTTTTGGCTTCAAGGGTTCTGTGCGGCTTAGGAATCTCAAACGATATTCTCGTTGTAAAATTCAAGGATCTGAAGATCGCCCACGCGATATGCGCCTGGAAAGATGAAAACGGGAAATACAGCTTTATATCCAACCGTAATTTGGTGCGCACGGGAAAGAGTGAGATTGACGACGCTATTGGAAAATATTATCCGGACTACGAAGGGATAATTTTTACGGATGAGAATAGGCGATATATAGGAATGATCGGAAGAGGAAAATAACAGGAGGTGCGAGATGAAAGGCCTGATATTGATAGTTGAAAAAGCTACAAACAGGGCATTTGCTAAGGCGCTAGAAAATATGCTGGAGGCCGAGGGTTGTGAAACCAAAACCGTTTTTTCGCCGGAAAACGTTTATATGCTCCACCTTGTGCATAATTATGATTCCATTTTCATGGACATAGAACTATGGTCGATACGGTATCCTTCTTTCATCAGGGAACTGAAAAGAATAAATCCGGATACGCGGATAATCCTGACGAGGGAAGAACAGTATAGCGGACATATCTTGAAAGATGCCGTGGATCGAGGCTATGAACATATTCCCAAACCTTTTGTGGAAAGGGAAGTCATGGCTATGCTCGAGGGGATTACGGAAAGAGCTGATTCGACGCAGCCTAGTGAGGCTGCGGCATAATCGTCACAGCAGTTGCAGTGGATCATATGCAGAAGGAAGGAGGGGCCATGAAACGAATCCTGATATTCGATACGGAAGATATGCAGTATCTTTACAGGCCCATGTTTAAGGGCAAAGAAGATGAATACGAGATCGAATTCGAGGAGAAGGGTCTGGCGGCTTTTAAGAGATTAAAAGAAGCAAGCCCCGATCTTGTAATACTGGAAATCCTTATGGAGCCTATGAATGGGCAGAAATTTTATTCCTTGGTCAGAAGTGATCCAGAAATAGGGAAAGTGCCGATACTGGTGGTCAGTGTTTTAAGTCCGGAAAGTTTACGTCACCTTAAGAAATTTAACGAGATCGAAGTTCTCCAAAAACCGGTTAGCGAAGAGCAACTGTTTAATAAGATCGAGAAGATGATAGCAAAGTAGTCGACCCAAAACCTGTTAAGAAAACCTACTCATAAACATCACCCCTAATAGAATACTGCTCCAAAAAGTTAGTCTTTCAGTCCCTACAGCAAAACGACTTAATATGCAAAAGCCAGGTTCAAATTCATATAATGACTCCTTATCGGACGCTCCAGTCTATATCAATATTCTATCCTGAATCCTTGTAATGTCATGTACGTGAAGGTATAATAAAAGACATTACAAGTTTTATGGATTGCGGAGGAGTGGCTGAGTGGACTAAAGCGGCGGTCTTGAAAACCGTTGTGCCGTAAGGTACCTTGGGTTCGAATCCTACCTCCTCCGCCAGTAAATGCTCGAAAAGGGAGAAGAAATTGTTTTTCTTCTCCCTTCTTTCTTCGCATTTCCTGATCCGCCTTTGGCGGATGATATTCGCTTATTCCACAAACTCTGTAAACTTCGTTTCCAGTTTGCTTCATTCGCTCGTATCTCGCGCAGGAGCTAGGGCTCCTGCGCCCCTCGCTTGGCTCGGGGCTGGTTGTCCTACCTCCTCCGCCAATAAAAAACCCGCTTCAACACAGATCTAACCAGGTTAGTTTAACCTGGTTAGATCTGTGTTTATTGGAGCGAAGTCTTTACAGATTTATAGTTCAGTTGACAAATTGTAAAAAACAAGCTATACCTTGACAAAACCGTGACTTTATTGTATATTTGCAATATAAATGCAAATATACAATAAATGAAAGGTATCGCGGTCATGAAGTATGTTAAAAGAAACATAGAAGAAACGATAATAAAAGCGGCCAAACAATTTCCGGCATTGATAGTGACCGGGCCGAGGCAGTCGGGGAAGACTACTTTATTAAAGCATCTTTTTTCGAAAACACATCATTATGTTTCTTTAGATGACCCGGATGTTCGATTAATGGCCAATCAAGATCCTGGACTTTTCCTTAAGAATCATCCAGCGCCTGTTATTATTGATGAAGTTCAATATGCCCCGGGATTATTTTCGTTTTTAAAAATACAGATAGATCAAAAGCGGACTAAAAAGGGCCAATTTTTATTGACCGGATCGCAGAGCTTTCCATTAATGGCAAAAGTGGGAGAGTCACTTGCGGGAAGGATTGCAGTATTTACGCTTTTGTCCTTTTCTGTTAAAGAACAAATGCAGGATTCAAAAAGGATAGACCAGAAAAATCTGAAAACAATGGTATTGCGCGGTGGGTATCCAGAAATCGCTATTGATAAGAAAATTGATCTAAAGTTATGGTTTAATGGATATCTGCAGACATATCTCGAAAGAGATGTGCGTAATCTCAGGCAAATCGGAGACTTAACAGATTATCAAAGATTTCTTGAACTGTTAGCGGCTTTAGATGGGCAAGTGCTCAGACTCTCAGAGATCTCAAGAGACCTGGGCGTAGCTGTGAATACTGTTAAAGCATGGGTATCTATTCTGGAAGCCTGTAATCAGATATATTTAGTAAAACCATTTTACAAAAATAAAGGAAAACGAATAATAAAAAGCCCTAAAATATATTTTTTAGATACTGGGTTTTTATGTTTTCTTACGGGAATAACTAGTAGGGAACAGATTTTTAAAGGACCATTAGCGGGCAGATTACTCGAGAATGTTGTTCTTGGCGAAATATTACGCAATTTTTTGAATAAAGGAGAATTGCCTAAAGTTTTCTGGTGGAGAACTTCCTATGGTGAAGAAGTAGATTTTGTAATGGAAAGGGAAGGGAAAATTTATCCAATAGAGGTAAAGCTGTCATCAAGAACGAATAAAGAATTGGCAGCCGGGTTAATTTCTTTTTCAAAACTATTCAAGGGGGAAACAGGGAGAGCTTATTTGGTAAATTTTGCTGAAAAAAGATCACTTATTGCGGAGGGTGTCGAGTGTTGTCCCATTGCTGATTTTTTACGGTAAATGATTGTATTAAACTGTCCAAAAACTGTACAAAATAGCGGAAGAGGGAGTTTAAAACTTTATAAATAAAGCACTTTAGGCAAGAAGTCAGAGAGGCCCTCCCTCTCCGCCACTAAATGCCCGAAAAACACAGACCTAACCAGGTTAGTTTAACCTGGTTAGGTCTGTGTTTACAATCCAAATGCAAGGAAGAGGCGCAACAATTATAAAAGGGGGTAGCATATGAAAAAGTGGTTAACCGTTTTGGGTATAGTTTTTTTGGTAGAGGTAATCGCCGAGGCGGCACATTTGATGTCCGGATATCTTTTTATCAGGGAAGTCTCGCGAACCTCTATCGTAGCGTTTGTGGCTCTCTTCTTAAGCGTTTCGATACTGATACACAGGAGGATATAAGGGGCAAGAGAATAGAACGGCGGGTTTATCGCCGTTCGAAAATGATAACCCCGGGGGCTTCTTTATCCGTCGAGAATCTGTGGTAGGTTATGTCGCCCGGACGGTTCTCCCATTTGATATCCGGATAGTCCAGTACGTGTTTTTTGTAAGACTTAGCGACTTTTGTGTAATACGTGTTGTCAAGCTGTTCATGCCATCCCCGCCTGAAGACGATCCATTTAGGCATATGTGCGTCGTCATAGACCCAGGAATTATCGACTTTCAGCTCGGTGTAGAACATTAAGGGTAAGTCCCCGTAGATTATTTTTACCGTGTCGCCGGGGGCGGCGTTTTTCTTAAGAAACTTAACGATTCCCTCTACAGGTCCGTCATAGTCATGGGTTATTTCGTATAAATATTTGGGAAAGTACCAATTTGGACTGCCCATATTGAAGACGCCGGTAAAGATCGAAATTACTAGAAACGCGACCAGAAGCACGCGGCTGAATTTTGCCAGGCGCAAGAGTATCATGCTTTCTACTATGGAAAAAATGGGTATAAAATAGATCAGGTACCTGAAATTTCTTTCCTGCACAAAACAAAACGCGGCCAGGTTGATAATAACCACCGTAATCAGGACCTTTAAGGTTTTCTTTTCTTCCGGCTCAAGACGTATCTTCCAGTTTCTTTTCCACAGGACTCTCAAGAAATACATAGCGATAAAGAAAAAAGCTGGGAAGATATATTTATTGATCATCCTTATCTGGAACTCAAAATTTTTCCAGATCCTTTCCGGCGAGATGGCGGCTATGTGTGAGGCGCTGTTTGACACGAAAAACCACGGAAGGACGGCCAGAAAAACAACGCTTCCCGCCAGAGCGACTATGGGGAACGTTTTTTTGTCGCGATGAAAGATCAGATAGTGCAGGCCCACTGCCGCGAATATAGGAATGAACATACCGTGTACCGTGTACCCAAGACCGACGAGCCCCAGCGAGAAAAGCAGGAGACTTCGCCCGGATCTGGTTTCCAGATATTTATAGTAAAATAAAAGCACGAAGAGCACCAAGAATACAGCCGGAGCGTAGTATCTGCATTGCCGCATCAGCAATAGATACGGTACCGACGACGCCGTAAGAAGCGCCGCGCATACGGCGATAAATCTCTGTCGGGTTAATTTATACGCAAGAACGTAAAGGAGTAATATGTTCGCAAGCCCGATAAGAGCGAACGGGAACCGCGCGCTGAAAGTGCTTGGCGAAAAAACAAGAAAAGAGGCGGCGGTTATATAGAACTGTCCCCAGGGGTGGTAATACCACTCGTAGTTATTACCGTATCCCGTTCTTATCGAGGGATTTATGAGGTTTTTGCCGTCGAAGGCCCTGGGGAAGCCGTACTGCAAGGTGTTTTTTGCCAGGACCGCTGTTTCCGCTTCGTCCTGCCACAGGTATTGATTGGCCAGATTAGCAAATAGAAGCACTGAAGCGATAAAGAGGATTATTAGTATCGGTATATGTTTTTTCATTTCGCCGAAGTATTTTACCCTTATTGGGCAATTTTTTCCATAAAATTGTTGCTGAGCTGACAAAGCTACAGATCTAACCAGGTTAACGCGACGGGAGATCACACCCTGTTAACCTGGTTAGATCTGGCAGGTTGAAAAAGTGGGTTGGGCTACTCCGTACAGGGTGTATCCACACCGGGCGGTGGGGCCCCGGTTGGAGTAGCCCAACCCACTTTGCCGCTGGCAGGTTAGATTCGCTTTTTCGCACGCTTTGTGGTATATATAATCCAAAGAGGAGGAGTGCGTTATTATGGGAAAGGTAACCGCGATCTTTATCGCTCTTATGCTTATGGGGCTCATCGGATGCGAAACCGCCGAGGAGATCCGCCTTCGCGCAGAGGGCGACAGTAAGATTAACATGAAAACAGGCCAGGCGCTAAGGATAGAACTCGAGGCAAACGCCACAACCGGGTATATGTGGAGCCTGACAGAACCCGCCGAAAAGGGCGTCCTGAACCAGATAGGCGAACATCAGTATGTGCGAGGCTCCGAGCGCATAGGCGCGGGCGGCATCCAGATATACAATTTTAAAGCTTTAAAAAGAGGCCGGACGGAACTGGTATTTGAATACAAAAGGTCCTGGGAAAAAGCAAAAGCCCCGGCCAAAAGGTATGTTATCAGTGTAGCCGTCCATTAAAAGAGGTCATGAAAAGGGATATACGCGATCTTGTTCCGGAAGAGCTAAAAAGGGAAATAACCGCTATGGGAGAGCCAGCCCATAGAGCGCGTCAGATCTTCATGTGGCTCAACCGCAAATCGGCCGATAGTTTCACGGAAATGACCGATCTTCCGAAGCGTTTTATCACAGAACTTGATAAAAGGTTTGTTATAGGGGCACTTGAATGCGCCGAACAGCTGAAGTCAAAAGACGGCACGGAGAAATTCTTATGGCGGCTGGAAGACGGCCAATACATAGAGACGGTACTTATCAGGGAAGCGCGCCGCAGGACCTTGTGCCTGTCCACCCAGGTAGGATGCCGGTTTAAATGCCCGTTTTGCGCAAGCGGCATAAAAGGGTTCATCCGGGATCTGCGGGCATCAGAGATCGTGAACCAATTGCTTCAGGCTCAAAAACTCTGTGATTGCCGCGTTACAAATATTGTTTTCATGGGTATGGGAGAGCCGCTTGACAATTATGACAATCTTGAAAAGGCTATCCGTATCATCAATCATCCCGGTGGAACGGGCCTGGGAGCCCGCAAGATCACCGTTTCGACATGCGGGATCATCCCGGGTATATTAAAACTGCAGAAAATAGGCCTGCAGGTGGAGCTTTCGGTATCCCTGCATGCGGCGAGTAACCATTTGAGGGACGAGCTGGTCCCGGTTAACCGCAAGTATCCCCTGGAAAAACTTATATCCGCCTGCGAGAAATATTACAAGAAAACCGGAAGGGTGATCACACTGGAATATACCTTGATAGGGGACAAGAACGATTCCATCGAAGAGGCGGAAAAACTCGGCCAGATCGCCAACAGGTTAAAAGCGAAAATCAACCTGATAGAATGCAGCCCCGTTTGCGCCGGGGAAGGATTAAAACCCGATAGGAAGAAACTGACTCTTTTTGTAGAACGCTTACGTTCGAAAAAAGCTGCGGTGACCGTCAGAAAATCCAAGGGCGTCGATATCATGGCGGCATGCGGGCAGCTCGCGCTCAGACGCGCAAAAAGGAAATCGGAAAAATAATGAAATACAAATTAATAGTTTTTGATATAGACGGGACAATAACGCGGCACGTCTCAAGCTGGAGGTATATACACGAGAAACTGGGGCTTTGGGATGTTCTGGCAAAAAAATATCAGGAACAGTTTCTCGCCGGAAAGATCAGCTACAGAAAGTTCTGTGAACTTGACGCGGCCCACTGGAAAGGTATTGATGAAAAAAAACTGCAGGAAGCGTTCCAGCGCGTAAAATATTCGAAGAACGTCCGAAGAGCCGTGAAAAAGCTGAAAAAAGCGCACTTCAAGCTGGTAGCGATTTCGACAGGGCTTCAATTTGTTACCAGTCGGGTTAAGAGCGAGCTGGGGTTTGATCATGTTGTGGGTAACCGCCTGAACGCGCGTGGCGGCAAGCTCACGGGAGGCGTTAAAATAAACATAAGTCATGGCGCCAAGGGAAAGACCGTCAGGGCGATCTTGAAACGATTCAGGGTAAAACCGCATGAGATGATCGCCGTTGGGGACAGCGAGAGGGACATCCCGATGGTTAAACTGGCGGGTTATTCTATCGCGTTTAACTCTTCCAGCGGCACGTTATCCGGCGCCGTGGATTACGATTGCAAATCGGATGATTTTATGGAAGTATGCAATAAGATACTGGAGGTTTCCGGCTAAAGGTAGAGGGCTTGAGCCGGGGAAAAGTATGGCAAAGTTTTTTTCTCCCATAATACTGTTTATGATTATCACAACAGGGAGCGTTTGCTGGTTTGCCTCTGCGCAGGGTGATGTGTTCGCCCAAAGAAGGCAGCAGATGGTGGACGAGCAGATAAAGGCGCGGGGGATTACCGATGAAAAAGTTCTTAAAGCGATGTCGGAAGTCCCGCGACATCTTTTTGTCCCGGACGGACTGCGCGAGATGGCGTATGAGGATACGCCGCTCGCTATAGGCCAGGGGCAGACCATATCTCAGCCGTACATAGTCGCGTACATGACCGAGGCCGCCAAACTCGGTCCCGATGATCGCGTTCTCGAGATAGGTACGGGTTCCGGGTACCAGGCGGCGGTTCTGGCAGAGATCGCAAAAGAAGTTTATACGATCGAGAGACTTAAGGGTCTAGCTGATTCCGGCCGTGCCAGGCTGAGGGAGCTGGGTTACGACAATATATACGTTGAATGGGGGGATGGCTATAACGGGTGGCCTGAAAAGGCGCCTTTTGACGCGATCATCGTGACCGCGGCACCGTCGGAAATTCCGGAGAAACTGATCAATCAGCTTAAAGTCGGGGGTAAGATGGTTGTTCCGGTGGGCACGTTCTTCCAGGAACTGTACCTGATAGTGCGCACGGATACCGGGTTTGACAAGAAAAGGCTGCTCCCGGTAAGGTTCGTTCCTATGGTCCATTCGGAGGAGAAATGAATCTCAAGATCGGATGCTGCGGTTTTCCGGTAAGCAAGCAGAAATATTACGAAAAATTCAAGGTTGTCGAAGTACAAAAGACCTTTTATCAGCTTCCAAGAGTAGAGACGGCAAAGAAATGGCACCTGGGGGCCCCTAAAGATTTCGGGTTTACCCTTAAGGCATGGCAGGGAATTACGCACGAGGCCACCAGCCCCACCTACCGCAAGACGAAACTCAAAATGAGCGATGCGCAGAAAAGAAATCTGGGTTTTTTTAAGCCGACAGACGAGGTTTTCAGCGCGTGGGACGAGACAGAAAAAATAGCCTCCGCCCTGAGGGCAAAGGTTATAGTGTTTCAATGTCCTCCATCGTTCGAGCCGAGCACGACAAACAGGAATAACATGAAAAAGTTCTTTAAGTCGATCAAAAGAAAAAAGTATCATTTTGCGTGGGAACCTCGCGGGGACTGGCCGCAAAAAGACATAAAGAGGGTGTGTGAAGAACTGGACCTGGTGCATTCCGCGGATCCTTTTAAGGGTTATATGGGAGGGGGAAGCGTCCGGTATTTCCGGTTGCACGGTATCGGCGGGTATGGGTACAGGTATAAGGGATGGGATCTGAAGAAATTGAGGGATTTTTGTGAAAACGAAGCCAAGAAGATAAAACGCAAGCCCATTTATGTTTTTTTTAATAATGTTTCCATGATGAATGACGCGTTACGATTTGAATGGATCGTCAAAAACACCGGCCGGATCAAGGAATTGGATCTTTTTTTCTTGAAGGGTCTGTGCCGCGAGATCGAGGCGGAAGAAGAAGACGAGAAAGTACAGATCCTCAGCCGTGAAGCGGAAAAGATAGTTTCATTGATACTCCATACCGATTATGCGCAGGTTGACATAGAGATTGAAAAAGGGAAACTCCGCGAGATGTGCAAGAAATTTTTCCCGGATAAAGAATACCTTTACGAAATGATATACGGGAATCGTTTTGACCGGTTATGGGAGCAGTTTCGCCGGGAAAAGTAGGGTTTAACGGAAAACATTTAAAAAAAGCAACCTGTTCTAAGGTTGCTTTTAAGATAAAGTAGCTTTTCTTTTACCTTTTTTTAGTAATTTTTAAGGGGGACAGAAAAGCTAGAAAAGACCCAGAAAATCTGAATATTGCATCTTTTCATTCCCTCTAAAATCAAGTATAGCATGGAATATTTAGAAGGCAACTTTTTGTACAACAAATTATTTACACGCCAAAGAAAAATATGGTTAAGTTACGAAATAGTGTTATTTTGATGCCATTTTGATAGATTAATATACCGCGAGGGTAAAAACGTATTATGTTAAGATCAAAGAAAATCAGATATTTTGGGTTATTGAATATTTCTTTAGTCTAGCTTGTGAAACACATCCCCCAGGCCAGTTCTAACCAGTCCTAAGATAGTGTAACATATTGTGGGCACTTTCGAGATTGTCATCCCCGCGAAAGCGGGGATCTGAAGTGAGTTCTTTGACATAAAAAGAAACATGGCATACCCTAATGGTTGTTAACCTTGAGAATTAATAACCATTAAAGGGGCAAAGCCCCGGGGAGGTATGCCATGGTAAGAGCGATAGATCTATCAAGTGATAATGTAGCAATTCGGTGGAAATATGTAAAGCGTAACTTGTTGGATATTGGAATAGGTGTGGCTGATAAGCTGGAATCAGAGGCTCACAGGGCTATACGGGATATATTGCAGCGAGGGATAGACGAAGAGTTTGATGCCTTTATAAGAGCAGGAAGATACGAGAGGAATAAAACCAGAGAAGCTTTTCGTAAGGGCACTTATAGAAGGTTTTTGACAACCAGGTTTGGCGCTTCTGAGTTAGTTATACCAAGGGCAAGGGGTAAGGTCGGGGTAGATTTTGAATTATTCAAGAAGTACCAGAGAAGACAAAAGAAGTTTGACGAGATGGTGGTAATGTCGCTGATATTGGGGATATCCACGCGCAAGCAGAGTAAGTTTTTCAAGAGTTTTATTGGGTCTTCGGTGAGCCACGCCACGGCATCCCGATTATTAAAAGGATTTGGAGAAGATCTGTCGAGGTTCAGAACAAGTCCAGTATCGGACGATTACAGATATTTGCTTATAGACGGGATATGGGTCTCCGTTAAAGAGGCGGATGTACGGAAGAGGCCTATAATCTTTGTTATTGGAGTGAAAGCTGATGGCAGCAAAGAGGTTTTAAGCTTCAAATTGGCAAAGGGAGAGACAGAGGAAGAGGTAACGGGAATCTTGAATGATCTTTACCGAAGAGGATTGGAAGGTAAAAATCTGAGGCTTATAGCGAGTGATGGTGCCAAGGGCATAAGAGCCGCGATAAACATGGTATATCCGTACGCTAAGTGGCAGTGGTGTTCTACCCATAAACTGAGGAATGTGAGCAAAAAGATCCGGCATAAAGTGAAGAACCGGAAAGATATGATGAAAGAGGCAAGTGCAATATACAAGGCAGAGTCCAGACGTGAAGCACTAACGAGATTTACTGTGTTTTGCAAAAGATGGAAAGACAAGGAACCAGCTGCTGTACGGAACTTAAAGCTGGATTTTGCCGATACTTTGGCGTTTTACGATTACATGGACGATAAAAGGCTAATAAGTACCACAAATCATTTAGAGAGATATCTGGAAGAAATAAGAAGGCGCATAAAAGTGCAGGGATATTTTAAAAACCCGAGAAGTGTGGACTATTGGGTATATGGGATTACTCAGTACATAGATAGTGTAAAACTACCAAAAGGGATGCCGTCTTCCCCCATGGGGGAAGAGATCAAAGAACCTGTATATCAAAGTGCCCATAATTCTTGACACTACCAAATTCTCCGAAAACTTGACTTTTACGGTTTTCTCATTATACTTAAACAACGCCGGTCAATTTATACCAATTCGTATGAAATAAAGCTAAATCGGCGTGAAAAGCACTAAAGGATAACAAGAAACATGATTCTGTACTATTTTGAGATTTTGCGGTCCATGTTAACGCATATTAACATGTATCATTCCGTAGTTATAAAGGAAAAAGAAGAGTAATTTATAGCAAAACGGAGCAATTTATAAGAAGGAGAGGCTATGGCAAAGTCAGTGATGACGATAAAAGAGCTGGCCGACTACCTGCAAATGAAGGTTGTTACGATTTATAAGCATGCTCAGGAGGGGAAGATCCCCGCCTTCAAAGTTGGTTCCAAATGGCGGTTTAAGAAAGAAACGATCGATGAGTGGATTAAGAATCAAGAGAAGAAATCAAAGCGAAAGAACTGACATTTTATTATGGTGCAACTTTCTAATACAAAAAAAACATATAGCGACAGCGGCTCCCGGACGGACGCTTTACGTCTGCTTGTTGTTGACGAGGCGGATGTATGCGAATTCGTTAAGGGTTTCTTCGGGGAAAGGAATTTTGAAGTTTCTGTCGCCCGTGACGGGAAAGAGATCCTCAGTGCGGTTGAGGCCGGTAGGCCCGACATAGTCCTTCTGGACATAAAACTACCCGGAATGGACGGCGCGGAGGTGCTTAAAGAGATACGCAAGAATAACGAGGCCATAAAAGTTATTATAATTACCGCGGTCGAGAACGAGAAAAAAGCCGAAGAGGCGAAACATCACGGGGCGATCGAATATATAACTAAACCGCTTCTTTTGGAACAGCTCGAGAGGACCGTCTTTACGGCCGCGGAACAAATCAGGATGGGGAACTAGAAGGATGTCATACGAAGATAAATGGTTAGAACTGCAGGATTGGATCGTCGGTAAGATGAAAAACTCCGACGACACGCTTAGTCCTGTGGACACCGCGAGTGTGCAGGACCGGCAAGAGCCCGAACTGGACTATCAGTTCGTTCTGGAGAACGTCTCACATACCATGATACGGTTCAAAAAACCCGAGTATCTTATACGTATGATAGTCAGGATACTGGATGAGCAGGTTAAACTTACACACACGGCCATGCTTCTTCACCGAAAAGACACGGACTCCTTTATGCTTGTCGACAGTAAGGGCGCGGAAGGGGTCAAGATCCCGGTGGGATTTATACGCCTCACGTTTGACAACCCGCTTATACGCCTCTTTAACGAACGGTATAATTTCAAGATATCGGAAACGGGAGCCGTGGGGTACAGAGAACTTGTTGAAGTCTTCCGCACGGACGCGAAAGTCGGCAAAGATGGAAAACTTGCCGAGCTTATCGGGTTGACCATCAAGCAGATGGAACTTTTAAAGGCCAATCTATGTGTGCCGATCTATTATAAGAAAGACCTGATGGGTGTTATCGTGCTGGGTAAAAAGCTGTCCGATGCTAAGTTTTCCAGGCAGGAGACGGGGTTCTTCGTGACGCTCGCAAATGACGTGGCCATGGCTCTTTCAAACGCCCAGCTTATACAGGACCTTCAGGAAAAGATATTCGAGGTCCATAAACTATACGATCGGGAGCACAGGATATTTGTCCATACTTCCATTTCCCTGGCGGCTACCATAGACGCAAGGGACCCGTATACCCACGGTCACACCGAACGCGTCACGCAGTATGCCCTCTCCATAGCGAAAGAACTTGAGGATATACCGGAAGCCTTGGCATATAACAATTTCAAGGAAACGCTTCACATGGCGGCGCTGTTGCACGACATCGGAAAGATCGGCGTGCCCGACAGCATACTGAACAAGAGGTCTAAGTTGACGAAAGAGGAGTACGGGAAGGTAAAAGAACACTCTGTCACGGGCGCGGCTATTCTTTATCCCATAAGGGAACTGGGAGATATAGCCAGGGAGGTTAGGGCACATCACGAAAGGTTTGACGGCGCCGGGTATCCGGACGGTTTAAAGGAGGACGAGATACCTTTTATAGCCCGCATAATCGCGGTAGGGGACACCTTTGACGCCGTAACGAGTGACAGGCCTTATCGTCAGAAAAAGATGGCAGAGATCGCCGTTCAGATAATAAAGGATAACTCCGGAACACAGTTCGACCCCATAGTGGTCAGCGCTTTTCTACTGGCTCACAGGAAGGGCAAGCTGGGAAACATCGTGAATATAGCGTAAAATCAGATACGTTTTTACTTAAAGTTCCGGCGGTGAGATGAAACATATAGCTTCCGCTTCTGTTTTAGTTTTATTCTTTAAGGTATGCGGAAGTGAAGCGTCAAAATAAAGGCTGTCCCCGCGTTTCAGTGTATGTATCCTGCCTCCGATAGTGGCTTCAAGGTTGCCCGCTATCATATAAACGAACTTTTCCGTGCCGGGTTTATTCTGCTCTTTCTGAGTCTCGCCGCCGGCGTCGATTTTCATCATTAGCGGAACGACTTTCTTGTCGTGGGTTTTCGTCACAAGGAGTTCGTATTTTACTTTGCGAGCGTGTATAAAGTGTTCTATCCGCTCCTGTTCCGGAACCGTCTCAACGGTTTTGGACGAGTCCTCGAGTTCGCGATAAAGAGCGGCAATAGAGACCCCCAGGGCCTTGCATATCCTGTTGTGTGATCCCAGCGTGCCGGTCATCTTATTGTTTTCCATGCGGCTAAGGGTCGCAAGTGCCACACCGCTTTTTTTGGAAAGTTCTTCTAGTGTCATGTCCTTTTCTTTTCTTAATTCATGTATCCTTTTTCCGATTTTCATGTTAGGGCCTTTCTTTTTTTGGTGTTCAACATTAGTATACGCCATGCTTCATAAATAATCAAATAAAATTTATCTTTAGATAAAAAAGTCATATTCTTAGAAAAAAAACGGATCTAAAACCTTTTACGTTCGGCGAACGTAAAAGTCGTTTGCCATACTCCTACCAGGGCCCCTCCGCCCGGTGTGGATCCTCCCTGTATGGAGCATAGCAAACGACTTTATGTTCTTCGGCGTAACCTGACAGATCTAACCAGGTTAGAATTGGCAGGTTAGAAACGGGTAGGCTAACCAGGTTAGCGGGGTGGGAACAAACGCAGCTTTAACCTGGTTAGATACGCAAAAGAGCTGGTTGTGCAACTCCGTACAGGGGCCTCGATTGCCAAGCAAGCTTGGTCCCTTGACATTTGAAAAATGTCAAGGGTTGCGAAGGTAATCGTGGAGTGAAATCTGCCGCTGGAGCAGATTGAACGTCCCCTGGTAGGAGTTGAACAACCAGCTCTAATTGTCTTTTATATGTAGAGATAAGGTTAGGCCGTGCCTAGTTTTCTGTTGCCAAATATTCTACCTCTGGCACTACATTTTGCATGCGTGCTAAAGCCTCCATCTTGGCAAGTCTCTCCGGTGTGACAGTTTGAGAACCTTCCATAGAAGCCGTTGAAGCTCCAAAAAGATTTCCGGTATGCACAGCTTCTTCAAATGATTTTCCGTTGGAAAGCGCGTAAACAACTCCCGCTTTAAGTGAATCTCCGGCGGCTGTATGACATGCCTGTATTATCTTGATACCTTTTTCCTTAATGATCCTATCCTGCATAACGAGCATGAGTCCCGCTTTATCCATTGAAACGAGCACTCCCAGAAGATTATATTTGTTTCTCACTTTTCTTGCGTATACTTTAACAACTTCTTCGGTAATTGTATTTTTATCCAGAATGCCTGCTTCTACCAGACCGCTTGAGATCAAGATCTGTATAAATTCTTCCAAGTTCGGTTTAATTATATCCTGGGGCGTCTCTCTATGAATGTCCAGAACCGACATGGCCTCCTCGGGGCCGGACATATACTTAAAATCGATCAAGAATTTCACCTTGTCCTGATATTTCTCTTTCACTTGTTTTACCAGCGAAGCATAATAGGCAAGATCACTGTTATGTCTTACGGGCCCTCCTGCCGAAAGGACCATCCAGATATTATCTGATTCTCCTTTAAACATCGCATCAAGCATTATTAGAGCTTCCTGATTGATATTCTCTACTGTTTCTGCCGAGAGTTCATCTGCCCATCCGTACATTCCGGGAAGCGGATCACCGTCAATTATATTTAACACCGCCACCTGTTGATCTTCCCGGGCGGCACGGATCAGTGAGGGGATTATGCTGTTATTTAAAAAATTTCTCTCCCATTCGTCTGTAATTTCCTCTCCCTCTTTTCCTGTCAGTGCCACCAACGCAATATTTTCATTGAAATCGCTGAATACCTTTGATACGTTGATCTGATCTCCTCCCGAATGTACATGGCATTCTACCAGCTTAAGAGTGCCGTTCGGTTCAGTTTCCCATTCAATTGTAATATCAAGAGGACCAGTGTGATTTATCGCCAGCACATTAGTGCCCGATAAAGACTCTTTTTTTCCTGTATCCGCGTATTTTTTCTTGCCTCTGGCAGCTCTTACAGCTTTTATGACACAACGGGCAATTTCACGATTTATACGCCTTTTCTCATCATCAGGTAGGGGATTAAAATGATACACTATGGCTTCTCTTAAAGAAGGTCCCGTAAGCGTGCTTATACCAAGATTCTTTGATAATACGCCTTTAATGTCCACCAATAAAGTCCCCCTAATATTCTCCCCGAAAAAAGGAAATTAATCACTATCATTTTACTCCATTCAGGATTCACAGTACATAGTTTTTTCCCGGCACCTCCACCATCTTCAAATAAAAGGCGGATAAGAATGAATTCTCACCGCCTTTTTATTTGAATCTGTCACAAAGCTTCGCTTTGTGTATTTATTCAGCTCATCGCAATTTAAAAGTAAACTTTGAAATTGCTCTTCACCTCATAAATGTGTGTAGGCCCCGGGGATCCAAATCCTCACTTGGTTCGGATTTGTTTTCCCGGCACCTCCACAATTCTCAGGCCTTCGGCCTTCGAATGTAAAAAGACGATCAAAATATTGATCGTCTTTTTTGTTTGTTCGTCACGAAAATCATTGAAAGCAAGCTTTCATGTTTTTTGCTCCTCACAAACTTGTGTAGGTCCGGGGCCCCTTCGCCCTCACTTCGTTCGGGCTCGGTGTCCCGGCAAGGGGAGAGTATGCCCGTTTTGGGGTGGGGGGTAGCTAAAAACTCGGTCTGTCAGAAATTATATTGTTATTCGGGCGCGAGGATGGTACACTAATATTCCTTATAAATAAATGCACTGCATAAATAAATGCACTGCCGGAATAGTCGAAATTAGGACGATTTTCCGGACGTTGTAAAAAGTGAAGCCCCTCCGACTAAAGTCGGTAGCACCTCTTACTTCGGAATTCAACAAAAGGGCGGAATCCCGCACCGAGCGCAATGGCGTTCTGGTGCGGGCAAATTCCTATCAGGAAAAAAAGGAGTGCACTCAAAATGGAGAAAAAAATTCTCTTTGTGTCTGATTTTGACAAGACACTTTCTACAGGAGATGTAGGGTATATACTAAGCGCAAAGTTGGGAATATCTGCTCAGCAATTCGACCAGAAGATCGAAGGAATACAACGCAGAAACATCGTACAACTAGGCGGAGAACTCGCGCACTTGATAATTCGGGATCCCGATTATGTCGGGAAAGTAAGTAAAGACCTTCTTTATGAAGTAGGGAAAGAGATCGAGCTGAAAAAGGGGGTTCCCGAACTGATGAAGATCCTGGCTGAAGGAATTGAATATTGCCATTTCAGCACGTATATAGTGTCTGCGGCACCTAAAGAGTGTGTTGAGAAAGCAGTAGAACACATCTTCCCTGCCAGCAACATCTACGGCACAACTTTCATTTATAAAAATGGAATCGTCCAGGATGTTGAAAGGACTAATGCCGGGCACGCGAAAGTATCCACCCTCGATATGTTAAAGCAAAAAGAGAATGTCACCAGGTATGCCATAATCTATGTAGGAGATGGTTCAAGCGATGTCCATGTGATGTTACACGTTAAGTCCTATCAGGGGTATACAATAACCGTTTCTCCGGCACCTTATATGGGACACATCTGTCGAAGAAGTGTAATATCCGATAATGTTCTTTCTATCCTGGTGCCTATTCTTCAAGACATGTTAAAATACGATGAAGGAAAAGTCCGAAAATTCTTTGAAGATAGAGGGCACGCGATTTTAGAATGGAATAGAGCAGACACAGAGTGGCTAGATATTGCTTAATAAAAACAGTGCGCACAGGGTTGTCGTACAGTTAACCTGAAATAGTCAAACAATTTGGAGGTGTTAGACGTGACGACAAATTTGGAGGTGTTAGGCGTGAATACGAACAAGTATCCTATATGCAAGCGGTATGAGGGCAATCCCATCCTGACAGGTAAGGATTTTCCCCTTGAGGCCGATATTAAAAATGTTTTTAATTCCGGCATCGTGAAATACAATGACGTTTATATGATGGTTTGCCGGGTGGAGAATTCCGCTTTGGTTGACCGTTTTTGGATCGCGGAAAGCAAGGATGGTTATAATTTTACGCCTCGGCCAAAGCCGATGGATATGCCCCACAATGATCCGGAGTTTAAGGAGTATACCTCCGGCATGTATTATGATCCGCGCGTGACAAAAATCGGGGATGCATATTATATAGTCCATGCCGCGCATTCAGGCCACACCTGCCGGCTGAGCCTGGTGAAGACAGAGGACTTTAAGAAATTTGAATGGCAGGGGTTTATTTCTGAAACAGATAACCGCAATGGGGTGCTTTTCCCGGAGAAAATCAACGGATTGTACGCACGCCTTGACCGGCCCAATACCGGATCCGATACTGGGGATATTTGGGTGTCTTATTCTCCGGATCTGGTCTTTTGGGGAAAGAGTAAATGTGTGTTTAGGAACTACGATGGGATTCGCTGGGCCTGGACAAAGATCGGGCCGGGAGCCGCTCCGATTAAAACACCCGAGGGATGGTTGACTATTTTTCACGGAGTGCGCACCCAATGCAAACAGCATTTTGTTTATCAATTAGGCGTGTGTCTTTTGGATCTGGAGGATCCGTCAAAAGTCAAGGCTATGGCTGAAGACGCGATCTTGATTCCCGAGGAGCAATACGAACTTGTGGGACAAACTCCCAGCGTGGTGTTTACCTGCGGGGCTGTGGCGGAGGATAACGGCGAGGTTAAAATTTATTACGGCGGCGCTGATACGGTTCAATGCGTGGCTACCACAAGCTTAGAGCGGCTTATAGATGCATGTTATAATCGTTAAGATCGATTTGCAAAAAGGGCCCCAAATCCTTCGGATTCGGGATAATTCGACTAAGGGTTTCAGTTCGCTTTTGAAACCCAAGTCTCATTAAAAGGGAGGAAACATAGTGCAAGAAGCTAATGTTGTTAATGTGAAGAAACCTCTGCGGGATCGTCTTCCGATTCCCACCAAGATGTTCTATAGCCTTGGCACGGCAGTTGATATGTGGGGTCTCTGGTTGTACCCGTCTGTTGCTTTTGCGGTTTTTAACATGTATTTGGGTGTCTCACCGTGGCTGGTGGGTTTGGCGCTTACATTGATCCGGGTCTTTGATGCCGTTGTTGATCCTGTGGTGGGGTGGGTGTCCGATAATTTGCGTTCCAGATACGGCCGCCGGCGTCCTTTTATTTTGATCGCCGGTATTTTAAGCGGACTGGCCCTGCCGATTTTGTTTTGGGTGTCGCCGTCCTGGGTGAATATAAAATTCCTCGGCGTGTCCATGATATTTTGGTACATGCTAGGGTCCAACCTGATCTATATTCCAATAATCAGCTCTTTTACCGTGCCTTACTACAGTTTGAGCAATGAAATGACGCCTGATTATGAAGAGCGCACCTCCATCATGGCCTATCGCAGTATGGCCCAAAAGATTTCAGAATTGGGCAATTTTTATGCGTTGCGGTTTACCAACCTGGCCTGGTTTCTTATTCCGGGAACGGGAAACAAGAATACTCTCTTGGGACTGAAGGTGTACTCATCAATATTGGGTGTGGTAATGGCTATTTTTGCCATAATCATTTTCTTTAGAGTTAAAGAACGCTACTATGAGAAAATAGTGGTGAAGGTTACTGAAAAAATTTCCATTCTGAGTTCTTATGGTGAAACTCTCAGGTGTAAGCCGTTCCGTCAGATGGTTGTTGTGGGCGCCGCTTTTATTGTGGGCACGAGCATGGTGGGCTCACTTGGTTACTATGCCACGGTTTTTTATGTATCCGGCGGCGACAAAATTCTCGGAGATAATTGGCAGTTTTGGATGGGCGTGGCTTTTATGATGGGCGGCCTTATAGGGGTTCCGCTGCTTGCGACTCTGGCGCATCATATCGGCAAACGCCGGGCGGTAGTAGTAGCCTGCTGCATAGGTATATTGGGTTACGGCGGTTCCTGGTTCCTGTATACACCGAAGATCATCTGGCTGCAAACGATCGCGTCGGGTTTGATGGGAATGGCTGCGGCTTCTCTCTGGATGCTGCATAGTTCTATCGGCGCCGACATTATTGACTACGATGAGCTCAATACGCATGAAAGAAGGGAAGGTTCTTTTACCGCCTGTGCTTCCTATATTCTTAAACTGGGGAATTCATTAGGGTATTTTTTCTCCGGTCTTATTTTGTCATGGGTGGGTTTTACCTGGAAACTTAAGGTACAGACGCCTGAGACCATATTCGGGATCCGCTTTAGTCTGGCTTCTTTGCCGATCGTGGGCCTGATCATCGCTATTATTTTTGTTTTGCGCATGCCGTTGACAAAACAAAAATCCGCGGAGATCCGCAGGCAGCTCGAAGAGCGCAGAGGCACGGTGTAAGTAATTGCTCAAAGGCATCACCCTTACCGCTCTAGCGCGAAATAATCTGGCTACGTTACTGAATTAAAAAGACCCGCACTTTTTTTGTAGAGTAGTGCGGGTCTTTTTCTTATCAGCCATAACGCACCCCGCTACTCATGACTTTTCCCACGCCATGAGGCAGCATTGCTGGTGGGGAGGTGCCCATCCGATACACCCCCTAACCAGGTTAGATCTGTATCAGGTTATGATCTGACGTAATGGTCGCTTGCCATGCTCCTACCAGGGCCCCTCCGCCCGGTGTGGATCCTCCCTGTACGGAGCATGACAAACGACCTAACCTGCCAAACCTAACCAGGTTAGATCTGTCAAGCTAGTTAGCTCAGGAAATATATGACCAGTATTGAGCAGGGCATAGGATGACCGAGCGGGCACGGTTCCCGAAGACCGAAGGGCTGAGGGAGAGCGAGGGAATTCTTTGAGCGAGATTTCATCGCTGGGGAAATTGAGCGTCCCTGCGAGATCCTGGTCACATATGATGGGCGAACTAAACACTACACACCCTATATTACTTATGGTACAATTGTACCCTATGAGTAAGGATTATATCTTCGTAAAGGGCGCCAGGGAGCATAACCTGAAGAACATCGATGTGCGCATTCCCCGGAACACTTTGTGCGTTATTACTGGCCTTTCCGGTTCCGGGAAGTCGTCGCTGGCATTTGACACCATATACGCGGAAGGACAGAGGCGTTACGTGGAATCTTTGTCCAGTTACGCGCGCCAGTTTATCGAACAGCTCCAGAAACCCCATATGGATTATATAGAAGGCCTGTCACCGACCATAAGTATCGAGCAGAGGTCGGCCGGCAGGAACCCCCGTTCGACCGTGGGCACGCAGACCGAAATCTATGATTACCTGAGAGTGCTGTTCGCGAGGGCGGGCACACAGCATTGCCCCAAGTGCGGCAAGGTGATCTCAGGGCAGAGTTCAGAACAGATCGTAGACCGCATCATGTCTTTTGCGGAAGGCACGAGCCTTATGATACTCTCCCCCCTGGTCAGAGGCAGAAAAGGCGAACACGTCGAGATAATGAAAGAAGCGAGAAAGAACGGTCTGGTCAGGATCAGGCTTGACGAGAAAATAGTCGACATAGGCGATAACATCCCGAGACTGAACGAAAAGGTGAAACATACAATAGAAGCCGTTGTGGACAGACTCGTTATAAAAAAAGGTATCCGGTCGCGCCTGTCCGATTCGGTCGAGGTAGCGCTCAAACTGGGCGCCGGGGTCATTATCGTTGCCCCCGAAGGGGAAGGAAAGAACCTTGCCGGAGACGTTCTTTTCAGCGAGCAGAACGCGTGTGTCGAATGCGGGATAAGTTTTGAGAAACTGGCGCCGAGAAACTTCTCCTTCAACTCTCCTTACGGGGCGTGCACGGGATGTAACGGTCTGGGGAACAAGATGGAGATAGATCCGGAACTGTTGGTGCCCGATAAATCCGAACCGCTTTTAAGGGCTGTAGTGCCCTGGAAGAGAGGCGGCAAGGGGGTCGTGCTGCATTACAGGCGTCATATCAGGCGCCTGGCGAGGTACCATGGTTTTGATTTTGAAGAACCGTTCGAGAAGCTGACTTCCGCACAGAAACGCATGGTCCTTTACGGGGACGCCGAATCCGGGTTTGAAGGTGTTATCCCGAACCTGGAAAGACGTTTCCAGCATTCGCAGAGCGATTTTATAAAGGAGATGATCACCGGGTTCATGTCTGTACAGCCGTGCCCGCATTGCAAAGGGCAGCGGCTGAGGACGGAATCGCTGAACGTGTTTATAGGCGGCAAAAACATCTCCGACGTATGCGAGATGTCCATAAACGAGGCCAAGACTTATTTTTCCAACCTTAAACTTGACCGTATGCAGAAAAAGATCGCCGAGGAAGTCTTGAAGGAGGTAGACTCCCGGCTGGAGTTCATGACGAACGTGGGACTGGACTATCTTACCCTGGACAGGAGAAGCAACACCCTTTCAGGGGGAGAGGACCAGAGGATCCGGTTGGCCACACAGATCGGCGCGGGACTGGTCGGTGTGCTTTACGTCCTGGACGAGCCGAGTATCGGGCTACACCAGAAAGACAACCGCAAGCTGCTTGACACGCTTATCGCGCTTAAAGAACTGGGCAATACCCTCGTGGTGGTCGAGCACGACGAAGCGACTATACGGAAAGCGGACCATATTATCGACCTGGGTCCCGGGGCGGGCGAACACGGCGGAAAACTGGTCGCTGAAGGAAAACTGGAAGACATTCTCAAGAGCAAAAGTTCGCTTACCGGCAGGTACCTGCGCGGAGACCTGAAGATAGAGGTGCCGCTAAAAAGAAGGGAATACGATCCGGACAGATGCCTGGAGGTGATAGGCGCTGCCGAACATAATCTAAAGAATATAGATGTTAAGATCCCGCTAGGCGTGTTTAACTGTGTGACTGGTGTTTCCGGGTCGGGCAAGAGCACGCTTATCGACGAGATCCTTTACAGGGCGCTGGCGAAAAAGTTTTACAGGGCCAAATGGAAACCGGGCAAACATAAGAGTATAAAAGGTGTTCGCAATATCGACAAGGTAATAGTCATAGACCAGTCGCCTATAGGAAGGACACCCAGGTCCAATCCCGCCACTTATACGGGCGCGTTCGACCCCGTGCGCAAACTTTTCAGTTCCATTCCCGAATCGCGCATGCGCGGGTATAAGCCCGGCAGGTTCAGTTTCAACGTAAAAGGCGGGCGCTGCGAGGCATGCCAGGGGGACGGGGTGAAAAAGATAGAGATGCATTTTCTGCCGGACGTTTACGTCCAGTGCCAGGTCTGCAATGGAAAACGTTTCAACGACCAGACTCTCGAAATAAAATATAAAGGGTATAATATTTCGGAAATACTCGAGCTGAGCGTGGAGGACGCGCTCGGAGTGTTCGAAAATATCCCGGCGCTCAAAAACAAACTAAAGACCCTGCATGATGTCGGTTTGGGATACATAAGACTGGGGCAACCGGCGACGACGTTATCCGGCGGCGAAGCGCAAAGAGTAAAACTTGCGACGGAACTCTCCAAAACGGCCACCGGCAAGACGCTGTATATACTGGACGAACCTACCACGGGCCTGCATTTCGCGGATATACATAAACTGCTGGACGTGCTGCAGGTGCTGGTATCCGCCGGCAATACTGTACTGGTGATCGAGCATAATCTGGACGTTATTAAATCCGCGGATTACATCATTGACCTCGGGCCGGAAGGTGGGGACTCCGGCGGCGAGATGGTAGTTTGTGGCGCCCCGGAAGAAGTGGCTTCAAGTAAAAGGTCCTATACCGGGAAATACCTAAAAAAGTTCTTGGCGAGATAATCTCATGAATAGTGTCATAAAAAGAAGCATATGTCTGGTAACCATGTCGGTTCTCTTGTGGTGCATGAATCTGGAAGCGGAGGAAAGACCTCCTCAGGCGCAGCTCGATTTTGCCAGAAAAGCCGTTAAAGACGGCTTTTACGACCTCGCAGAGAGCAAATTAAATTCTTTACTTGTTATGGATGTCCCCAGAGGCATTGAAGGGGAGGCTCATCTTCTTCTGGGCAGGGTCTATTACGGAAAATCTTTCCCCGGGAAAGCACTTACGGAATTCAACGTTGTGCTCGACAGATTCAAAGACAGCGATATCGCCGCCCATGCGGCTTACTGGATAGCTGAAGTCTATTTCAAGGAAGGCAGTTTCGAGCAGGCCCTTACATTTTACCAGCGGGTGATCGAATCGTATCCAACGAGCGAATACGTGCCGTATTCGCGGTATTCCCAGGCATGGTGTTACGAAAAACTGGGCGAATACGGTATGGCTGCGGAAATGTTCCGTGAAGTCTTCGAGTTATATCCAGAGAACGAGCTGGCGGTACAGGCCAGATATAAAGTCGCGGAGATGCTGTACAGGACAGGCCGGTATCAAGACGCGGTCTCGGAACTAAAGGTTTTTACCCAGATGTATCCCGTGAATGAGCGCATATTTGACGCTTATTATATGCTGGGAGACTGTTATTATAAACTGGATGATTTTCCCGAAGCCGCTCGAAATTTGAGAAATTCACTTCAGGGCAGCGAGGATGAACCATGGAAGGCTATTGCCGAATACAAACTGGCGAGATCCTACCTACGAACGGGAGATCTGGACGAGAGCCACAAGTGGTTCAGTAAGGTCGTCGACCGAGGCGCGAATCCGGCCACAACCAGCGCGGCACTTGTGGGGATCGCACGTATCAATCTTCTGAAAGGCGAGGAGGGTAAAGCCCGGGAGGCTTACGGCAAAATAATCAACTCACTTCCCGAAAACCAGTGGACCGACGACGCTTATTACTGGCTTGGCGAGACTATGTACAAGAGAGGGGATATGCAAGGGGTCATCGACACATACAATGAAGCCCTGGAAAGGTTTCCTGACGGAGAATTCTCGGACAAGATGCATTATACTCTGGCCTGGGCGTACCTCGGAACGGATAAAGAGGAAAAGGCTTTAAAGGAGTTCCAGACAGCTGCGGATGAATCTCCGAACGAGGAACTGGTCGCAAGCGCCCTGTGTAGTACTGGTGACATTTTTCAGGCTCGCGGTGAAAACGAGCGGGCCGTCGATGTATACGACAGGGTCTTAAAGAGCTTTCCGAACAGCACACTGACGGATTACGCGCAATACGAGGTAGGTTCCATACTGGAGAAAACGGACAGGGAAGACGCCGCAATACTTGCTTTTCAGTCCCTTGCGGTGAACTTCCCGGAGTCGGACTTGCTGGACAGGGCCTATTACCAGCTGGGCCTTCTTTATGCCCGTAAGGGTGATTACGTAACTTCCGCGGGCCAGTTTGATCGCGTACTGAAGGAGTTTCCGGAAAGCAACCTTCGGGAAGAAGCCTCTCTTCAGAAAGCTAATTCTCTGTATAACGGAGGCGCGTATGTCGAAGCCGCTGGCATCTATGAGGAAGTTATTAGGCTCACCGAGAACAAAGAACTTCTCATCAGGGCGCGGTATCATGTCGGCTGGACATATTATAAAATGGGCAAAGAGAAAAAAGCGCTGGAAGTCTTTAAGGAGATACTGAAAGAAGGCGGCAGGAACCATTTTGTGCCAGGGATAAAACTGTGGTTCGGGGAATATTTTTACGGCAAGGGAGATTTTGCCGGCGCGCAGAAATATTTTTCCGAGACAATAGAGGAATTCCCGGACAGTCCATTCTCGGATGATGCCGCTTACTGGTTGGGGTGGGCGATGTACGATACGGATATGATAAGCCAGAGCCTGACCCAGTTTGAAAGCGTTGTGGAAAAGCGCCCCTCCAGCAAGTGGGCGCCGCAGGCGATACTGGCGCTGGGCGACATATACAGAAAAACCGGCGATGACGCAAAGGCGATCTCCCAGTACGAGACCCTTATACAAAAATATCCCGAAAATGAGATAACGAATATCGCGAATAACAGGATAGGGACACTGTTAAAGTCGCAGGGCAAGTACGCTCTGGCCGTAGAGTATTTCAGGATAGCCCTTACGGGGGAGAACTCGGAAACAAACGCGCAGCTGCAGTTCGATATAGCCGAATGCCACGAGAATATGGACATGGAGGACGAGGCGATCGAAGGATATCTCAAGGTGGAATATAAGTATCCCCTGGGAAGGTTCTGGGTAATGCGCGCGCGGCTTAAATGCGCGGAACTCCTTGAAAAGCACGGGGAGAACGAAAGGGCGTTCAAATTGTACCAGAAACTCGCATCAGGTGAAGGAACGGAAGCGGAGTACGCTAAAGAGAAGATCAAATTACTAAAACGATAAAAGGACTATTAATTTAAGGGAGGTATAAACATGTGGGAACTGATAGTTAAAGGCGGGCCGCTGATGTTCCTCATACTTCTGTGTTCCGTTATCGCGTTTGCGGTGGCGATGGAAAGGTTGTGGCATCTCAGGCGCGCGAAAATCAACACGGAAGAATTTATGGAGGACATAGCCAAGACGCTGAAAAGAAACAAGATAATGGACGCTATCGACAAGTGCAACGCTATGCCCGGCCCCATAGCGCATATTCTTAAAGCGGGCATCCTTAAATATGACCGTCCCAGGGCCGAGATAAAAGAGGCGATAGAGGACGCGGGGATACACGAAGTGCCGCGGCTGGAGAAAAACCTTGGCGCGTTGGCGACCATCGCGCATATATCGCCGCTTCTGGGGCTTCTGGGTACCGTCGCTGGCATGGTGCGCGCCTTTCAGGTTATCGAGCAGAAATCGGTCGCGCTGATGCCGGTAAATCCGGGAGACCTGGCAGGAGGCATATGGGAGGCACTTATTACTACGGTAGCCGGCCTTTCGGTCGCGATACCCACATACGTTGCTTACAATTTCCTGGTGAGTAAAGTCGACGGTTTCGTGCTGGAGATGGAAAAGAGCGCGACGGATATCGTAAACATACTGGGCACAAAGAGGGAAGAAAATGAGGTTTAAAAGAAAAGTGTTTCTGGAAAAAGGGCGCCTGGATATCGCGCCCCTGATAGACGTCGTGTTTCTCCTCTTGATATTTTTTATGCTGACATCGAGTTTTATCTTTCAGCCGGGGATAAGGGTGAACCTGCCCAGGGCGGTTACCAGCGAGGTATTGCACAAAGAACTGCTCATAGTGACGATAACGGAGGATAACGAAGTTTTTATAAACGAGAGGCCTGTCAGCGGGGATGAACTAGTGTCCCGCATCACGATCGCGGCAAGGGACGAGCAGCCCCTTCTTATAAAGGCGGACAAAAAAGTGTACCTGGGCAAGGTCGTTGAAATCTGGGATATTTGCCGGCAGGTGGACGTAAAACAGATCAATATTGCCACGACGCAGTAACAGACAAAGTAGGGCACGTTTAAACGTGCCCTACTTTGTGGATAACTAGATATGATAAGCAGGAATTTGGCCATAGCGCTGCTCATCTCATTAGGGGCGCATGTTTTCGGGATGACCGTGGTGACGATAGTTAACCCGGGGGACTTGGAGAGGACACGTCCGTATGCCCGGGTTGATTTTCTCGGACCGATTTTACAAAAAACAGCGTTTGACATAATGCTTGAAAACGTCACCCCTATAGTAAGGACTCATTACATGTACACGGCCCTGGCGCCGCAAAGCGAATATCTGAAGGTGATGGCTCCGAAAAGGGAAATGGTCGTCCAGGAATTCCCGGAGCACCTGGAAAGCAAGATGGACATTCTCGTGTTGGATTTTCTGACAGGATCCAAGGGCGTACCCGATTTCGACACGACTTTCGGCGCGGAAAATTTTATGCCGGCAAGCTGGAAGGTGGGTACAGCCCAAGAACCAAAAACGAGGAGGGTTATCTACAGACCCGATCCCCCTTCCGTGACACGCGGTCTTTACGGGGAAAAAGAAACGTTCAGGATCAAAATCAGGGTACTGGTGGACAAGGACGGGAATGTCGAAAAAGCGGAACCGTTAACCACTACCGGGTATCTCCAACTTGACATCACCGCCTCCAAGTTCGTCAGGGGCTGGATCTTTGAACCGACGGAAGACAGGATATGGCCGGATGAATGGCAGGTAGTCGAGGTCATCTTAAACACCGGAGATTGATCGATGATAAAAGTGGATATTTCCATGGCGCTTTTTCTTTACCTGTTTTTCGCGGCGGTCGGTATCCTGATAATGTGGTCTTTCTTCGATTTCGGGACGAAACTAAAAACTTTCTCGTCGGATGAAAAATATATCTGGCATTGTTCTATTTGTTCGTTTACGTACATTGACAGCAGGCATGAGGAGATTTCCAAATGCCCACGCTGCGGCAGTTATAACCAGAGAATAAAAGGCGAAGATAAGTAGGGACTCGATTTATCGAGCCCAGAAATGGGCGTCATTAATGTCGCCCTTACAATACGTTATATTCAAAAACGGAACAACAAAAAGGGAGGAGGAGCCTAGATGATTACAAAGATAGGAATCGTAGCCGGCGAGATATGGGACTATCTCGAACAGCACGACAAGGCGGCTCAGATGGACGATATCATCAGCGCGCTTGATAAGGACAAGAACATGGTGCTGATGAGCGTGGGCTGGCTTGCCAGAGAGGGCCATATCGTTTTAGAGGGAGAGGGCCCGAATTATAGGGTAAAACTTACTAATTAAAGGGGGCGGGAATGATCGAAGAAGCTTCAAAAGAAACCAAACAGCAGGAAGAGAAGGTGCCGATAAAAGCGCCTTTGAAGGTGTTAAAATCCCACACCATAAACAAAAAATTCGGCTGGTGGGCGGCTGTGGTTTTGCTGGAAAGCTACGCGAAGAAGCAGATCTGTTTTTATCTGTGGCAGAAAAAAGACGACGGCTGGAAACGCAAACAGAAGTTCGGCATACATTCAAAAGAAGACTGGAAGATGATGAAAAAAGCCGTCGAGGCTTTTGTAGAGGAATTGACGTAAGCTATACAGGCGGAGGTACCTATCAAAATACCGATTATTTATTCGGAGTCCTATTACGTTGACATCGGGGAACATGTCTTTCCGACTTCCAAATACAGGATACTAAAAAAACGCATAGATCTGGACGATTCCCTTAAAGGGAAGTTCGAGATTTTACCACCTGGACCTGTGACGGACGAAGAAGTTTGCACCGTGCATACACAAGAATATATCGCTAAGCTTAAGACCGGAGCTTTGAGCTGTGAAGAGATGCTTACGCTTGAAGTGCCGTTTTCGAGCAAGCTGGTGGAAGCGTCTCTTAACTGTTGTGGCGGCACGCTGACAGCCGCGAGGTACGCTCTCGAAAGAAAAGCAGCCGTACATCTGGGCGGCGGATTTCATCACGCGTTTCCCGATCACGGGGAGGGTTTCTGTGTCCTGAACGATGTAGCGGTCGGCATAAGAGCGCTGCAGTCGGAAGGTGTTATAAAAAAGGCCCTTGTCATAGACTGCGACCTTCATCAGGGTAACGGAACCGCTTTTACGTTTCTTGAAGATCCTTCGGTTTTTACCTTTTCAATACATCAGGAGAACAACTATCCTTTTTATAAACCGAAAAGCGATATGGATATCGGCCTGAGGGATTACACGCGCGACAAGGCGTACCTTCAGTATCTATACGATAACGTGCCGAAGATAATAAATACGTTTAAACCGGACATTATATTATATCTTGCCGGGGCTGATCCTTATGAAGGGGATCAGCTGGGGAACCTTGCAATATCGAAAACGGGTTTAAGGGAAAGAGATAATTTTGTGTGTACGCAGGCGCGTAATTTTGGTGTGCCTGTGGCGATAACCCTGGCGGGCGGATACGCCGTCAACCGCGAAGACACAGTGGGCATTCACTTCGCCACGGTCGAAGAATGCATCCGCGTCTTTGTAGGATGAATACTTTCAGATGTGATGGGCATATCCTGCGCGCGCTGTTAAAGTTATCTTTGTTATTATTATACTTCAGGCGCAGTATATTCTAAAGAAGTGTAAATTATTTTTATCCCATGGGGGAGATAACTTTACACCGTGCTCGGACATACCCATCACATCAGACGGTATTTCCGTGGGCTAATTTGCTACGATTTTTATGTTGATGAATACAAGAGATACAAATAGAGGAAAGGGAACAGGATGTCGAAGACATCCGTTAAGGGAAAACCAATGGTTTTCCCTTAAAGAATTTTGGCGTTTTGAACCCGAAAGGCTGAAAGCCTTGAGGGGGCGAAGACAATGTTGACCTATAGACATTGGCGAAGTCCCAAAATTCATAACTGGTGGAGCAGATGGGATTCGAACCCACGACCCCCACGTTGCGAACGTGATGCTCTTCCAACTGAGCTACTGCCCCACCGCGGAAATTGCGGTATTATTATAGCATAAAAATCTGTTACGTAAATATTAACCTTGGAGTTTGGTATGAGAAAACGCATTTTCCTAACGACCCTTGTTGCTATTTTCCTTATGGCCGGAGCTTATGCGGGAGCGAAGTACGCCGATCTGGCCGGCCAGTGGTATCCCGCCTCGTCGGTCGAATTAAGATCCGAACTTGAAGGATATTTCGAGGACGCTCAAGTGGACAAAATCGAGGGAGACATTATAGGTGTTGTAGCGCCTCATGCCGGAACCAGGGCTTCCGGGGCCGTGGCCGCGTATGCGTATAAAGCGTTGATGGACAAGAAACCTGACAAAGTCATAGTCGTGGGGTTTACTCACGGCATGATGGGGGATCTAGCTGGCCGTATCTCCGTCCTTGCCGATGAGACTTTTGTCACTCCGCTCGGGAAAGCCCCGATAGATATGGATATTACGAACAAATTACTTTCTTACAGTGAAAACATACAGAGTATACCGAAAGCTTTTTACGGGGAAAACTCCGTCGAGATGGAAGTGCCGTTCATCCAGTACGCTTTAAAGGACGCGCGCCT
>JBDRIH010000013.1:0-4425 GCA_043816025.1 Candidatus Omnitrophota bacterium
GGTACTGTTCCCCCAATAGACCCAGGGTATTTATTCTGCCGATGGCATCAGATTCTACCCGGACATCGCCGGTTATCCATATGCCGAGCTTGACGCGGGTCTTTTTGGCATCTTCGTCGTAATACACCTTTATGTCCTGGATTTCCCCAACATGGACACCGGCCAGCCTGACCGGGGACTTTTCGGTCAGCCCGTTCACAAAATCGAATACCGCCTCGAGATCATATCCTTTTTTCAGCAGGTAAAAATCGCTTATGGAAAAGACGATCAAAAAAGACACAAAAATACCTATGCCTATAAATAACCCGACTTTTAATTCAAGTTTCTCGTCTCTGAACATATCCTTCTCCTTTGTTTATATGTTTGTTCAGCTACAGGCCTCAGGCTTGTAGCCTGTGGCCTGCAGCCTGCTCTATTCGCTGGTTATCGGCCCTTCCGCGCTGCCTGTTACAAACTGCCTCACTATACTGTTATCAGAATTCTCTATCTCCTCCGGAGTTCCTGTCGCGATTATATGTTTGTCGTATAACATGGCTATCCTGTCGGCGATCTTATAGGCGCTCTTCATGTCGTGCGTTACGGTTATAGAAGTGGTCTTCAATGTATCGTGCAGATACCGTATAAGATCGTTTATGATGTCGCCCATTATGGGGTCGACTCCCGTTGTCGGCTCGTCAAACAGGATTATCTTGGGGGACATGCTTATCGCCCTGGCCAGACCCACTCTTTTTTTCATACCTCCCGAAAGCTGCGCGGGTTTCGTCCCTTCTATGCCTTTCAGGCCCACCATCGCGAGGTATTCAGTCACGCGCTGTTTTATCTCTTCCTCGTCCAAATCAGTATACTCAAAAAGACGAAAGCCCACGTTTTGCAGTACGCTCAATGAATCAAAAAGTGCCGCACCCTGAAAAAGCATACCAAAATCCATGCGCACCTGGTCCAGCTCCTTAGAGCTTATCTTGGTAATATCCGTATCGTCTATCATTACGCTGCCGGAATCCGGCCTCATCAGCCCTATGATGTGTTTTAAGAGAACGCTTTTGCCGCATCCCGAACGGCCGATTATAACCAGTGATTCGCCGGTATTGATTTTAAGGTTAAGATCCTCCAGAACCACAAAATTACCAAACGATTTGTATATATTCTTCAGTTCGATCATAATAGTTCCCCGTTACTTCATAATAAAATAAAAAAGCGCTGTAAAGAAACAGTCAGCAACAATTATCAAAATAAAACTCCTGACAACGCTGGACGTCGTCGCCCTGCCGACACCTTCGGCCCCTTCCTGTGAGTTGATACCTTCAAAACAGGATATCATACATATGATTATCGCGAAGGAGACGCTTTTTATAAGCCCGGTTGCAACGTCCTTTAGGGCCAGCGGGTCAAACGTCATCTTCACATACATAGCATGGGTTATGCCAAGCTTGCCCACGCCTATCAGATACCCGCCGACTATCCCGAAAAAATCAGCATAGAGCGTAAGAAGCGGCACCATAAAAAGCAGCGCTATAAAGCGGGGTACTATCAGGTACCGTATGGGGTTGGCGGAGAGGGTTTCCAGGGCCTCTATCTGTTCCGTTACCCTCATTGTCCCGAGTTCCGCGGTTATCGCGGCGCCGCAACGACCGGCAACGATCAGGGCCGTAAGTACCGGACCCAGTTCGCGCGTAATAGAAAGCGAGACAAGCGAGGCGATATACATCTCGGCCTGTACTTTCTGCATCTGGTACGCGCTCTGCAGCGCCAGGACCATACCGGTAAAAAGGCTTATCAAAAACACTATAGGAAAACTCGCGACACCTACCTCGTTCATCTGCTCCAGTATCTGCCATTTACGGGGGCGCGGAGCAAACATCCAGAAGACTGTCTTCGTAAAGATTACCGCAAGCCCGCCGATATAAACAAAGAAAGTCTCCACACCGTTCTTGGTGCGTATATACGTCCTTTTCGCGAGCCTCTTAATTATTTTCAGATTCATAAACTTCATAGCACCTCAAATTATTTTGCCGCGGATTTGGCCTCGGCTTTCACGAACTTAAGTTCCGCTGCATCTTTAAGAAACGTTACCTTGATCTTAGACCCTTCCGTGAACGAACCCGACAGTATTTCCTCGGCCAGGGGGTTTTCCAGATACCGCTGTATGGTCCTTTTGAGGGGACGCGCTCCGAAGACCTTGTCGAACCCCTTGTCGATAAGAAACTCTTTTGCCTTGTCATCAAGCGTTATCTCGATATTCTTCTCCTGGAGGCGGTCATGAACCTCTTTGATCTCTATCTCCACTACCTGTTTGAGGTCGTCCCTGTTCAAGGCCCTGAAAACGATAATTTCGTCCACGCGGTTCAAGAATTCCGGTTTAAAGGTCTTTTTGACCTCTTCCAGAAGACGCGACTTCATGTCCTGGTACGTCTCTTCTTCTTTCGGGGTTTTGAACCCGATAGCGCCCGCTTTTCTCAAAAGGTTCGCCCCGATATTCGACGTCATGATAAGTATGGTGTTCTTGAAACTCACCTTCCTGCCGTACGAATCCGTAAGACGCCCCTCGTCCAGGACCTGCAGCAGTATATTGAAGACATCCGGATGGGCCTTCTCTATCTCATCCAGAAGCACCACTGAGTAGGGTCTTCTCCTGACCTTCTCGGTAAGCTGCCCGCCCTCTTCATAACCGACATATCCCGGAGGAGCGCCGACAAGCCTGGAGACGTTGAATTTTTCCATATATTCGGACATATCTATCTGGAGAACCGCATCCTCGTCGCCGAACATGACCTCCGCGAGTTTCCTGCCCAGCAGGGTCTTGCCGACACCGGTCGGCCCCATAAAGATAAACGTCCCTATCGGCCGGTTCGGCGCTTTTATACCCGCACGCGAACGGCGGACCGCATGCGCTATCGCGCTTATCGCTTCGGCCTGGCCTATGACCCTATCTTTAAGGCTCTCCTCGAGCTTGAGATACTTCTCCGACTCCTTCTCTTCCACCTTAACCAGCGGGATACCCGTCCAGTCAGAGACTATCGTCGCGATATCCTCGTCGGTAACCACGATCTCCTTCTGACTCTTACCGCTTTTCCACTCCTGCAGTTTCTTTTCCATATCCTGTCTGGTCTTGCGTTCCGAATCCCTGAACTGAGCGGCTTTTTCGAAATTCTGGTTCTTGACCGCAGCCTCTTTTTCGCGTTTCATTTCCTCTGTTTTCTTCTCGATTTCCTTCACTTCTTTCGGTATGACCATGGTAGACAATTTCGCCTTTGATCCCGCTTCGTCTATCAGGTCGATCGCCTTATCCGGCAGGAATCGGCCCGAGATGTACTGGTCCGACAGTTTCGCCGCGGCTTCCAGGGCCTTGTCCGAGTACTTTACCTTATGATGGGCCTCGTACTTGTCCCTTAAGCCCTTTAATATCTCCAGTGTTTCCTTGACGCTGGGCGGGTCGACGTTTACCGGCTGGAACCGCCTCTCCAGAGCGGGATCCTTCTCTATGTTTTTACGGTACTCATCCAGAGTGGTGGCCCCTATGCACTGTATGTCCCCGCGCTGCAGTGAGGGTTTGAGGATATTAGAGGCGTCTATAGCCCCTTCCGCCCCGCCGGCGCCTACCAGGGTGTGGATCTCGTCGATAAAAACAATGACTTCGGGAGTTTCTTTTATCTCTTTCATGACGGCTTTTATTCGTTCCTCAAACTGCCCCCTGTATTTCGTGCCGGCGATCATCATCGCCAGATCCAGTATCACGAGGCGCTTCCCTTTGAGTATCTCCGGAATATCTCCGGAAATTATATTCTGGGCGAGACCCTCGACAATGGCCGTCTTGCCCACGCCCGCTTCGCCGATAAGAACGGGGTTGTTCTTCTTGCGACGGCTGAGTATCTGTATAACCCGCTGGATCTCTTTATCCCTGCCTATAACCGGATCCAGCTCATCCTGGCTGGCCATCTCGGTAAGATCCCTTCCAAACGAATCCAGCGCCGTGGTCCTGCTCTTTTTCTTGCTTTTGGAAGTGCCCCCGATGGTGTAACCCGGCACGGACGAGCCCAAAAGGTTCAGCACTTCGTCCTGTACGCCCTTAAGGTCCAGCCCCAGGTTCAGAAGCACCTGGCTGGCCACACCTTCCCCTTCACGGATAAGCCCCAACAGAAGATGCTCGGTACCGATATAGTTGTGCCCGAGGTTACGTGCCTCGTCCATGGATAGCTCGATAACCTTTTTGGCCCTGGGGGTAAAAGGTATATCTCCTCCTACCACCTTGCCCGGCCCGGGCTGGACCAGTTTTTCAACTTCAAGCCGTATATTGTCGGAATCCAGTCCCAGACTGGAAAGCACCGCCGCGGCCACGCCTTCTCCTTCTTTGACCAGTCCCAGGAGTATGTGTTCCGTCCCGATATAATCGTGGCTAAACCTTTTTGCCTCTTCCTTGGCCAGAAGAAT
>JBDRIH010000014.1:0-3187 GCA_043816025.1 Candidatus Omnitrophota bacterium
CCAGTGAAGTCGCCGCCCAATTGAAGCAGAAAGCGGAAGAAGCTAAGCAAAGCTTCGGATTTTAGAGTACCATAACAGAAAGCGAGGTGAAAAATGAAAAAAGTAATAGCACTTATTCTGGTATTAACTTTCGCCATAGGCACTCCTTTGTTCGCCGTGGAGAAAGACACAAAAGGCGCAAGCGCCAAGGCCTACGAGCAGGCCAGCGATCAGTCCGCATTCAACCGGGTAGGGGATTGGTTCGCCACCAGGGGTAAGTCTCCGGAAGAAACGAAAAAGATCCTGGCGGAAAGAAAGGCGAAACAAGCCGCTAAAAGGGCCGAAAAAGAAGCAAAAAAACAGGCAAAAATAGCGGAGAAAAAAGCTAAAAAAGCCGGTAAAACCATGCAAGGCGCCGGCGCCTACAAGGCTAAAGGTAAAAAGTAAAGTTAAACCCGCCCTTGAACCGGGTTCAACGAACGAAATTCTAGAACCCGGTTCAGGACAACAATCCGCTTGTACCGGGTTCATCGAACGAAGTTCTGGAACCCGGTACAGAACAGACATTAAAAAAGGAGATTTTATGACCCCGGACACCCGGGCGGATTTAAAACCTAACCGCATCGAAGCCCTCAGCGACGGAATATTCGCGATCGCAATGACGATCCTCGTCCTAAGCTTTGAAACTATATTCCGTCAGCCGATGGAAATGGACGAAAAATATATAATCAGCACACTGGTCTCACTCTGGCCCGACTTTATTCATTATGTGCAGAGTTTTGTTATCCTGGGGGCGTTCTGGTATCAGCACCACCGCCAGTTCCATTATATAAAAAAAGTTGACGCGGTACTGATTTTCATGAACATACTCGGGCTTATGTTTATCGCGCTGATACCTTTTTCCACGGTGCTGGTAAGTGATTACGGAAATACCCGTCCTGCCGCGTTACTTTTTGAACTCAATCTGCTCATAGCCGGTCTTGTATTCTTCATTCATTGGATATACGCCTCAGACAAACATCGTTTGCTGGATCCCGGGCTTGACGTCGGGATTATCAGGTTTTACGAAAAAAGAAATCTGATCATACCCGCAGTCTCCCTGTGTGGAATAGTTGTGTCTCTTTTTAATCCGCGTATCGGTACTCTTTTGTATTTCTCTCTTCCTTTCATCCTGTTCCTCTGGCGACGAAAGATCTAACCAGGTTAGATCTGTGGCCCCTTGAACCAGGTTCAGTCCACAAAGAATACGCCCACTTGTACCGGTTTCATCTAACGAAGTTCTGGAAACCGGTACAGGATAAATTCTAGAACCTGGTCCACAATAAACGCTACTCTAGAACCCGGTTCAAGAATAAAAACCCCAAAAAATTTGACTCATATTTCCTATGTGCTATGCTATATATTACCTGAGAACAGTTTTAAAAAGGTTTACGCGAGGGAGGACAAATGAAGGCTTTGGGTATTTTAGCAGGCCCTAGAAAAGGTCGCGCGACTGACATGGTAATCGACGCGGTGCTGGCAGGATTAAAAGACAGGGGAGCGGAAACCGAAAAAATATCCCTTTATGATTTTGACATAAAACCCTGCACGGGCTGCTGCACCTGCGAAAAAACCGGAAAATGCGTCATCGAAGACGACCAGCATATCATCCTGGACAAAATGGACGCCTCTGACGTGATCGTGTTCGGCTCGCCGGTATACTGGAGCAACGTCACCTCTGAAGCCAAAAAGCTTTTCGACAGGGCCGCCGGTTTTTTTAAAATGACAAATCTCGGCCCAAAAAGAACCAAGGATAAACCCGGCAAAGTCGTTCTAGTAGCCAGCTGCGGGGCTCCGTTTCCGTTTACTCATATCATGGGTGTCATCCCGGGATGCATGCATGCCATGAAGGTGTTCTTCGGCCGCATGAAGGTAAAGATCAAGACGATCTATGCCGCGGGGATGCTGGATCCCAAGACCAGTAAACCCTCCGAGAAGTTACTCAAAAAAGCTTACCGGTTAGGCAAAACTATTTAGCCAGGACACAAAATGACTAAAACAAAAATAGTAGCTACATTAGGCCCTTCCAGCAGCAGTTATACTGTCATACGCAAAATGGTTATGGCCGGTTTAGACATTGTGCGGCTGAATTTCTCGCACGGAAGCCATGAAGAACACTTGAACCGCATGCAACTGGTCAGGAAGATCAACAAAAAATACAGGCGGCGTATCCGCATCATGCAGGACCTGGAAGGATTCCGCATCAGGGTAGGGCATTTTAAAGGCGCCGGCCAGAAAATCCTCAACAAAAAAGAACTCGTTCAGTTCACAGCTGAAAAAGATCAAGGTGATCCGCGGGTAATCCCCTTTGATTACAAACATGATCTGACCAGGATCGGCCCCGGGCAGCTAATATACATAGATGATGGTAATATAATCCTTAAGGTAAAAAGTTCGACAAAAAAGAAAATCACAGCGGAAGTGATAGAAGGCGGCGCGCTGAAGGAAAGAAAAGGAATAAATATACCGGGAGTCCGTATCCCGTTTTCAGGGCTTACGCAAAAAGACCGGACAGATATTAAATTCGGCATACACCATAAAGTGGATTATGTAGCACAATCCTTCGTGCGCACTAAAGGCGACGTTGAAAAAGTTAAGAGTCTGGTAAAACCGGACCTGCCGCAATGTAAGATCATCGCGAAAATAGAAAGCAGGGAAGCCATAAAAAATATAGATGAGATCATCGACGTCACGGACGGCATAATGGTAGCAAGAGGGGACATGGGTATAGCCGTGCCTATTTATGAGATCCCGATAATACAAAAATTAATTATCAAGAAGTGCAATAAAAAGAAAAAATTCGTGATCACAGCGACTCAGATGCTTGAACACATGACAGAACACAGCCGGCCTACACGGGCCGAAGTAACCGATGTCGCCAACGCGATATTGGACGGGACCGATTTTGTGATGCTTTCAGCCGAAACAGCTTCCGGTGATTATCCCGTCGAATCGATAAAGATGATGAACCAGATTATCAAATTTACCGAGGATTACACCAAGAAGAAGCGTTGAAATGGAACTAAAGAAAAAGCAGATTATAATTTTACTAATTCTGATCGCCCTTATAGCGCTATGTTTGGTATTTCTCCGAGACGAAGCCCTGAACATGCTGTATGTCGGCGACTAACCTGGTTAGATTTGACCGCTTGAACCAGGTTCAACCCAC
>JBDRIH010000015.1:0-17685 GCA_043816025.1 Candidatus Omnitrophota bacterium
GGAGGGAGAGCTCGGAGTACTGGCGGGTATCGAAGACGAGGTCAGTCACGAACAGACGCACTACACCAAGCCCGAAGAGGTGGAAGAGTTCGTTTCCAAAACCGGGGTGGACAGCCTGGCGATATCCATCGGGACCTCTCATGGCGCCTATAAGTTTAAGGTGGCACCGGGCGAGGAGCCGCCTCCTTTAAGGTTTGACATACTCGAAGAAGTGCAGCAAAAATTACCTCATTTTTCTATCGTACTTCATGGTTCCAGTTCTGTGGTCCCAAAGTACGTGGATATGATAAACAAGTACGGCGGTAAAATGGAAAACACCTGCGGCGTTCCCGAGGACCAGCTGCGAAAAGCTGCGGAGTCGGCGGTGTGCAAGATCAATATCGACTCGGACGGCCGACTTGCCATGACCGCCAAAGTGCGCGAGGTGCTCGCGACAAAACCGGCGGAATTCGATCCGCGTAAATATCTCGGACCTGCGCGCGAAGAGCTGATAAAGATGTACAAGCACAAGAACGAAAACGTTCTTGGAAGCGCGGGCAAGGCGTAAAGGCCAAATCTAACCAGGTTGCCAGGTGTGTGGCGTAGCCCCTCACACCTGCCGCTGGCAGGTTAGATTTGGAAATATTTTCTTGGCAGGTTTCTGTAAAGCTCTGCTTCTTCCTTTTTTTCTCTCTTTTCGGCCCCGGAAGCGAAAATCGAACACTTCTTTTCAAACTCTTCCAGCGTTATTTTGTAATCGGCGGGTGCGAGGAGGCCCGAAGAAAGCATTTTCTCCAGCGCTTTTATCCTGAACCGGTCAAGCCCCCATATGCTTGATGAAAGCTGGTCCGGTCGGCCCCCGTCTTTTATCGTCAGCGCTTCGGGGATGAGCTTCACTTCGTATATAGAGGTCGCCCTCAGCCAGAAGTCATAGTCCTCGCATGCCTCCAGATCTTCGTCAAATACCCCTACGCGGGTAAATATATCCTTTTTAACCGCTGCGGTAGATATGCTTATGCAGCACAGGGGCAGGGCGTATTTATATACAAGTCCGGAAGGTTTTTTATGTTTTTCCATCTGATTCAGATGAACGCCTTTACGGTACCACTCTTCTTCCGTGTGGAATATGCCGATATCCGGGAAATTTTTTATATACCCGGCCGTTTTTTTCAGCTTTTCGCTTGCCCAGTAGTCATCGGAATCCAGAAACGCGATAAATTCTCCTTTTGACGCTTCAAGGCCGGTGTTTCTCGCGCGGGATACGCCGCGGTTCGGTTGGTGTATATAAGTTAATCTTTTATCGTTGTAGGAAAGGATAAGCTGTTCTGTATCGTCGGTGGAACCGTCATCTATTACGATGAGCTCAAGATCGGTAAAAGTCTGTCCCAGTACGGAATCGACCGCTTTCTCAAGAAAAGACCTTCTGTTGAAGGTAGGGATAATTACGGAAAAGAATGGTTGTGCGCCCATACGTTTATTATATAATAGATTTGTTAATGAGGACACGACTTATGGAGAAAAACGAACATAAGTTGTATGTTCGAATTAATCCCGTTAGAAATAACATTTCTAACGGGATTAGCCTCGGGAGGGGGGAAGCGTATGGGAACCCAAGAGATCAGGTTTATCGGCAAGAGAGAATTTAAGATTACCACGAGAGGTCACGAAATAAGGGCGGACCTGCCCGAAAGCGCAGGCGGTGACGACCTGGCTCCCACGCCATCGGAACTTTTTGTAGCGTCGGTCGGCTCCTGCGTGGCTCTTTTTGTCGGGAGGTATATGGAAACCGCGAAGCTGAACGCGGAAGGGCTTTCCTTAAAAGTAGACTGGGAGTTCGCGGAGGATAAATCAAGAATAAGCGATATTACGATATCTATTGACGTCCCTAACGCGGTGCTGGGGGCAAGGAAAAAAGCGGTGCTTGCGGCCGCGCATAAATGTACTATACACAATACACTTAAACAACCCCCGAACATAAACATCGACGTTGAGGAAAGTACCTAGTTCTTTGAAGCTGCCTGATATGATGGGCATACCCTGCGCGCGCTGTTAAAGTTATCTCTTTTATTATCATACTTCAGGTGTAGCATATTCAAAGAAGTGTAAATTATTTTTATCCCATGGGGAAGATAACTTTACACCGTGCTCGGACATGCCCATCATATCAGACGGGACTTCCGCGAACTAATATGTTACGACAAATCGGATAGTCGGTGGCAAGGCCGTTTGTTATGCTCCATACAGGGAGGATCCACACCGGGCGGAGGGGCCCTGGTAGGAGCATGACAAACGACCCCTACGCCAGATCATGAGCACCTGAGCAGTCCTGTTATAAAAGAAAAAGCAGGCCACGTAAAGAGTGACCTGCTTTTTTATTAGACCTTATAGCTTAAAGCTGATTAACGTTTTGAGAACTGGAAGCTCTTACGGGCACGTTTCTGTCCGTATTTTTTCCGCTCCTTGGCTCTGGGATCACGGGTAAAAAACCCGCCTTTTTTCAAGGTAAGACGCACATTTTCGTCGCTCTTTAAGAGAGCCCTCGCTATACCGTGCCTGAGGGCTCCAGCCTGTCCGCTTGAACCCCCGCCGGAAACCGTGACGATAACGTCGAATTTCTCCAGCGTTCCCGTGACCTCCATGGGCTGCAAAGCAACTATCCTGTGCGTTTCTCTGGGAAAATAATCTTCAAAACCTCTTTTGTTGACTCTTATCTTGCCGCTGCCGGGACGCAACCTGACCCTGGCTACAGATTCTTTACGCCTGCCAACAGCTATATATTCCGTCAATTTTTCCATTTAATTCCCCGTGTTTATACCATTTTTTCTTCTGGTTTTTGGGCCGCGTGTGGGTGTTCCCCGCCTACATACAGCTTGAGTCTCTTCATCATGCGCGCGCCCAGCTTGTTCTTAGGGACCATTCCTTTGACCGCGTGCCTTACGATATACTTCGGGTCCTTTTCGAACATCTTATTGTAAACTGTCTCCTTCTGGCCACCTGGATATCCGGAAAACCTTTTATAGACCTTCTGGCTGGCCTTGTTCCCGGTAACCTTTATCTTATCACAGTTTATTACGATAACCCCCGCGCCGTTATCCACGTTGGGGGTAAAATCCGGACGGTTTTTACCACTCAGCATTTGGGCTATCTCCGTGGCCGCCCTGCCCAGGATCTTACCTGAAACATCAACCACGTACCATTGGTGAGCGGTTTCTTCGTGTTTTATTATCTTAGTCTTCATCATAGCGCATCATTCCCCTGAATTAACAGAATTGGAACTGTAAAATTAACATATTTAGGGGGTTTTGTCAAGAAAGTTTAAGCTGCCTGTCAGATCTACCCAGGTTAAAGTAAGCAGGTTGCCAGGTGTGGGGGGCTACTCCGTACAGGGAGGATCCACACCGGGCGGAGGGGCCCTGGTAGGAGTAGCCCCCCACACCTGCCGCTTGCAGGTTAGACATATAAAGAATAGCAGATCGAGTCACTCACCCTTGGCAACCGCCCGGTAAAGGGCTCTTACCTGGTCCCGGTAATACGCGTCGAATGTTTTCTGGAGATCCTGTTTGGATGTAGATCTCTTCATCATGTCGTTCGTTTTTTTCTTTTCCCGCCGTTTGTCGTTGATCGTGACCTTGTGATTATGAAGTTTTGTGCACATCACCTTTCTCCTTCCTTATTCTTTTTAAAAATAACGCTCCCGTCGTCCTGGACAACGAAGGTCACTTTATCACGCCTTTTTATCTCGAAATATTTCTGAAGTGCTTTCGGGATAAATATCTGACCTCTGTCCGAGACCGTAGCGAAAAACTGGAACCTGAATCTCCTCCCCATCCGTTCTCTCTCCCTGCGTTAGAAAGTATGCAACAAGTATATAGCAAGTATAAATACTTGTCAAGAGGCTAATAAAGATTTTTTAAAAAATCGCTGGGTTTTTCTAACCTGCCAGATCTAATCAGGTTAGTTTAATATTTAACTTCGAGGAGGAATAGCCCCTTTGCGGGAGCGGTCGGGCCGGCCTGAGTCCTGTCCCTGGCCTTAAGTATCTTGCGCATGCTTCCCGGGGGGAGATATCCCCTACCCACATCAACCAGGGTTCCCACTATGTTGCGGACCATATTGTAAAGAAAACCATCCGCGCTTATATCTATCGTAATGGAAGATTTTCTTTTCTTGACGTCGACATACGTCACTTTTCTCACGGAGGACCTTTCCCTTTTGTCGGTGGCCTGGAACGATTTAAAATCGTGCCTGCCTTTAAGAAAAGCGGACTCTTTTCTCATGAGCGATATATCAAGTTCGTACGGAATCCGCCAGGTGTACTTTTCGCTGAACGGGTCTCTCTGTCGCGAATTGAGGATGTGATAACAGTAATGTTTGGATTTGGCATCGAACCGGGAATGAAAATCCGGGGCGACTTCTTCCGCGTGGGTTACCACCACGTCTTCCGGCAGGGCCTTGTTGAGCGCCAGCGGTATTTTATTGGCGGGTATGGCCAGCGCCGTTTTAAAATGCACAACCTGGGCTTTTGCGTGAACTCCGGCATCGGTACGGCTTGCCGCGGAAACGCGGTGGTTTTTTCTGAAAACTTTTTTTATGGCACTCTCTAACTCTGCCTGGACAGTATGGGCGTTTTTCTGCAGTTGCCAGCCTTTGTAGCACGTGCCGTCGTAGGATATGGTGAGCTTGATCGTGCGCATTGCTTAATCAGCGATGAGGTGTTCCGCGATCTGGATCGCGTTAAGGGCGGCGCCTTTTCGGAGGTTATCCGCGACGACCCACATGTTTATACCGTTAGGGATGGATTCGTCCTCTCTGATGCGTCCGACAAAAACATCGTCTTTGCCTTCTGCTTCAACGGGCATCGGATATTTATTTTTTGCGGGATCATCGATCACGGTAACGCCGGGGAAGTTTTTTAAAAGATCGATAACTTCTTCCCTTGTAAGTTTCTTTTCGGTTTCGACGTTTACGCTTTCGGAGTGGGCGTAATACACGGGCACCCTTACGCAGGTAGCCGTAAGGGCAAGCTCCGGTATCTCCATTATCTTGCGGGTTTCCTCGACCATCTTTATCTCTTCTTTGGTATAAAGATTTTCTTTAAACACGTCGATGTGCGGGATCAGATTATAAGCGATTTGATGGGGGAACTCTTTTATCATATCATCCGGCACGGTGTGTTCACCTACATCATAATGCGAATCTTTTTTGCTGAGCCTTGCGACCTGGCTTTCCATCTCGAGTATGTTCTGCTGGCCCGCCCCGGAAACCGACTGAAATGTGGTTACAACAACCCTTTTTATAAGCGCGGCTTTGTTTACCGCGCAAAGCGGCAAAACCATCTGTATAGTGGAACAGTTAGGGTTGGCGATAATACCTTTGTGGTTTTTTATAGCATGCGGGTTGACCTCGGGCACCACAAGGGGCACTTCTTTCTCCATGCGAAACGCGCTGGAATTATCAACACAAACCGCGCCTGCGCGCACCGCGTGCGGCAGGAACTCCTTGCTTCTGGAAGCGCCGGCCGAGGCCAGAACTATGTCAATCCCTTTAAAGGAATCTTTACCCAAGACCTGAACATCGTGTTCTTTGCCTCTGAAAGTTATCTTTTTCCCCCTGGAGCGCTCACTGGCCAGGAGACGCAGCTCGTCTATCGGAAAGGCGCGCTCTTGGAGTATCTTCAGGAACTGGGCACCGACAGCACCCGTTACGCCCATGACAGCAACGTTGTATTTTTCCTTTTTCTTTAGCATGTATATCTTTTATAATTTACAGCGCCTTAACCACCAGGTCCCCGACTTCGGAAGTGGAATACCCCATCTTGCCGGCTGAGAGACTCTTCAGTTTATGGGCGGTAACGTCCATCACCGCTTTCTCTATAAGATTCGCGGCTTCACTCTCTCCCAGTTCCTCCAGCATCATGCCCCCGGCGCATATTGCGGCGAGCGGATTGATAACGTTTTTGCCGGTATATTTAGGAGCCGAACCGCCGATAGGTTCGAACATGGAAACGCCGTCCGGATTTATGTTCCCGCCGGCGGCTATACCCATACCACCCTGTATCATAGCGCCAAGGTCTGTGATAATGTCGCCGAACATGTTATCCGTTACAAGAACGTCAAACCATTCGGGATTTTTAACCATCCACATGCAGGTCGCGTCGACATGAGCATAATCTGTTTTGATCGAAGGGTATTCTTTGGACATCTCCTCGAAAGCTCTTTCCCAGAGGTCAAAGGCGTACGTTAAAACGTTTGTTTTACCGACCAGCGTAAGTTCGTTTTTCTTGTTGCGTTTCTTGGCGTATTCAAAGGCGTACTTAAGACACCGATTCACACCTTTTCTGGTGTTGCGGGATACCTGTATCGCTACTTCTTCCGGCGTTCCTTTATCGATGAATTCCCCTTCGCCTACGTATAGGCCCTCGTTGTTCTCGCGGACAACGACAAAATCAATGTCTTCCGGCCCCTTGTCTTTTAAGGGGGTCCAGACTCCCGGGTACAGTTTCACCGGGCGCAGGTTTATGTATTGCTCAAGAGCGAACCTCAGTTTAAGCAGGAGGCCTTTCTCCAGGATGCCGGGGTTTAACCTCGGGATGTCCTACCGCTCCCAGATATATAGCGTCCATCGTGCGAAGCTCATCAATAACGCTGTCGGGAAGGACTTCTTGGGTCTTTTTATAACGCTCTCCTCCCACATCGTACATGACCTTTTCATATTTAATACCCGTCTTTTCCGCAACCGCGTCCAGAACTTTTAGCCCTTCCTTTATAACCTCAGGGCCAGTCCCGTCTCCTGGTATAACCGCTATTTTATACAACTTATCCTCCCGTTTTATTTCTTTTTCTTTTTCTTCGCGTATTCGGTTTTTTTCTCGACGTGTTCCGCGTCCCTCTTCATAGCGTATCCCATAAGCCCGCCGCTTCTAATAATCTCTTTTATAAATTTAGGAAAGACCTCCGCATTGTAAGCCTTTCTCCTTCCGGCCTTGGTTATCTCTCCTCTAGTAATGTTTACCTCTGCCTTGTCGCCGTTTTTTAGGTTCTCTGCGGCTTCCTCGCTCGTGAAAATCGGCAGTCCGATATTGATGGCGTTCCTGTAAAATATCCTGGCGAAATCTTTGGCGATCACGCAGGATACTCCCGCCGCTTTAATAGCTATCGGGGCGTGTTCCCTGCTGGAACCGCATCCAAAATTCTTCCCGGCTACTATTATGTCACCTTTGGTGAGATTCTTTACAAATTTCGGATCGGCATCTTCCATGCAGTGTTTCGCCAGCTCTTCCGGATCGGACGTGTTCAGATATCAGGCCGGAATAATCTCGTCCGTGTTTATATTATCTCCGAATTTGTGTACCTTTCCTTTTAATTTCATAGTACTCCAGTTAAAAATTATAGATCTGACGGATGCGCTATCTTTCCACTGACCGCGCTTGCGGCCGCGATCGCCGGATTAGCCAGATAAACCTGACTTTTGGGGTGTCCCATGCGCCCTACAAAGTTCCTGTTCGTAGTAGCGACGGCGACCTCCCCCGCGGATAAAATACCCATGTGCCCGCCAAGGCACGGCCCGCAGCTGGGGGTACAGAAAACACCGCCCGCGCGCACAAATATCTCCGCGTAACCCTCCCTGACAGCTTCCAGATAAACAGCCTGCGTGGCCGGAATAACAATGAGACGGACCCAGGGGCTGACTTTTTTGTTCTTAAGCACGGCCGCGGCCTGTTTAAGGTCGCTTATCCTGCCATTCGTACATGAACCGATAACAACCTGGTTGATTTTGATATCCTTAAACGCGCTAACGGGTTTGCCGTTTGACGGCAGATGCGGCGCGGCCACGACCGGTTCTAATTTTGAAACGTTGTACTCTCTTACATCGGAATATACCGCGTCCTCGTCACTTTTAACTATCTTATATGTTTTTCGAACAGGTTTGTATTTTCTAATAGCGGACTTTACGTATCTCTCCGTAGTCACGTCGGGTGCGATAATGCCGTTTTTCGCGCCCGCCTCGATAGCCATGTTGCACATGGTGAGCCTGTCTTCCATCGAAAGCGCTTCTATTGTATCGCCCGTAAATTCTATAGCCTTATGAAGGGCGCCTGAGACACCCAGATCTGAAATCGCGTGAAGCACAAGGTCTTTGCCGCCAACCCATTTCTTGAGTTTTCCGGTAAAACAGAGCTTTATGGTTTCCGGAACCTTAAACCAGCATTCCCCGAACGCCATGGCGTAAGCAAGGTCCGTGCTGCCTACCCCCGTAGCAAAGGCCCCGAGTGCCCCGTGCGTGCAGGTATGGGAATCCGCTCCAACAACCAGATCCCCAGGCATAATAAGACCTCTCTCGGGAAGCAGGGCATGTTCTACCCCCATCTGTCCCAATTCGAAGTAATTGGTGATACCGAACTCTTCGGCAAACTCTTTGAGGATCTTCGCCTGGTTTGCGCTTCTCATGTCCTTGGCAGGCAGAAAATGGTCAGGAACGAGTACCACGCGTTTCTGGTTAAAGACCTTTTCCTTGCCCAGCCGGCGGAACTCTTTTATAGCTATGGGGCTCGTTATGTCGTTGCCCAAACATAGATCGACTTTCGCGTTTATAAAATCGCCGGGCGCTATTTGTTTGAGGCCCGGAGTATGCGCGAGTAATATCTTTTCAGTTATTGTATAACCCATAATATAAGCTCCCTGATCTGAAAGGTAAGTTTAACAAATTTTCACGCTAAAATCAATGCTTATTCAGCCTTGTAATAGTTCAGCTATTTCGTTACTTGCAGATAAAAAGTCAGGTTCTTTCTTCGCGCAGGATTTATTAACGCATTTTTCTTACTTTTTAAAGGGTGTAAATTAACTCGCATTTGATATCATGAATATCAAATGTTCAAACAGTAATTTACACTTTATCCTGGCAGTTCGTTAACTCCTATCCAGGGAACCTTCTCATAGCCTTCATGAGCTCGCACGGTTTCCTTTAAAAAGTTATAAAAATACTAAAATCCTGCAATGCTCATCCAGAACATAACTTTTTATCTGCAAGAAGAATGAATCTAACTTAATTAGATCAGTCAGGTAAGATGCGTTTGTCATGCTCCATACCGGGTGGATCCACACCGGGCGGAGGGGCCCTGGTAGGAGTATGGCAAACGACTCCTACGTCATCTGAACGGAAAAAGCTTCAGATCCATTTTATCCGTAAGAGTTCGGTCCTTTATTATAACTTGGGGATTGATGCCAGCAGATGGCGGGTATATTCGTCCTTCGGGGAAGAATATATCTGGTCCCGTGAAGCTATCTCCACAAGGCGACCCTCTTTCATCACCCCGACACAGTCCGACATAAACTCCACTACCCTCAGATCGTGGGATATAAAAATATATGTAAGAGTGAGTTCTTTTTGAAGGTCTTTCAAAAGATTGAGTATACTCGCCTGTATCGACACGTCGAGACTCGATACGGGTTCGTCAAGAACGAGTATCTCGGGTCGTCTTATCAGCGCCCTGGCTATAGCGATCCTCTGCCGCTCTCCTCCGGAAAACTGGTGGGGGTATTTGTCCGCGCAGTCCGGCTCGTCCAACCTGACCATGCCCAGGACCTCCGTAACGCGGCGCTTTATATCCTTCTTTTGCGCGCCGCGCACCAATAGCGACTCCCCGACAAGATCACTGACTGTCATTCGGGGGTTCAGAGAACTGAAGGGATCCTGAAAAACTATATCCATGTCCCCCTTAACAAACAACCGGCCGGAATCAGGCTTAAGTATACCCACGATCAGTTTGGCCACAGTCGATTTCCCGCAACCGGACTCGCCGACCAGGCCGAAAGTCTTACCCCGCTCGACCGCGAAACTGACTCCGTCAACGGCTTTTACCGGTTCCTGGGCGGGATTTAAAAAGGCCCTTTTCCAGAAATATTTTTTTACATCGACCAGTTCGATTATCAGATCCATCTCTATCTCCTAAGCAGGCAGGCGTTCACGCTTATCCCCGAGTCTGGGTATGCAATCTATGAGCTTTTTCGTATATTGGTGCCGCGGCGCTTTAAGAACTTCTTGCGCAGGCCCTCTCTCCACTATGAGCCCCCGTTTCATTACACACACTTCGTCGGCAACCGTATTGACTACAGAAAAATCGTGCGTAATAAAAAGGATCGCGAAATGCCGCTCTTTCTGAATATTGTTAATAAGGTCCAGCATCTGTTTCTGTATGGACACATCTAGCGCTGTCGTCGGTTCGTCGAGGATCAGAACTTGCGGGTCACAAGAAAGCGCCATGGCCAGGATTACACGTTGACGCATGCCGCCTGAAAGTTCGTGCGGATACCGCAAAGCCGTCCCGGGTGCAAGTTTTACCATGCAAAGCAGTTCCTCCACGCGTCCGGCTACTTGGGCCCTTGAGCACTTTTTGTGGACGATCAAAGCTTCGGACACTTGATCCCCAACACGCATAACCGGATTCAAGGCCGTAAACGGTTCCTGGAACACCATCGCGATTTCGCTACCCCTTATCCTTCTTTTTTCCTCGACTTTAAGATCGAAAATATTCTTTCCTCTGAAAGTTACCGTGCCCCTCTCGCGTACAGCCGAGCCGGGAAGAAGATCTAGGATAGACAGCGCCGCAAGCGTCTTGCCGCTGCCGGATTCTCCGATCAGAGTCGTAACGCGTCCGGGATGAAGGTCAAAGCTGATGTTGTCTATAACGCGTCTGGCTCCGATCGTTACCACCAGATCTTTTACTTCAAGTACGGCATTCATTGATTTTTATTTTCGCTCCTTAAGTTTCGGGTCTAAAATTTCCCTGAGGCCCTCTCCTATCAGATTGAAACTAAGAACGGTTACAAGTATCGCCAGTCCCGGGAAAAGCGTTAACCACCAGGCATAGTCGATATAATTTTTCCCCGCGGTCAGTATGTTGCCCCAACTTGGAGCGGGTATCTGTACACCCAGACCAAGAAAAGAAAGCGCGCTTTCTATCAGTATCGCGCCGCCCACGCTGAGTGTGGCGCTGACATACACGGGCGCCATGGCGTTGGGCAGGATGTGGCGCAGTATAATGCGCATGTCCGAAACGCCCTGGACCTTGGCCGAATACACAAAATCCCTTTCCCGGAGAGTCAGAAACTCGGCGCGAACAAGACGGCAAAGACCGGGCCAGCTTGTCAGGCCGATAACAACCATCACGTTCACGATGTTCGGCCCGAGGAACGTTATAATCATCATTATCAGAAAAAATATTGGAAAACAATACATGACCTCGACGACGCGCATAATAACACCATCCACCCACCTGCCGTAATATCCGCTCAAGCCCCCTAAAAAGACGCCTATGACCAGAGAGATAAAAACCGCTATAAACCCCACACTTAAAGATATACGCGCGCCGTAAACCATGCGGCTGAATACGTCGCGTCCAAGATTGTCCGTACCGAAAAGATGTTCCACGGAAGGCCCCTGCAGCCTTGTCTCCGGAGAAAGGTCCATCTCCAGCGGGTTATGCGTCGCGACAAACGGGGCAAAAATAGCCACCAGAGCCATGACTGTTACAATCACCATACCGAATAGTATGCGCCTGTTCATATATCTAAAGCCTACCTGTGTTTCTCGAACCGGATCCTCGGGTCCACTATTCCATAGACTACGTCAGATAAAAATATTCCAAGAAGAGTCAGGAACGTGGCAATAACACCCACACCCATGACCACCGGATAATCATAATTCATTATTGCTTCGTACCCGAGCCGTCCCATGCCAGGCCAGGCGAATATGGTCTCAAAGATAAAGCTTCCGGATATCAGGGTCGGCAGAGTCAGGCCCATAATAGTAACTATAGGCAAAAGCGCGTTCCTCAATACATGCACCATGATAACGCGTCTTTCGGGAAGCCCTTTGGCCCGGGCGGTAAGCACGTAATTTTCGCCCATAGCCTCGATCATGCTTGAACGCGAATAGCGCGACAGGGCCGCCAGGCCTCCAAATGCCGTTGCCGCCACCGGAAGAACCAAGTGCCATATAAGGTCTTTAAACCTGGCAAAACCGTCCAGATAGGCGGTATACCAGGGCGACATGCCTGAAACCGGAAACCATCCAAGTTTGAAACCAAACAAGAGTATTAATAGAAGAGCCAGCCAGAATGTCGGTATCGCGTAACCGATAAATACGAGCACTGTCGTAATCCGGTCAAAAAGGGAGTTCCTTTTGACCGCGCTTATTATCCCTATGGGAATAGCGACGCAGAAAATAACCAAGAGACTCGCCGCCTGCAATAGAATGGTGGCCGGGAGACGCCCTGCTATCTTTGATATGACCGGTCGGTCGTCTATCAGGGACCTGCCGAAATCCAGTGAAAGGAAACGCTTCATCCACAAGACATACTGAACCGGAACGGGTTTATCCAGATCGTACATCCTGCTAAAATTGGCGCGTGCGCTTTCGGAGACTTCCGGATTGAGACCATATCTTATGCTCGCGGGGTCACCGGGCGCAAGATGCATGATCACGAACAGAATCAGCGAAATCCCCACAAGCATCGGAACAATCAGCAATAATCGCTTAACAATATATCCACGCATAACAATTTGGCATTAGAATTTGTATTTGACTTCGTTTTCCGGAACGTACCAATCGATAAAATTATACCCTATCCCGGCAGGTGCCGGTTCGATCCCTTTAAAACGTTTCTGTATCGCGGGAGTGGCATAAGGAAAAAACAAAAAGGTATACGGTGCGTCTTCCGATATGAGTTTATGCACTTTGCTGTAAACTTGCGCCCTTCGAGTAGGATCGAACTCCCTCCGACCCAGTTCTATAAGCTCATCGACCTGTTTGTCCGAATAAGAGATAAAATTGAGACCGCCTTCGGCCATGGAGCTTGAATGCCACACAGAATAAATGTCCGGATCGACCGGGATGGTCCACCCCAGTATCACGGCTTGAAAATTTTTCTTGTTAACAAACTGATCCAGAAACGCCGACCAGGCCACAACCTGTATTTCCGCTTTTACCCCCAGTTGGGCCCACTGGCTCTGGACTATCGTGGCCACGTCTTCCCTGACCTGGCTGCCCTGGTTGGTCGCGATCTTCACGCGAAACTCTTCGCCGGATTTCTCCAGCACCCCATCGCCATCTGTGTCCGACCATCCGGCTTCGCTCAAAAGCGCGGCAGCTTTTACAGGATCATAATTATAACCTGCAACCGTTTCGTCATAATACGGCGTTCCTTTAAGAAAAGGCCCTGTACATTCCTGACCCAGACCAAGAAGCACGGCATCAATGATCTCTTTCTTGTTTATCGCGTAACTCAGTGCCTGTCGGACTTTCCTGTCCTCGAAGAGCGGATCTTTCAGGTTATATCCTATATAGGTATATGAATGCGACAGATATCGGTATTTCTCCATGCTTTCCTTGAACTGAGGCGTGTTGCTGCGGTAAAGAAACTGATAGGGGCTCAGTTCCATCGAATCCGTCTCCCCGGAAACAAGCTCAAGAAACTGTACAGCCTGGTCAGGTACAACCTTATAAACATATCGTTTTATTCCCGGGGCATGTTCGAAATATCCGGGATTGGCTTCCAGTATTATATATTGTCCGCTCTCCCATCGCGAGAACATGTAAGGCCCGGTACCTATCGGTGCTCTGGCATAGGGTGATCTCTTTAAATCTTTTATATCACTAAACAGGTGCGACGGGATAACGCCCATACCGAATTTAAGAAGAGCCGGAGAGTACGCCCGGGCATATCGGAACCGTATCGTATGGGGATCTATAACTTCGATACGGTCGATATCTATGTAGCTTGAAATATAAGGGCAACCCGCTTCGGGATCAAGTATGGTCTGGAAAGTAAACCGGACGTCCTCGGCGGTAAACGGCGTACCGTCATGCCACCTGACGTTCTTGTGGAGATAAAAGGTTATAGATAGGCCTTCATCCTCTATTTCCCAGCGCTCGGCCAGATCTCCTACGATATTCAGGTCCTTATCAACTCTGGTCAGACCGTTATAGATAAGCGCGCACACGGAGCTGGAGGTCGCATCATCCGCAAACATCGGAATCAATATCCGCGCATCCCCTATACCCGAAGAAACATAAGCGTCCCGGCTTACCCATCCCTTCTGCGACGTATATCCTTCACCGGCAGTCGGAAAAGCGGCCAAAAAAAAGATCACTGTCCACAACAAGAACAGTGATCTTTTAAACGTACCTGTCGAATCTAAAAATATCATTAACTCTCTGACGCCGGTTGACCCTCTTCGGAGGCAGGTGCGGTTTCCCCTGCCGGCACTGTTGCTTTTTCCGGGATCGCGGGCTGCGTCATGGGAGAAGTGCTATTCTGGGTCGCACCGGGTGAGACTGGAAATCTTGCCGCCTCAAAAAGCGATTTACCCCTTCTGGCAGTTACCATGCCCAGAAGCAGAGACGTAATCAAAAAGGCTATAGCGCTCGCCTCTGTGATCTTTTTAAGAACAACCGGCGCATGGGTCCCCAGCACCGATTGAGCCGTTTCGCCGCCGAACATTTCTGTCAGTCCCCCGCCCCTGCCGGCCTGCAGCAATATAACGGCGATCAAAATCAAACATACAATTATGTGTATAATTATCAAAACGATATACATTTTTTATCAGTCCTTTTTATCCGCGTAAAGCCGCGATGTTGTCTTGATTATATCAATAAAACCGTCCGGTTTCAAGCTTGCACCGCCGATTAACCCACCGTCGATGTCTTCTTCAGACATAAGATTCTCGATATTGTCGGGGTTGACACTGCCGCCGTACAATATACGTCTGGTACCGGAAAAAGACTCCGAGTGTAATTTCTTGAGCAGTTCCCTGATCATGGCGTGTACTTCCTGCGCCTGAAGCGGGGTGGCGGTCTTTCCTGTCCCTATCGCCCAAACAGGTTCATAGGCGATAACCAGGGTATCCAGATACGTCTCATCAAAACCCTTAAGTCCTTCGGTTACCTGCTGTTTAACCACTTCCATGGTCTTAGAGGCTTCCCTCTCTTCGAGGGTTTCTCCCACGCACATTATGGGGATAAGGCCGCCGTCAATAACCGCTCTTATCTTTCGATTGACCGTTTCATCCGTTTCGCCGAAATATTTCCTCCGCTCCGAATGACCTATGATCACAAACCGGCACCCGACGCTTTTAACCATGGCCACGGAAACCTCTCCCGTAAACGCTCCCTCGTTTTCCCAGTAACAGTTCTGAGCGCCCAAAGCGACGTTGCTTTCAACCAGCATCTCACCCACATCGCCGAGGTCGACAAAAGGAGGACAAATAACGATTTCGATATTCTCCACGTCGAACGCGCCCCGCTTTATGTTGTTTGCCAGTTCGACGGCCTCGTTAACGTCCTTGTACATCTTCCAGTTTCCAGCAATTATTGGTCGTCTCATTATTTCTCCGGTTTTTTAGATCCTTCTATTCCTTATCGTCCAATGCCGCGATCCCGGGAAGATCTTTGCCCTCAAGATACTCCAGGGAGGCTCCGCCTCCGGTGGACATATGCGACATCTTACCGCCCAGTTTTAACTGATTGATCGCCGCAGCGGTATCGCCGCCGCCGATAACCGTAGTCGCATCGAGTTTAGAGATAAACTTCGCCAACTCCCGCGTGCCGGTCGCGAACGGTTTCATCTCAAAAATGCCCATGGGCCCGTTCCATACAATCGTTTTTGAGTCTTTCAGGACGGACTCATAGTTTTTTATCGTCTCGGGGCCGATATCCAGCCCTATCCAGCCGTCGGGAATATCCTCGCCTACAATTTTTCGTTTGGCGTTTTCCTTGATCTGGCGCGCGACAACATGATCCCTTGGCAAAAATATACTCACATTTTTCGCACTGGCTTTTTCAAAAATATCATTTACGGTATCAAACATGTCTTCTTCTATTCTGGACGCGCCTACACCTTTAAGGCGAGTCTTGAGAAAAGTATAAGCCATGGCGCCGCCGATCAGGAGAAAGTCGATCTTGTCCAGCATATTCTCGATAACCGGTATTTTATCCGCCACCTTCGCTCCTCCAAGCACCAGACAAAACGGCTTATCGGGATCTTTCGTGACTTTCTCGAAATACTCGATCTCTTTCTGCACAAGGAATCCCGCCGCGCTTGGAAGGTATTCGGTAACTCCCACGGTCGAAGCATGCGCGCGATGACAGGTACCGAAGGCGTCTTCTATGAAAATATCCCCTAAAGAGGCCAGTTGTTTCGCGAAAGCGGGATCATTTTTCGTCTCCTCCTTGTGAAATCTCAGGTTCTCTAAAAGAATAACGTCGCCTTCGGTCATCTCGCTTACGGCTTCCTTTACGTCTTCACCTATACAGTCGTCCATTTTTCTCACGTTCTTTTTAAGTAACGTGGAAAGCCTGTCGGCGACCGGGTCCAGACAAAATTCGGACTTTACCTCACCCTTTGGACGCCCAAGGTGACTCATAAGGATAAGTTTTCCCCCGTTATCTATGATGTATTTTATCGACGGTAGTGCCGCAACTATCCTGCTGTCATCGGTTATATTGCGTTTATCGTCCAGGGGAACGTTAAAATCGGCACGCATCAGCACCCTCTTACCCTTTAACTGGACATCCGTAAGAGTCTTTTTCATCTTCATACCTCCATTTGAAGGGAAAACTCTATTCCGCAAGGCGTTCTACAAGGTCGACAACACGGTTAGAATAACCCCACTCGTTATCGTACCAGCCGACAACTTTTACCATGTTATCTCCGATGGTCATCGTCGCACCGGCATCAAATATACAAGAATGAGTATTACCAACGATGTCCGATGACACGATCGGATCTTCGGTATATTCGAGTATGCCTTTGAGGGCACCGGAAGCGGCCTTCTTGAACGCGTCATTGATAGTCCCGACATCGGCTGGTTTTTTCAAAGTCGCGACAAAATCAGTAATAGAACCGCACGGCACAGGAACTCTTATGGCCATACCGTTTATCTTGCCTTTAAGTTCGGTTATTATCTTGCCAACCGCTTTTGCCGCGCCGGTTGTTGTAGGTATCATGTTTACGGCTGCCGCGCGCGCTCTTCTGAGATCCGAATGGAACATGTCAACGACACGCTGGTCATTTGTGTAGGCGTGGATCGTTGTCATTAGCCCCTTCTCAACGCCAAAGGTATCATTAAGCACCTTTACCATCGGAGCGAGACAATTTGTTGTACAGGAAGCGTTCGAGACGATCTTGTCGGTGGGCCTTAGCGCCTCGTCGTTCACTCCAAGAACTATCATATTGTCGATCTCATCCTTGGCAGGCACTGTTAACAGAACCTTTTCCGCTCCCGCCTCGAGATGAAGAGCTATTTTTGCCCTATCACGGAACACGCCGGTCGACTCTACGACAACCTGCACGCCCTCTTTCTTCCATGGCAGCTCCGCAGGATTTTTGATGCTCAGAACATCTATTTTTTTGCCGTTTACGACCAGGGCGCTGCCTTCCGCCTCGACCGTTCCCTTGAACCTCCCGTGAACAGAATCGTATTTAAGCATATGGGCCAGTGTTTTCGCGTCTGTCAGGTCGTTTATAGCGGCGATCTCAAATCCACCGCGTTCCATCATTATCCTAAAAACCATTCTCCCAATTCTTCCGAAACCGTTAATCCCTACTTTAACTGCCATTTGCCCCTCCTTTAAATGAGCACATGATTTGCGAGCACATTAGTGCGAGTAAATCATAAGTGCGAATTTACCCCCACACCAATTATTTTG
>JBDRIH010000016.1:0-5222 GCA_043816025.1 Candidatus Omnitrophota bacterium
CGCACGCGGGGCATGTTTTGATAAGCACGTGGGCATCGCTGTTCCATATTATTATGGCGGCCGGAAAGTCGTTGGGGCTGTTTTTTTACGTGGCTGTTTTTTTGTTTTTGTTCCTTGCCGTCTGGGTTCCTTGCTGTATAAGCGATATCGTGTTTCCTCTTCTTTTTGTCAGAAAAAAAGAAAACTCTCAGTAAACACATGCAAACAAAAATACTTGTTACTGGATCAGCCGGCCTTATTGGCTCTGAAGTCTGTCTATCTTTCGCAAAGATAGGGTGGGACATTTATGGCATAGACAACAATCAGAGGGCCGTTTTTTTTGGGCCCGCAGGTGATACCGGGTGGATGAAGCAGAGGCTGGAAAAGACCGTCAAAAAATATAGTCATTATGACGTAGACATCAGGGACCGTGAAAAATTATTGCAGTTAATCGAAAGACTAAAACCCGATGCGATAGTTCACGCCGCAGCGCAGCCGAGCCATGATTTAGCGGCAGAGATCCCCTTTGAGGACTTTGACAATAATGCTGTGGCGACTTTAAATCTTTTGGAAGCGGCCAGGAGATTTGTTCCCGAAAGTCCCTTTGTTTATCTGTCTACTAATAAGGTATATGGGGATGCGCCCAACGAGATCTCCATGAAGGAATCAGAAACAAGATGGGATTATGACGACCCTGAATATAAAAACGGTATTCCCGAGACATTCAGGATAGATCAATCCAAACACTCATTGTTTGGTGCTTCAAAACTTGCAGCAGATATAATGGTCCAGGAATATGGAAGATATTTCGGGATGAAGACCTGCTGTTTGCGGGGGGGATGCTTGACAGGGCCGGGTCATTCTGGGGTTGAATTGCACGGGTTTCTGAGTTATCTGGTTAAATGTAATCTAGAGGAGAAAACATACAGGATATTTGGGTATAAGGGAAAACAGGTAAGGGATAATATCCATGCTTATGATGTGGCCAGCTTTATAGATGAATTTATTAAGACCCCAAGAGAAGGGGAGGTTTATAATTTAGGAGGAGGTAAAGAGAACACCTGTTCAATCCTGGAAGCGTTTGCCCTGGCCTCTTCAATGACCGGCAAAGAGAGCAAGTACGAGTATGTGGACAAAAACAGAGCAGGGGACCATATTTGCTATTATAGCGATTTGAGTAAGTTGAAAAGGCATTATCCAAGCTGGGCTATTACAAAGCCTCTCAAAACGATCTTCGAAGAGATTGTTGTTTCGTGGGAAGAGAGGGGTAAATAGAGCATATGAGGCAAAGAGGAAAGCGCGAAAAGGAAAGCTACTTTTTGAAATCTTAACTTTACCTGATGGTTGTTTTGTGTTATAATACGGACGCCATGGAAGAAAGAAGAGAATGGAAGCGATATTCGATCGCATATCCGATTGATTGGGGAAAAGGATCTGCGGAGAGGACCTTTATAGCCAGGAATGTGAGTAAGGGTGGTGCTGCTTTCACTGCTAAAGGGAAAGGGCGAAAAAACGAAAAGGTTGTCTTGCAGATTTTCCTCAAGAACAGGATGTTTAACGTGGAAGCGCTTATTGTTCACGCGAAACAGCTGAAAGAAGATCAGTATGAAATCGGAGTTAAATTTTTAAATGCTTCTGAGGAATTCCTTGCCACCCTGGAAAAGGAAAGCGACGAGATAACGCAGTTCCACAGAGAGTGCAATTTATATAACCACAAGAACCTTTCTTTTAGCAAAGCTTCCACAGTGTATCTAAAAAACACCCCTCCATCAAATACGTAGAGGAAAAACCATGAAGGGAAAGCTGGATAGACGTGATTTTTTGAAATACGTGCTGTGTCTCGGGGTTTCTATTGTCGCGTGGATTTTAGGATTCAGAGAAAAAGAAGGGTTTCGTGTCGGGAAAATAAGAAATTTGCGGCTGGGAAGTCCTGAAGCGCACGCCATGTGCGGAACGGCTTACGCCTGCGCCGGAGGCGGCGGTGACTGTGGGACGTCCTACGCCTGTGCCGGAGGCGGCGGTTCGTGCGGAACGGCGTACAATTGTGCCGGCGAAGGCCAGGGCGGACCATCCGGAGGCGACGGTATGTGCGGGACGGCTTACGCCTGTGCCGGAGGCGGCGGTGCGTGCGGAACGGCGTACAATTGTGCCGGTGGCGGTGGTGAGTGTGGAACGGCCTACGATTGCGCCGGCAAATAATCTTTCATTATTCGTGGCGATTCTAAAACAACAATACAAATTACCTTCGGGTATAGTCATAAAAAGAAAAGGCAACAAGCGCCTTTTCTTAAACCCTTCTGTGCCTGCGTGGATAGTCACGAATCCCAACGGAGCCAAAGCCTTAAAGCTGTGTAACGGTAAAAGGACCGTAGAAGAGATAAGTAAAAGGATATCGACCTTCCTCCAGAGAGACGCACGAGACGAAATCCAAAACTTTTTTCAAGAGGTAGTTTCGCAGTCCAACCTTTTCTCTCTGCCTGATCAGGAACGCTTCCCCCGGCGCCCGCACGGTCTTCAAATAGTCCATCTGAATCTGACTGACAAATGCAATTTAAAATGCATATATTGTTACGCAGACGAAAGGGTCGGCAAAAAACAGAAATTACAACACAGGGACTATTTAGAGCTCGTAGATTCAATAAATAATATATCCCGGGATGTAAAGATAGCCCTGACAGGCGGAGAACCCTTAATGGCAAGCTATGCGCTTGATGTGGCCGAGTACGCAAAGAAGAAGGGGAATCAGGTTCACCTTATCAGTAACGGCATATTGATAAACAAGGAAAACGCCGAACGCATAGCGGAAGTATTTGATTTAATAAAAATAAGTCTGGACGGCAGTACCCGCCAAGTACATGATTTTCATCGAGGGGAAGCTTCTTATGATAGGACCGAAGCCGCGATAGAGCTTCTCATCCGCAATAACGCTTCGCTGCAGATTTCAATGACCGTGACAAAGAAAAATATAGGCGACATAGAATCCATGGTGAGTAAATATGGCTCCAGGCTCTCTTTCGCACCTTTGTTTAAGGCTGGCCGGGCAAGGAAGAAGAAAGGCCTGGCGGTTACCGGGAGTGAATATTACAAGGCCCTTTCTTCTATTGAAGGCGTGGATCCCCTGGGTTATTTATGCTCGTCCTTGGATGCGACAAAAAGACGGCGCATCACAAAATGTGCAACCGGCGACGGGGAAATCAGTATCTCTGATACCGGGGACGTGTATCCGTGCCATCTCCTACACCTGCCGCAATTTCTAGCGGGCAACGTTAGAGAACAGCCGCTGGAGTTTATTTATCAGACCTCGGAAAAGCTTAAAGTATGCAGGGAACTGACCGTTTCAAAAATAAAGGGATGCAGGGAATGCGATATAAGATTTATTTGCGGGGGAGCGTGCCGGGCAAGGGCTTTTTATGAAAAGGACAGAATAGACGTCTCGGATGATTTTTGCAGATACGAGAAACTGGCGTTCATCAACGGGCTTTTTGAGCTTCACAAATTCCGATAAAATGGAGCAGGAGAGAAGATGAGAAAATTTAAACTGGGTTATTTGAGCGTTATGTTGTTTGTTGTAACCTCAACGTTTTCAGCGACCCACGCACAAGAGAATGATTTTTCACCTCGAGAAAAACAGTTTTTGCTGGATCTGGCGCGGCAGACGCTGTGCTGGTATGCAGAGGACAGGAGCATCCCCACAGTAGAAGACAAATATCTAACCCCTAAATTGCTGGCGAAGGAAGGTTGTTTTGTTACATTGGATTCAAAGGAAAAAAGATACGCACTGTACGGAGGGTTAAGGGGCTGCATGGGCATGTTCGCACCGGTAGGGGCCCCTTTATATAAAAATGTGATCGACAGGACAATAGCGGCGGCTGAAAGAGACCCGAGATTCCCGCCGGTTAAGTACAGCGAACTAAAAGACATAAAGATAGAGATAAGCGTTTTAACAACGCCCGAGGAGCTGGGTTTTTCCTCCCCCGAAGACCTCTTGGCCAAACTTAAACCGTTTGAGGACGGAGTGATATTGATCACGGGTTATGGATCGTCAACGTATCTGCCGCAGGTCTGGGAGCAGCTGCCGGACAAGGAAGAGTTCCTGTCGCGTTTGTGCCTTAAACACGGGGCCCCGGCCGATTATTGGAGGACGAATTATATCAACTTAAGAGTCCAGATCTTTAAAGTTACGCATTTTTCCGAGCAAATGTATGGGAGAATAGTTGTAGGGAAAAATGGGGCGGTTGTCGGCAAAGGCGGCGGTGTTGTAGTAGGGCACGTGCTGCCTCCGGGAGGGAAAAAAGAAGGCGAAGCCTATCCCGTCGAAGAGGGACAAAAATTAGCCCCGGGAACAATCGTAACCCCTCAAACCCCCCTCAGCAGGTAGAGCAGGGGACTGAAAATCCCATTCATTCAATTCTTGCAACTTCAATAATTTTCGTCATTTACACTTCGGTAAAACAATATCTTCCCGCAGATGTTCTTCTATTGCCTCACATTCCGTGATATTCCTTGAGCCACATTCGGAACATTTTTCCATAGCAAAAAAGATAGGAGTTAGCAGTAGTAGCTTTTTTCTTTTTTCCTTTTTCTCTCTTTTGCTAATAATGTGAATGCGAATAAGTTGAAAACTATGTTTTCTAATGGTAGTATATTGAGTAACTAAGATGGAAAAATGTTAAGAGTAGCATGTTCATGCAAGGAAGAAGTTCTTCAGACGATATCGTGAATAACTCGGACCTTATTCTTGCCGAGATAAAAAAGCTGGTCATCGACAACATGCAAAACCCGGATGACATGATCGGCAACTTAGATGTGACTATCAAAAAGTTCGAGGAATTCAACGGGGATGTCAAGGAACACCCCCGGAAACTTTTGTTTAAAGGAGAATAGAGGTGCTAATATGAAAAAAGTTTTGGTCTTGCTGTTGTGCGCAGTTTCCGTGATATGGACGAGCGCGTCTGTTTCCGCCTTGGAAGAAAAGGTTATGGTCGTATCTTATGCCGGTGACGTAAAAGTTATCCCCGTCGGCCAGATCAAACCCGTTGTGTGTAAGCCGGGGATGTTCCTTACGGAAGGCACCCGCGTCAGAACCGGTGAAGGATCATTTATTAAGATAGCTTTTGACAGACGCGAACGCAACATTGTAAAAGTCAAAGGAAACAGCGAGGTCCTTCTCAAGCTTGACGGTGCCGACAGGATCGAGCTTATAGACGGAAAAGTGTTCATTTTGCTGCGGAGTCTTAAGAGAG
>JBDRIH010000017.1:0-5668 GCA_043816025.1 Candidatus Omnitrophota bacterium
GAAGAGCTTGATTTCGCCGACATCCCGGAGCCGCTTAAAGGCGCGGGGATAACTCTGATTATAGCGGGGATGCTCGCGCTGGCGTTTATGGGGTTTGGAGGGATCATCAGTGGATAATCTGATGCTGACATCGGTACTCAGCATGGCGGGATTAGCTATTCTGTTTGCTTCCGTGCTGGCGATCGCCGATAAAAAACTAAAAGTACAGGAAGACCCCAGGATCGCGGAAATCTTCGCGCTTCTGCCCCATGTCAATTGCGGGGCGTGCGGATATGTTAACTGCCATGATTTTGCCGAACATGTCGCCAAGGACGGGGAAGACCCGAAAAAGTGCCGTGTGATGGGAGAAGAGGCCATGCAGGAGCTGTGCAGGCTTTTGGGAAAGGACGAAGGCGTTCGCTATCCCCAAATCCCGCTCGTGCTTTGTGCGGCCGAGACTGAAAACAAAAAACCCGTGGCCGAGTATAAAGGGATCCAGACCTGCCGGGCGTCAGAGCTGGCATTCGGGGCGGGCATGAAATGCGAATACGGGTGCGTGGGGTTCGGGGATTGCGTGGAGGTATGCCCTTTTGGCGCCCTCTACATGGACAAGGGCTTGCCAAGACTCGATCAGGAAAAATGTACGGGTTGCGGCAAGTGTGTCCAGGCCTGTCCGCGCGATATAATCATCCTGCAGGAAAAAAGACATGAAAAGCTTTTCTACGTGGCATGCTCTTCACACGACGGAGCGCTCAGGGTAAGACAGATTTGCGCCGTGGGGTGCATTGCCTGCGGCATATGCGAGAAGCTGTCCCAGGGGAAACTCTTCAAGGTTACGGACAACCTCGCACAGGCGGACTATACAAAACAGGACGACCAGACGGCCACAAAGAACGTGCAGCCCAAATGTCCCACTAAAGTGATAAAAGAAATATGAACATAGCGGTATTTGTATCAGGGAACGGCAGCAATCTGCAGGCCTTGATCGACGAGGAAAAAAAAGGCGAGCTGGCCGACGGCAGGATAGTTCTGGTGGTATGCGACAAACCCGGGGCCTTCGCCCTGGAACGCGCCAGAAAAGCCGGTATCAAGACCTTTGTCCTGGAAGCGGCTGATCAGTCCCGCGAGGAATACGATAAAAAAGTTTTACAGAAGCTCCGCGAAGACAGAATAGAACTTGTGGTTCTGGCGGGGTTTATGCGGATACTAAGTGACCATTTTGTTGATGAGTACAAGAGCCGCATACTGAACGTCCATCCGGCGCTTCTCCCGTCGTTCAAGGGCGCCAGCGGCATAAAAGACGCGTTTGAGCACGGCATAAAGATTACGGGAGTCACGGTGCATTTCGTGGACAAGGAGCTGGACTCGGGCCCTATCATTTTACAGGCTCATGTAAAAGTCGATGACTCTGACACACTGGAGACACTGGAAGAAAAGATCCACGCCGAAGAACACAAATTATATCCGGAAGCCGTGCGCCTTTTTGTCGGGGGGAAGCTCAAGGTCGACGGCGGGAAGGTCAGGATCCTGGAATAAAACAACCAAATGGAGGAGAGAAATGTCGACAAAAATCAAAAATATAATAGGGCGCGAGATACTTGATTCTAGGGGAAACCCTACAGTTGAGGTGGATGTCATCCTCGAGGACGGATCCCTCGGCAGGGCCGCGGTTCCGAGCGGGGCGTCCACCGGGGAACATGAGGCAGTCGAGCTTCGCGACGGAGACAAAACCCGGTATATGGGCAAGGGCGTCACAAAGGCTGTCGCTAACGTAAATACGGAGATAGCCGCGAGAGTAAAAGGCATGGACGCGACGGGGCAAGAGGCCTTGGACAGGGCGCTTATCGATCTCGACGGTACGCCGAACAAGGGCAGGCTGGGTGCCAACGCGATACTCGGTGTTTCTATGGCCGCGGCAAAGGCTGCTGCCGTCTCGCGCAAACTGCCGCTTTTCAGATATCTGGGCGGTAACGATGCGAAGATACTGCCTATCCCGATGATGAATATAATCAACGGCGGCAAACACGCGGACAACAACGTGGACCTGCAGGAATTCATGATCATGCCGATCGGGGCTCCTTCGTTTAAGGAAGCCTTGAGGATGGGAGCAGAGGTTTTTCACAATCTAAAGAAAATCCTGACGGACAAAAACCATTCGACCTCTGTCGGGGACGAAGGCGGATTCGCTCCCAATCTGCAGTCAAACGAAGAGGCCGTGGAGGTTATCCTTGAAGCCATTGCAGCCAGCGGGTACGAGGCGGGCAAAGACATCTCGATAGCACTTGATCCCGCTTCCAGCGAATTTTACAAAGCAGGGTCTTACGTTCTTAACGCCGAAAAAGATCCTAAAAAATCCTCCGAGCAAATGGTCGATTTCTACGCGAACTGGCTGGACAAGTATCCTATAGTTTCGATCGAGGACGGCCTGGCCGAAGACGACTGGGACGGCTGGAAAAAGCTGACCGAAAGAATCGGCAGTAAAGTACAGCTGGTCGGCGACGACCTTTTTGTGACCAACACCGAAAGACTTCAAGAAGGAATAGAAAAAGGTATCGCCAATTCCATCCTTATCAAGGTAAACCAAATAGGGACACTGACAGAGACTCTGGCGGCAATCGCGATGGCCAGAAAAGCCGGATATACGGCTGTTGTTTCACATCGTTCGGGAGAGACGGAAGACACTACCATAGCGCATCTGGTGGTTGCTACCGGGACGGGCCAGATAAAGACCGGCTCGGTCTGTCGTACGGATCGTGTATGCAAATATAACGAACTTCTGCGCATAGAGGAAACACTCGGAGCGAGCGCCGTTTACGGTAGCCAGATATGGAAAGCAAGAGGATAGCGCTTTACATACTGCTTTTTCTGGTGGTGCTGTGTATAGTTTTTTTGCCGGGTTTTTCTGAATTACACAAACTGCGGGAAGAAAACGCGCAGCTTCAGCAACGCATCAGACTTCTGGAAGAATACAACCACGAGCTGAAAAACGAACTCTTAAAGATGCAGCAGGATCCCGGTTCCATCGAGAAAAAAGCCCGTGAGAAGCTGGGCATAGTAAAAAAAGGTGAGATAATATACAAGAAAACGGGGGGAGACTAAAGGTGCGCTTGCTTGATGCAAAGTTTCGCGACAATAAGCTTCGGTATATCGCCCAGTCGGTAATGGGGGGTCTTGCCGTTGCCGCGGCCCTTTTATTTTTTAATGTTGTGAGTCAGCCCATGATAATAGCTTCTTTCGGGGCAAGCGGGTTTATTGCCTTTACCATGCCGTATAAAAGGATTTCCCGGCCGAGATGCCTTATCGGAGGATATATAATCGGGATAATAGTGGGATGCCTGCTTCATCCCATAACCGATATACCCATGAGTCATGAATTCGGCCTTAAAATGATGCACGTCATGGCCGGGGCCGCGGCTGTCGGTCTGGCCATGTTTCTTATGTCTATAACCAATACCGAGCATGCCCCGGCGACAAGCATAGCATTGGGCCTGGTTCTAAACGAATGGACATTTCACACGGTCGTTTTAATTCTGGCAGGGATAAACGTTATTTTAGTAATACAAAGGGCTATGAAGCCCTGGATGATAGACCTGATTTGAGAAAAGCTTTAACCTGGCGCAGGCTGCGCAGCCCTTCCGCGGCGCCTCTTCCTTGACATACCAAAGCCGCTACGGCTGAAGCAAAAACAAGAGTTTCCTTTTTTTCTTCCCGGAAAGCTTCTGTTCCCTTGAGGCAATATCTATAGATAAGGCCGGCCGTAAAGCCGTCACCTGCTCCGATAGTATCCACAACGCGCGCTTTAAATGCGGGACAGTATGTTTTCTTCTTTCCGTCCCAGAAAAAAGACCCTTTCTCCCCGAGCGTGATGATAGCCTCACGCCCCAGGCGAGCCAGTGCGCTGGAGAGGGTCTTCGTCCCGGTAATACCCGTTGCATCCGTATCGTTTAGCTTAAGAAGATTTACATAAGGGAGAAGCTTTTTTATCCTCTGACGCGTCTTTCTTTTGTCTTTGATCCTGTCTTCACGCCAGTTGGGATCATATGTCGTGAAAACGGTTTCTTTTTTTGCTTGTTTTAGGATTCTGAACGTGTCCTCAAAGGTATAATTGTTGTATGAATAAGCGCTCGCGGTATGAAAGACGGCGGTTTTTTTAAAAAGAGAAGGGGGCGGCTGCCCTTTTTTAAAGGTGGTTTCCGGTCCTTTTGGCGCATAGAAGAGATATGAGGGATCTCCTTTTTTGTCGATTTGCGCTATCGCGAGCCCGGTTTTGACGGCTTGATCCTGCACGATATATTTTGTTCCGACATTTTCCCCGCGCAGCACCGCCAAGAGGCGAGTGCCCAGAAAATCCGTTCCGGTTTTTGAAAGCATCGCAACAGGAAGGCCCAGGCGGGCAAGCAATATAACCGTATTCAGGACGGATCCCCCGGGACGGGCCTGGAAGGTTATGCCGCCTTTACCGGGCACGCCCGTGGTTATAAGGTCAAAAGATATATTCCCGCAGCAAATAACGGTCTTCCGCATGTCCATTCTACAGCAATATTAGCACGGTGAAGGGTGTTTTACAAGCTTAACCTGCCAATCTTGTTCGGGAAGGCAGTTATGGGTCGTTTGCTATGCTCCGTACAGGGAAAATCCACACCGGGCGGAGGGGCCCTGGTAGGAGCATGGCAAACGACCCAAGGTCTGGGTGCCGACTTGAGGGAGTGGCTGGAAAAGCAAGATTTTTATTGACTTAACTAACTTTTTCATGTTATAATGCGGCATCATTTGTCTATTGATAGTAGGTAGTTTATATATATACAGGGGATATAAATATATAAAAAGCATATAATTATGAAAAAATACTTCAATTCACACAGGTTATGGTTTAGGGTTGTCGCAACAGGCATAATATGCCTGTTTGTGCTTAATGATATCTCTTATGCGCTTGAGCCCGGTGCCTTGCGAAGAAATGTTTATACACTTTCTCCTCCCTCAGCATTTAATCCTTTAGCTATAGTTACAAAAGATTTGAAAGGCAAACTCGATCTCAAATTAGAAACAGCAGAATTATCCGAAGATCTTAAAGAAAAACTAAATTTCCAATATGTAAGCAGATTTATAAGCTGGCTGTTGACCTATTTCGACGGCAGCAAAATCGATGCGGAGGGCTTAAAAAAACTCCTTAAAAAACATTTTCCCGATAGTCCTGGTTTAGATCTTACAGGGTTTAAATGGGACAGATTATCCAAGGAAGGGGACATTTTTTATCTTCCCTATGCGGGCCGGGAGGGCGGCCGCGTTCGACACATCCGCTTTTACCTGAGCAAGGACCAATCTCAAGGGGAGAGGGTTATTTGGGAGCTCGAAGGCGTGGAAGCCCACGATAGAGAAGATAACTTAATAGCCCCCAGCATCAGTGACAGTGATCTGGAAATCTTCAAGAAACGATACCTGGAAAGCTATACCCTCGAAGAAGTTGCCAGTCTGGTTAAACTAAGCCCCAGGGAGATCAGGCATATATTAAGGAAAATACGGAAAAAAATAGCTCAAGACCCCGGGCTCAAGGAAGTCTTAAAAGCTGCAGGGTTTGATGCTGCCCGATTAGGGCAGTTCGGCCACAGACCCGCCAGATTACCGGTCAGAACCACGGACAAGAAATGCCTCGCTGGCTCGCCCGCGCAATGTCTCGAGAGCATATTCCTGA
>JBDRIH010000018.1:0-16581 GCA_043816025.1 Candidatus Omnitrophota bacterium
CCAGGTGTATAAAGCCGTTTCCGCCGCCGGTGTTGATTATACGGAAATAGGGTATAGGTGTTCCAAAAAAATAATGTCCCCGGACAAATTTGGAAAGTGGAAATTCTGTGATGAAGATGTTATCAAGCGCGCCATAGACGGAATTGAGTCGAACACCAAACTTTCTGTTATGGTGGATATAGGACGCCTGGAAAAAGATGATATCCTTCCGTGTAAGGACAGTGTTATCGACATGATCCGTGTAGCTACGTACGTAAAGGACGTGGACAAGGCGATCGATCTTGTAAACGATGCTGTGGACAAGGGCTATGAAGGTACAGTGAACATAATGGCCATATCCCGGGCGCTGGACAACGAACTTGACGAAGCGCTGATCCAGCTTGAGGAAGAGAGCAAGGCCTCCGTCATCTATATCGTTGACAGTTTCGGAGCCTTATATTCGGAAAACATACAATATCTTGTCAATAAATACAAAAAATTCCTTAAGACCAAAGAAGTCGGCATCCACACCCATAACAATCAGCAGCTCGGGTATGCCAACACCATCCAGGGGATAATAGACGGTTGCAATTTTGTAGACGGGACTATTTATGGAATCGGCAGGGCGGCCGGGAACTGTCCGCTCGAACTGTTGATGGGTTTTCTCAAGAACCCCAAATTCGATCTGCGGCCGATCCTGGAAGTGATCACAGAGGAATTCCTGCCTTTGAGGGAGAAAATAGAGTGGGGATATCTTATACCTTACGCCATTACCGGCATGTTCAACGAACACCCCCGGACTGCCATGGCGCTGAGGCAGACCAAAGATAAAGATAAATACCGCGAATTTTTTGAGGGCATGTCGGCCACAGAGATCGATTGAGCATGAATATCGACCGGTTCAAAGAACTTCCCCTGATGGGAATTGTCAGGGGTCTAGACATAGACGATACGGAGCCGCTGGTGGAAGAGATAATCGCCTCCGGCCTCGAGACGATAGAGATCACCATGAACACTTCCGCTGCTGCCGGAATCATATCAAAAGCGGTCGCTGTCTCGAACGGACGTATTGCTGTAGGGGCTGGAACGGTTCTTTCCGGGGCTGACCTGGAGCGGGCAGTGGATGCGGGCGCTAGTTTTATAGTTTCTCCCGCTTGTGTGGAAGAGGTGATCCGCCCTTGTAGGGAGAAAGCCATTCCCGTATTCCCTGGCGCCCTTACGCCGCAGGAAGTTCTGGAGGCGTGGAAAAAGGGCGCGACCATGGTAAAAGTGTTTCCCGCGGGAATCTTCGGTCCCAAATATATCAAAGAACTCAAGGGGCCGTTTAATGACATAAAGCTCATGGCGGTCGGTGGTGTGCGTCTGGAAAATATTGCGGAATATTTTTCCGCTGGTGCAGATGCCGTGGCTTTTGGGGCGAGCGTTTTTAAAAAGGAATGGCTCGAAAAAAAAGATTTCACGTCGATAGGGAAACTGGTAGGTGAGTACGTACAGGCGGCCAGGGAAGCAAAATCCGGAAAGTAGGCGAATGAAAGAAGAGCGATATGAGAATATTCTCCTGGAACGTTAACGGGATACGCTCAGTCGCCGGTAAAGGCTTCCCCGAATGGTTTTTAAAAGAATCCCCGGATATCCTCTGTCTCCAGGAGACAAAAGCCTATCCCGAACAGCTCGAACAGTCCTATGTAATCCCCGAAGGGTATCTCGCGTACTGGAATAACCCCGGAAGAAAAGGGTACGCAGGCGTATCTGTCTTCACAAAAGAAAAACCCGCCACTGTCAAAAAAGACTTCCCCCCCGGATCTTTCAAGACCGAGGGCAGAACGCTTATTCTTAACTTCAAGGATTTTATATTGATAAACGTTTACTTCCCGAACGGAGGCATGGGGCCCGTCCGTCTTGAATACAAACTGGATTTTTATGAGAAGTTCCTGAAATTCGTCAATGGAATAAAGACGAGGAACATCGTTATATGCGGGGATTTCAATACCGCGCATAAAGAGATCGATCTCGCCCGCCCTAAACAGAACGAGATGTTCTCAGGGTTTTTGCCGGAGGAAAGAGAGTGGATGGATAAGTTTGTCTCCTGCGGGTACGTGGATACTTTTCGGCATTTCAATACGGAAGCGGGACATTATACCTGGTGGGATTATAAAACTCGTGCGCGTCAAGGAAATGTCGGCTGGCGGATAGATTATTTCTTCGTGACGAAAAAAATGATACCCAGGGTTAAGAAGGCTTTTATTATGCCGGATGTTGAAGGTTCGGATCATTGCCCGATCGGGATCGAATTAAATTAGGTCATTTATGAGTCGAGTTAAATTACTCATTGCCGACAAAAAGGGAAAGATCTATGACGTGCCTTATCTTGAAGCAACGGGCATGAAGGGAGGAGAGTATTTCCGCCTGGCCTCCAAGGATATTATAAAGCTGCATCCGGACAGCGAACTTTTTATGCTTCCCGAAAGAAAACCGGTAGGATACGATTCCGCTAGCGGCCGGTTTGTTCCGTTGGATCGGAATCCCCTTACTCCGGGGGATGAGCCCTGCTATGCGGTTTCGGCTTTTCTCTCGCCGGGATATACGGCAACTTACAGCGCTTCATACCGCGAACAAGCGAAGGCACGTCTTTTGCCGCTTTTCAGTTATGCGGCCGTGGTTTTTTACAGGAATGAGTTTTATGCCACAGGTATACGCGTTGACAGGGAAAAGCGCCAGGAGCTTAAAGGGATGGACCCGGAAGTTTTGCGGAAGAACATCAAGGTTTTCCGAAAAACTTTTTCCAAAAACCGGCTTGTGAAGCATCTCGAAACATGCGCGCTTATCTACGGGTGTCCCGCGGCAAAAAACTTCTTTTTAAAGAGATACGAATGTCCGTTACCGACGGCCCCTGTCTGTAATTCGAGGTGTATAGGGTGTATCTCCCACCAGCCGGGCAGGGGCTGCTCTGTGACGCAGCCACGTATCCGTTTTGTTCCCTCGCCGGAAGAGGTAGCGGATGTGGCGCTTTTTCATATCCGGCAGGTAGCAAACCCAATAGTGAGTTTCGGCCAGGGGTGTGAAGGGGAACCGCTCATGGTGAGCAAGGTGCTGGAAGAGGCGGTGAGACTAATCAGAAGATCTACATCTAAAGGTATCATCAATCTAAACACGAACGCGAGTAAACCGGATGTTATTCGACGTCTTTTCGATGAAGGGATGGATTCGATACGTGTAAGCATGAACAGCGTCCGCAAGCCTTATTATCTGGCGTACTATAAGCCGCGAGGGTACAGTTTCTCGGATGTCCTGAGATCGATAAAAAACGCTAAAAAGGCAGGCGGATTTGTTTCAATAAACTATCTGGTGATGCCGGGGTTTACGGATTCTCTTGATGAAGCCAGAGCTCTGAGCAAATTTCTTGATAAGACAGATGTAGATATGATCCAGTGGCGCAACCTGAACTACGATCCAGCAGTGTATTTTAAAAAATTGCGTACCTCAATTAAAAAAAAGAATATGATAGGGATTGATACGCTTATCCGGATGGTCAGACGGGAATATCCGCACTTAATGCATGGATATTTCAACCCGTCACGGCAGCGTATACGCAGAACAAAGAAAACTAACCAGGTTATGTAGGGGTTTGATTCATCAAACCCGATAGATGTGATGGGCATATCCTGCGCGCGTTGTAAAATTATCTCTTTTATTATTATGCTTCAGGCGTAGTATATTCAAAGAAGTGTAAATTATTTTTGCCCCATGGGGGAGATAACTTCACACCGTGCTCGGACATACCCATCACATCAGACGAAATTTCTGTGGGCTAACCTAACCAGGTTAGCAGGGTGCAAGCAACACTCGGCGTTAACCTGGTTAGATGCGGGATGTGGGCCAATTTGCTATCAAAGGGGCCGGATGGAAAAAACGAAATACAATACACGAACAGCGGGATACGCGTTATGCATTATGTTTTTTGTGCTGTTCGTGTTGGCGGGTTGTGCCCGCGAGGTCCCGCCCGACGTTATAATAAGCGTTAACGCGCAGGCGGCGATGATCGCCGAGGCCAAAAGCGGTGAAACGCTGTTCGAAAAGAATGCCGCCATGAGATTTCCGCCGGCATCTACCGCTAAGGTGATGACGGCGATCATCGCGATCGAAAATATGTCCTTGACCGAAGAGATAATCCCCAACAAGGAAGTGCTTTACGTGGAACCCACGCGGGCCAAGCTTGTCCCGGGCGTAAAATATAAGCTGGAAGACCTTATTGCCGCACTTCTGGTAAAGTCGGCCAATGACGCGGCCATAGCCATAGCGGAGGCTGTAGCCGGTAGCGAAGAAAATTTCGTAATTTTGATGAACGCCAAGGCGAAGAAACTCGGCATGGAGGATACTTATTTCGCGACCGCATCCGGCCTGCCGACAGGCAAAAAGGACAACCAGTATACCACGGCGAAAGATCTGATTAAGATGATGCGTTACGCCATGCGGCACAGGATTATTCCGTACACGATGTCCCTGGAAGAGGCGCACATATACGGCAGCGACAAGAAACGAATATATTTAAAGACGCATAATAAGACACTTTTGCACGATGGCATGGAGACGTGGGGTAAGACCGGTTATACCAAAGAGGCAAAACGCACCTTTGTCGGGACGGATCCCTCGCCGAATCCGCGGATAGTGTTTTCGCTTTTAAAGTCCAGTGATCTATGGAATGATATCGTCGCGCTCAAGGACGGGGGGCTTAAGATATACGATGAGCGTCACGCCACGTTTATTGGGGATATTATGAAGTGGATCAGGGAACAAAAACAAAGAGGCCGGATGTCTCTGGGATATCAAAATAGCCCTTGACGTTTCAGTATGTTTATAACTATTATATGTGAATTATGAGTAAGAAACTTTCCATTGCTTTTTTCTGGCATATGCACCAGCCCATGTACAAGGACCTTGTTACGGGTAGATATCATCTTCCGTGGGTGAGACTCCATTCCACATATTCCTACCTCGATATGGCCGCCATACTGGACGAATTCCCGGGCGTAAAGAGCACATTTAATTTTACCCCGGCGCTCATCTGGCAGCTCCTGGATATCGCCCGGGATGAGCCCGCCGATGATATATATCTCAGTCTGTCGGAGAAAGACGCAGCCTGTCTGAGCAGGGAGGATAAATGTTTCCTGCTGAAAAATTTTTTCTCATGCGATCTGACCAACGCGATAACGCCTTTCAAGAAATACAGGGAGCTTTTTTCCAGAAGAGGGGACGATCTGCGCACGGAAGAGCTTGTTAAAAGAAGCAAAGATTTTAGTGCGGGTGATTTCAGGGACCTGCAGGTATTTTTCAACCTGGCCTGGTGCGGTTTCACGTTGAAGGACAAAGACACTCTTGTCAAAGCACTTGTGCATAAAGCCTCCAATTATACCGAAGATGATAAAAACGCTCTTCTTAAACGTCAGAAAGAAGTGGTCGCCTCGATTATCCCGGCCTATAAACGACTGCAGGATGAAGGCAGAATAGAGATAACGACCTCGCCTTTTTACCACCCGATACTGCCTCTATTGTGCGGGAATAAATCTTCCGAGGAGATCGGCTTTTTAGAGGACGCAAAGAAGCAGGTGACAAAAGCGGTCTCACTTTATGAAGAAGTTTTCGGCAGAAAACCGCTGGGCATGTGGCCGCCGGAAGGCAGCGTAAGCCAGGAGATTATACCCGTTCTGGCGGATGCCGGGATAAAATGGATCGCTACGGACGAAGGTATCCTGCTGGAATCTTTTAGAGGTAAAGGTATTCCCAGAGAAGACCTTGTTTACAAGGCCTTCACGGCGGAAGAATCAGGCAAGAGAATCGACATGGTCTTCAGGGACATAAACATCTCCAACGCGATAAGTTTTAGATATGCCAATATGCCCGCAAAAAAGGCGTCAGGGGAGCTATTTAAAGATATAAGAGGCATAAGAAAGGCCATGGAATCGCGTGAAGGGGAACATATAGCTGCGATCATACTGGACGGGGAGAACCCGTGGCCTTATTACGCTCATGGCGGACGGGAATTTCTTTCGGAGACTTACCGGCATCTGTCTTCGGACAGGGAGGTAGAAACTGTCACGATAGGTGAATACCTCAGCTCCAGAGCAGAGAGAAAAAAAATCGACAAACTTTTCAGCGGTTCGTGGATAGACCGCAGCTTCAGCAAGTGGATCGGTTCTCCCCAGAAGAACAAGGCATGGGAGTATCTTAAGAAGGCACGGAAGGCGCTGGCCGGTGAAGCCCATCCAAGCAGGGAAGTCCTGGAGGAGTTGTATATCGCCGAAGGGAGCGACTGGTTCTGGTGGTATGACGATTTCGGGAGCGAACTGAATTTCGTATTTGATGAGCTTTTCAGACTGCACCTGGCTAATATTTACACATTTATGGGCAGAGAGGTTCCGCACTATCTAAGAGAGCCAATACACGCGGGTCCGGTTGCCCAGAAAGTGCCCGAGGTGAGGGTGCGTTCCGAGATGGCCCGTTCCCTGAAAATCCTCTTAGTGTCGTCAGAAGTCATACCGTTTGCCAAGACCGGAGGCCTTGCGGATGTAACGGGAAATCTACCCAGGGCTCTTGGGTCTTTCGGATGTGACGCAAGGAGCATCATGCCGCTTTACAGGTGCGTTGCAAACGGCAGGTTCAAATTGACAAAGGAAAAGGCGCATATAAAGAAGCCCCTTCCGGGCAGCGTGTTTGGATTCGATCTTTACGCGAACCGGACAGACGGGGTAACCACGTATTTCGTCAGAAATAAAAAGTATTTTGCCAGGGACGGACTCTACGGGACGCCCCAGGGGGATTACCCGGATAACGGTTTAAGGTTCGGTTTTTTCGCAAAGGCCGTTCTGGACGCCATCAAGGCCGTTGATTTCAAACCGGATATCATACACTGCAACGACTGGCAGTCGGCACTCATTCCTTTTTATCTAAAGTTCATGCTGACGGACGACAGCTTTTACCGGGGGATAAAGGTCCTCTTCACCATACACAATATGTCATACCAGGGCATCTTCAGCGAAAAGATCATGGATAAGATAGGTATCCCGGGGAATTTCTTTAACATGAACGACCTGGAATTTTACGGCAAGCTGAATTTTATGAAGTCCGGAATACTGTATTCGGACGCCATAAGCACGGTAAGCCACCGTTACGCTGAAGAGATAATGACACCCGAATACGGGTCGAGTCTTGACGGACTTCTGCGGGCCAAGAAGGAAGTGTTTTACGGGATACCCAACGGTGTGGATTATTCGGTCTGGAGTCCAGAAAACGACAAGCATATCAAGGTAAATTACGATGCCGAAAGTATTGAGAAAAAATCCGAATGCAAAAAAGACCTTCTTGAGTATGCCCGCCTGGCGGTCTCCTCCGAAGCGCCCCTGGTCGGGTGCGTTACAAGACTCGCCTGGCAAAAGGGTATGGACCTGGTGGCTAACATAATGGACAGGATAACCAAGCTTGGGATCGGCGTGGTGGTTCTCGGCAAAGGCAGTAGGGAATACAACAGGCTTTTTTTAAGCCTGGCTAAAAAATATCCCCGCAACGTATACGTATGCAACGACTTTAATGATGAACTGGCGCATAAGATAGAGGCAGGGTGTGATATGTTCCTTATGCCCTCACGGTATGAACCGTGCGGTCTCAACCAGATGTACAGCCTGAAGTACGGAACCATACCGATCGTCAGAGCTACCGGCGGTCTTGATGACGTTATCGTGGATATTGACGAAGACAGGAAAAACGGGAACGGTTTTAAATTCGGTCCGGCAACGGAAGAAGCCCTTTTAGGCGCCATAAAGAGGGCCGTCCGTTCTTATGGAGACAAAGAAGCATGGAAGACGCTCATGAAGCGCGCCATGGGGTGTGATTTTTCGTGGGCGCATTCAGCCGAGCAATACCTTAGATTATACGGGAAAATCATGGGAGGGGACTAGTGTCATGAAAACTGATTTTGCGATGGCCATACATTTCCATCAGCCGGTGGGTAATTTTGATCATGTCTTTGAGCGCGCGTGCGACAAGTGTTATATCCCGTTTCTGGAAACCTTGAGAAAATATCCCAGAATAAAGATGAGTTTTCATTTTTCCGGATGTCTACTCGAGTGGGCCGAAGAGAAGAGACCCGAAATATTAGAGATGGTCCGGGCAATGGCAGACGCCGGACAGGTCGAGATAATGAGCGGCGGTTTTTACGAACCGATCCTTCCGTCGATACCGCCGGGGGACAGACTGGCCCAGATAAGGATGTTAAGCGAATATGTCAAAGACAAATTCTCGTATGAAGCCGAAGGGGCATGGGTGGCTGAACGGGTATGGGAACCGGAGCTGGCTTCTGTTTTTTATGATGCCGGGATAAAATACGTGATACTTGACGATACGCATTTTCTGTATTCCGGTATAAAGAAAGATAAAACTTACGGCTATTATCTCACCGAAGATAACGCTAAAAGCGTGGCGGTATTCCCTTCGGATAAGGTCTTAAGATATTACATCCCTTTCAGGATGCCGGGTGAGTGTACCGATTACATGCGCGCCGTCCTCCAGAAAACAGATAATCCACTTTTCATTTACGGTGACGACGGCGAGAAGTTCGGCGAATGGCCCGGCACGCATAAATGGGTGCACCAGGAGAAGTGGTTGGAGAAGTTTTTTGACGAGCTTATGAGGAACGAAGACTGGATAAATACCGCGAAACTGTCCGAATGCCTCAAAAAAAGACCCCCTGAAGGAAGGGTATACCTGCCTACCTCTTCCTATGAGGAAATGCTACAGTGGGCCCTCCCGGCCGAAAGCCAGCTTGAGATGGAGAAGATGCTTGAAGATCTGAAGCAATCCGGGAAAGAGGAACTTTATAAACCTTTCATAAGGGGCGGGTTCTGGAGGAATTTCCTGGAAAAATATCCCGAAGCCAATCAGATGAACAAAAAGATGGTTTATGTAAGTAGAAAACTGGAGAGCCTTGTTTCAAAGAAGAAGAGTACGCCCGATCTGGAAGAAGCCCAAAGGGACCTTTTTCGGGGGCAGTGCAACTGTGCTTACTGGCACGGTGTGTTCGGCGGGCTGTATCTGTATCACCTTAGAAGAGCCATCTATGGTCATCTGATTAAAGCCGAAAGAGCGATCGATGATCTGCGCCACATGGGTAGGTTCTACTGCAACGCCGTTATATCAGATATTGATGCCGATGGTTCCGGTGAAGTGATACTCGAGAACAGGGAACTTTCCCTGCAGTTCAGTCCGGCCGAGGGAGGGGCGCTGAAAGAGCTAGACTCTAAAAAGGCCGCGTGCAACCTTATAAATTCGCTGGCTCGTAGAAAAGAAGCTTATCACAAAAAGATCCTGGATAAAATCGAACAACAAAAACATGAAGACCCCGGCGAGGTGAAAACCATACACGATGATATAAAGACGGTAGACGCCGGTTTGAAGGACAGACTGAATTACGACTGGTACGGGCGCTACTCCCTCGTGGATCATTTTCTCGGGAAGGACGCGGATATCGGGACGTTTTCCCGGTGCACTTATAACGAGATGGGGAATTTTGTTAAAGGAGCCTACGCGTTTGAAGTGAAGAAATCATGGAAGGGGATCACCTTGGCGATGGAACGAGAGGGTTTGGTCGGTGATTCCAGGATTTATCTCACAAAAGAAGTAACTTTGCCCAGGAAGAAAGCTTCGTTTACGGTCCGGTATGCCATTACCAACAGGGGCGGTGGACCTGTGGATTTGGTTTTCGGACCGGAGTTCAACGTGACCATGCCGGATTCCGACTCCGACAGGTATCGTCTTGTCGCCGGCTCAGAGAAAAAGGGCAGTCATCTGGGCGATACGGCGCAGCGCGAGGGGGTCAAAAAAGCGGAGATCCTGGATTCACGCGAGGAGCTGTCCTTCAAGATGACTTTTAGTGAAGAGTGCCGTCTGTGGCACTTTCCCGTACGGACGGTGTCGCAGTCGGAAAAAGCGTATGAACTTAACTACCAGAGTTCGGCGTTATTGCCGCACCTGGAGTTAAAACTTGAATCAGGGGAAGAAAAACGTTTCAGCGTGGAGATAAGTCTAACCTGACAGATCTACAGATCTAACCAGGTTAACAGGGTGTAAGCTTACGTCGCGTTAACCTGGTTAGATCTCGTAAGCATAGCGATTTATGTTGACAGTGTTTGGTGGTGAGAGTTACAATTTATACGTAATACTATACACACCCTGAATTATTATTATTTAGCACCTATAAATGCCCAAAGAAAAAAAGAGGTCAAGATGCAGGATCCAGTAACAGATTCCACCGGTAAAATAAGTTTAGATATTCCCAAAGGTTACGGCGACAACAGAGTTGTACTGATGGTAAGAGACCCGTGGACCATCTACGCATATTGGGAGATAAACAGGGATGTCGAGAACAATGCAAGAGATCAAATACGGAAAAGAGGACTCGCGGCCCCCAAAAGCATCCTGCGCGTATATGACGTGACCGAAAGCGGCCAGGATCTGGAAGGGAAAGCGATCTTTGACTTTGAGCTGAAGGACTGGATCGACAACTGGTACGTGAATATCGATAATCCCGGCAGAGACTGGGTGGTAGATGTAGGGATACTGTGTGCCACGGGGGAATATTTTCGTTTGGCACGGTCCAATATGGTCAGGACACCCGCTTACGGCATGACAGACGTATGCGATGAGGAATGGATGTGTTCGGCAGAACTTTACAACAGGATGTTCGCTGCCGCAGGGGGTAACGACATTGGCAAAAGCTCATTCGAGGCCAAAGAGATGGTAGAACAACATCTCAAGAAATGGCTGTTCTCCGGCGGTATCTCTTCTGGAGAGTCCAGCGCCGTTAATTTTTTTAGAGGCATAAAGTAATTATGAAAAAAGGCTATTTAGCTTTAGTTTTGCACGCCCATCTGCCTTTTATAAGGCATCCCGAACACGAAAGTTTTCTGGAGGAGAACTGGCTGTTCGAGTCGATAACGGATACTTACATTCCTCTTATCAACGTATTTGACAACCTCATAAACGACGGTGTTGATTTCCGGATCACCGTTTCGTTAAGCCCCACTCTTATCGATATGCTGAAGGACGAAGTTCTTGTCGCAAGGTATCTTAAACATCTGGATAAATTGATAACACTGGCCGAACTTGAGGTTAAAAGAACTCAGGGCGACGGGCGGCTTAATGAACTGGCCTTGATGTACCTGGATAGGTTCAAGCGGTCAAAATATGTATTTGCCGAAAAGTACGGAAGGGATCTGGTAAATGCGTTTAAAAAATTTCAGGACCTGGGCAAAGTCGAGGTCATAACGTGCTGTGCAACGCACGGATATCTGCCGCTTATGGATCTATATAGGTCCGCTGTAAAGGCCCAGGTGGCTGTCGCGGTTGATGTGTATAAAGAGGCGTTCGGGACCAGACCGAAAGGTATATGGCTTCCGGAGTGCGCCTATCATCCCGGTCATGACGAAATACTCAGCCAATTCGGCATCCAGTATTTTTTCGTGGAGACGCACGGGGTATTATTCGGTACGCCCAGACCCAGGTACGGGGTCTACAGCCCCTACAGATGTAAGTCGGGTGTTGCTGTTTTCGGAAGGGACATGGAAAGCTCCAAGGCCGTGTGGTCTTCAAAAGAAGGCTACCCGGGCGACCATCATTACCGGGAATATTACAGGGATATAGGATTCGACCTGGATTATCATTATATCAGACCCTACATCAACAATTGCGGGACCCGGATAAACACAGGCATCAAGTATTACAGGATAACCGGCCGGACCGATCATAAGGATATCTATGACAGGAAGGCTGCTCTGGAGAAGGCGGCGGATCATGCGGGTAATTTCATGTTCAACAGGGAAAAGCAGGTAGAGCACCTCTCGGGCATGATGGACCGCGCTCCGATAATAGTCTCGCCCTATGATGCCGAGCTTTTAGGGCACTGGTGGTTCGAAGGGCCGGAATGGCTGGAGTTTCTCCTTCGAAAAATGCATTACGACCAGGATACGATTAAGACAATAGTGCCCAGCGAATACTTAGGCCTTTATGACAGCTACCCCGTTATAACCCCTTCCATGTCCAGTTGGGGATGGAAGGGCTACAATGAGGTGTGGCTGAACGGTTCCAATGATTGGATTTACAGGCATGTTCATAAAATGGCGGAACTTATGATAGCCGATGCCAAGGATTATAGAAATGCTGCCGGACTTGAAAAAAGAGTTTTAAATCAGATGACAAGGGAACTGCTTCTTGCCCAGTCGAGCGACTGGGCCTTTATAATGAAGACCGGCACGTTTGTCGAATATGCGAGGGGCAGGACCAAGGAACATATCAATAGGTTTCTTGCTCTGCACGAACAACTGAGAAGCGGAAACGTGGATATGAAAATGCTCGAGGAAGCCGAACACAAGTACAATGTTTTCAAAAATGTAGATTACAGGGTATATTTGTAAGTTTAGCATAAAAGGCATTTAGAAAGGAGGAGAAGATGGTTATCGAAAGAAGCACAAAAAAGACCGCCACGGGCAAAAAAACAAGTCTAGGGGAGATGTACTCTTTGATAGAGAAAAAAGCCTACGAACTTTACAAGAAGCGTGGCCACGGTCACGGCAACGATCTGGGCGACTGGTACGAAGCCGAAAAAACCGTAAAGGCAAGTCCGAAGAAAAAATAAAAACAATCGGAAAAGTAATAGCTTATTATGAGAGAGGTATTGTGCGTCATTCTCGGAGGGGGCCAGGGCAGGCGTCTTTTTCCGCTTACCGCGGAGAGATGCAAGCCAGCGGTCCCCTTGTTCGGGAAATACCGTCTTATAGATATTCCCGTCAGCAACTGTCTTAACTCAGGTTTCAATCGCATCTACATCCTTACCCAGTTTCTGTCCGAATCTCTGAATAAACATATAAACCGTACTTATAAGATGGACCCTTTTAGCAAAGGCTTTATAGAGATAATGGCAGCAGAACAGTCTATGGATGATACGGACTGGTTCCAGGGTACGGCTGACGCTGTAAGACGATGTTTCAAGCATTTTAACGATCCTGCAGTTGAATATATCTTTGTCCTCTCCGGAGACCAGCTGTACAAGATGGACCTGAGAGATATGTACCAATACCATCTCAGCAAGAAAGCGGAAGTGACCATTGCCTGCAATCGTATGAGCCCGGAGCATGTATCCGGACTCGGCATAATGGGGATAGACAGTGATTCTAGAATAACCAGCTTTGTGGAAAAACCTAAGGACCGTTCAAAGATCGAAGATATGGCCGTGGAGTCCGGCGGCAAAAAATGTTTCTTAAGTTCCATGGGGATATACCTATTTAACAAATCGACACTGATAGAACTTCTCTCCAAGGACAAAAAAGTCGATTTTGGCGGCGAGATAATACCCGAGACGATCCATACCAGACCGACTTACGCTTTTCTTTTTAACGGGTACTGGCGCGACATAGGCACCATAAAGACTTTCTATGAAGAGAACCTCTATCTTACCGAGACGATTCCGCCGCTTGATATGTTCGACGAGAAATGGCTGATATATACCCGGCCCCGGTATCTTTCTCCCGCAAAATTTGAAAACAGTATTATAGAAAAAAGCATCGTGGCTGAAGGTGCGATTGTGCTTTCATCCAAGATAGTGCATTCCATAATAGGTCTCAGGTTCAGGGTGGGCACAGGTTCTACTATTGAAGACACCGTTGCTATGGGCTGCGACTATTACGAGACCGTTAAAGAAATAGACGAGGACGTCTCCCGGGGCACTCCGCCGCTTGGGATCGGCAAGAACTGCCAAGTGCGCAGAGCCATACTGGATAAGAACGTCAGGATAGGGAACAACGTCAAGATAATCAACGCCGAGGGGCGGGATAACTTTGATGGCCCCAACTATTACATAAGAGATGGTATAGTCATAATAAACAAAAACGCAGTTATTCCTTCCGAAACGGTCATTTAAATCCGCCTAAACAAGGGAGCGACACCCATGCCTGATACATTTGCCATTACAATTATTTTAATTGTTGTCTGCACGGTGGCAGGTGCTTTTATAAAGGGCAGGACGAAGGACCGCTGTATGCAGGATTTTTCCGGATACCCCGTGACTCTTGAAAAAAATGACGAAAAAACCGTTTGGGGACGGCTATGCGTTGAAAACTCAGGACTGGAACTTGTCTATGCCCAGCCTTATACGGACAAAAAAGAGAACCACGTAGAGACAAGTTATATATTGTATAAAAGCGAATACAGACAGATTAAAACGCTTGTGCGTTATATCGAAGATCTTGATCCGGAGCTTATAAAGAGACGCGAGAAAGACCTTGAACGAACGTACGATCCCCGCTGGTCCGCTCGTTTTGCGCGGAAGACCCGTAATTTTTTCGGGACGATCCGTGACTCTTTGCTGGAGGTAGCAAATCTTTTTATAGGACGCGTAAAGACGGCTACTCCCGCAGGCAAGATCTTACAGGGACAGGACAAGTACACTTCCGCGCTCGGGCTGCAGTTGGTCACACAGGCAGGGACTTCTTACGAGCCGATCCTGGAGAGGTATATAGGAAAAAAATGCATCTTGGCGGTCACCGACGGCGAAAACAAAACGGAGTATGAGGGTATCCTAAAGGATTATACGACAGAGTTCATTGAGATAATGGATGTTCAATACACGGGCGGTGAAGGACGCCCCGCCCGCAAAGCCGATCTGGTGATCCCGCGTACGGTGGGTACGGTGAGGCATTCAGGCGGAGAGAGCATAACATGAAGGTGCTGGGAATAAGTGGCAGCCCCAGGCTCGGGGGGAACACGGACATACTGCTTGATAAGGCTCTGGAGGGGGCCACCGAAGGCGGGTCCGAGACGGAAAAAATAGTCTTGAATAAGCTTAATATTTCGCCCATACAGGAGGAGGAATACGAAAGCGTAAACGATGAAGGGCTTTCCGTAGTGGACGACGACATACAGCTTGTATTCCGCAGGATAAAGGAAGCCGACGCCCTGATCCTCGCCTCGCCCGTATTTTTCGGGAGTCTCAGCGCCCAGACCAAAACAATGATAGACCGTTTTCAGTGTGTGTGGTTGGCAAAGAACATACTTAAAAAAGATGTGTTCTCCAAAAAGAAACCGGGCGGATTTATCTGCGTCGAAGCCACCATGCGTGAAGATTTTTTCGATAACGCGAAATCGATCGTCAGACATTTCTTTGCCACGATCAATGTGGGTTACAAGGAAGAACTTTTCTGTCCGGGTCTCGACAAGAAAGCAAAAGTGTTGGAGCGGCCCGAATTTCTGAAGAAAGCATTTGAGCTGGGCAAAAAAATAGCGGGCGCGTAGCTAAAGTGCCAATCCAAGGGATAGATGATGAAAGTGCTTATAGTTGTAGACATGCTCAAGGATTTTATGGAGAAGCAGGGAGCGCTCTACTGCGGGGACGAAAGCAGGAAAATAATACCCTTCATAAAAGAAAAGATTAAGGAACGCCGCGCTTCGGGCGGAAAAGTAATATATATTTGCGACACGCACGACGCCGGAGACAAAGAGTTCAGCATGTATGATCCGCACGCCGTAAAAGGATCGGAAGGGGCCCAGATAATCGATGAATTGAAACCCGGCCAATTCGATATTGTCCTGGAAAAGAAGACCTTGAGACCTTTTTACCAGACAGACCTTGACGGTATTTTGAGGGAGCTGGATCCCGAAGAAGTGGGCGTTGTCGGTGTATGTACTTCCATATGTGTAATGGAGGCCGTCGGCGGGCTGAGGGTGAGAGGGTATAAGACCGTAGTCTACAGCAGTGGAGTCGCGGATTTTGACATGACTTCTCATGAGTCGGCATTGAAGAGGATGGAAAAAACTTTTAAAGCGAGGATAGAATAGGCATGGCCAGATGGCAGTACGGAAAAAGGCTTGATCCCTCGGTCTTTGATATACCGGTAAGGAAAATAAAAAGCGGATGGTACAGTGATAAATACTTTGTTCGCACTAAAAAGATACTGGAAAAAGACGACAACCACGCGAGAGTATTGATGCAGATTTTTTGCAGGAAAGGCGCTGTTGTCTGCGGCCTCGACGAGGCGGTCGCAATACTCAAGTTGTGTGCCGACAGGCCCGGAGAACTCCGCATAAGGGCGCTTTATGACGGCGACGAGGTTAAAGCGGGGGAGACCGTGATGACGATAGAGGGCGATTACAGTACTTTTGCGCATCTTGAAACCGTTTATCTGGGCGTTATCGCCCGGCCCACGGCGATAGCTACGGCTGTAAAAAAGGTCGTCAAGGCCGCCAGGGACAAAAAAGTACTGTTCTTTCCCGCGAGATTCGATCATTACCGCGTGCAGACTACTGATGGATATGCCGCTTTTATTTCGGGCGCCCTGGGGGTTTCGACGGACGCGCAGGGTCTGTGGTGGGGTGAAAAGGGACTGGGCACTGTTCCCCACGGTCTAATAGCCGCGTATAACGGCGATACCGTCAAGGCGGCGGTAGCTTTTGATAAGTACATGTCGAAAGATATCCAGAGGACCGTCCTGGTGGATTTTAATAACGACTGCATCGGGACTTCGCTGGAGGTCGCCAGAGCTCTCGGCAGAAGATTATGGGGCGTAC
>JBDRIH010000019.1:0-14083 GCA_043816025.1 Candidatus Omnitrophota bacterium
ACCGGAGTCGAACTGTAGGGTGTGTGCTATATAACGGCACGTATGGGAGATTGACTATAAGTCCTTAAACAATGTGTGAGGACGATGTTATAAAATATGTAAGGCGTAAGAATAGACTTGCGCTAAATTATCATGGGAGGAATAATGGAAACTCTTGAGCCGATTCTAAAAAAACACCCGTTCTTTAAAGATCTGGAACAGGAGCACCTTGACTTCATTGTTGGTTGTGCTTCTAATGTGGTCTTTAAAGAAGGGGAGATCATCATGAAAGAAAATGACCCGGCTGATAAATTTTATCTTATCCGGGAAGGCATGGTGGCAATTGAAATAACCCACACGATTACGATACAAACCCTGCAGGGAGGGGACATACTTGGCTGGTCATGGCTTATCCCGCCGTATCGTTACAGGTTCAACGCCAAAGTTGTTGAGAAAGTTCGCGCTGTAGCACTGGATGGAAAGTGTCTCAGGGAAAAATGTGAGAAAAACCATGATCTGGGATATGAATTGCTTAAGAGGCTTACCAGCGTTTTTACCCAGCGCCTGGAAGCGACCAGGAAGCAAATAATATCACTTACGACATAGGTGGATGAGGAGCGAATCACTCCTTGTTAACTTTGAAAAAGTAAGCTATTCCCCTCTTGCCAGTCTGATGTCTTAAGGTAAAATCTATTAGTAGAGATATTGTAGTCTGCCAAATCTAACCAGGTTAGTTTAACCTGGTTAGATTTGAAACCTGAACTAGAAAAAGGAGGGCGACATGAATAAAAAACTTATAGTAATTCCATTAATAATGTTGTTTTGTGTGTTCAGTCTTGCGCCGTATGTCGCGCAGGCCGATGGTTACAAAAAAGAAAAAGGATACGATAAGGGGCTTGATGAAAAGATCTTTTGTAAGGCAAAATTCATTCTGCAAAACGAAGACGAATTGGGGCTTTCAGATAAGCAGGTAGAAAAGATAAAAGCCCTGAAATTTGAGACTAAAAGAGAGCTGGTAAAGAGAGATGCCGAGATTGACCTGGTAATGATCGATATTAAGGAAAAACTTTACATGGATAAGGTCGACGTACCCGGCATGAATGCGTTGATAGATAAAAAATATGAGATGAAAAAAGAAAAAGCAAAATATCTGGTAAAACAATACGCGGATCTGAAGGCGATACTGACGGACGAGCAGATGGACAAGATGAAGGCGCTTTGGAAAAAATCCTGCAAAAAATAAACCCCAAATCTAACCAGGTTAAACTAACCTGGTTAGATTTGTCAGGTTAGATTTAAGACAAAGGAGCGGTTTAAGTGAGAATAGCGTTAGGTATTATAATCGGAGGTGCGATCGGTTTCGGTGTTGGTTATTTCGGGAAATGCGTTTCTGGCGCGTGTCCTTTAACAAGCAATCCGATTATTAGTACTATTATTGGTGCGGCGTTGGGTGGCATTTTAATGACTCTAAAATAAGGGGAAAAAATGAAAAAGATCAGTATATTAGTGATGGTAGCGGTTTTGTTTTTTGGAAGCCCGAGTCTCCATGCTCAAGATCAAAAGCACATGTTTACAGGCAGCCTGCTTAATGGGCACTATATTACAGAGGCACCGGATACACCAGCCGATTCTTTTATTCAAGGTGTTATAGATGGTATAGGAAAAATGGCACCGGGCCAGTTGTCTAAAATTTACCCTGGTTATAACAGAGGGGATGTAGTTCAGGCCGTAAAAGCTTACTATCGCGATAATCCCGCTGAAAAAAATAGACCTGTTGCGGATGTGCTTCTTTCAGGTTGTGTTAATAAGGGATAAAGAGAGACTGTATTTTTTATAGGGTATTGTGATAAGCAAAATAGCCGTAATTGGCAGATCTGCCAATTACGGCTATTTTATTTGTTTTTGATGGAACTATTCTTGAGAAAGCTTTGTCTAAGGTAGTAGAGAGGAGGTGTGCCATGGAGAAAATATCAATAGTTTTACTCGTTCTGGCGTTTAGCGTAACGGTCCTTGTGCCGTGTTTGGCCGAGGATGACTTCTCTACGGCGATCATAAAGTCGGGACTTTTAGGGGCCGGGGCAGGAGCTATCGGAGGGGCAGCCTCCGGCGCTAAAGGAGGTGAGATCTGGAAAGGTGCCCTTGCGGGGGCCGGAGTTAATATCATAGGCGGGGCCCTTCTTGACTCAATCACCCGAAAAAATACCGTACAGACCCGGAGCTATGCCGCACAGCCTCAACCCTATGTTGCACAAACGCAGCCTGTAACATATTCACAGTCCGGGTATTCCTACAGCACCCCGGGTGCGTACAACAATAATAGCGGCACGTATAACGATGCTTATCAAGAGGGGTATTTTGTGGGATATAAAGAAGGGTATACCCAGGGAATGAAAGACGGTCTTAGGGAAGGGCAATAAGTCTTCTGGTAAATCAGCGTTTTGGCCATTTCTTCCAGTTGTGTTATAATACGCGTAAAAGGCGGAACTTTTTTATTTTTGTGCTGTCTAAAATAACGGGCAGGAAGATGCAGGACATAGCCGATAATACATTAATAAAAGCCTCCAGAGGCGACATCGAAGCTTTTGAAGAGATATACAGAACAGCTTCCGGGTATGTTTATACAGTTGCCCTGAAAGTTGCCGGAAGCAGGGAAGACGCCGAGGAAGTCACCCAGGATGTATTCCTCAGCATTCACAAAAATCTTAAGAGCTTCCAGTTCAGGTCTTCTTTTAAGACCTGGATATACAGGATTACTGTTAACAAGGCGATCAATGCCTACAGAAAGAGGGTAAAGGAGCGCGGCAAAAAGATGCCATTTGATGACGAAATAGCGGTAGAGGAAATAAAGCCCCCCGGGGTGAGCAGCCTTGATAAAGAACATCAGAAAAAACTGGTAAGTGTTATGCTTGAAAGTCTGCCGCTTGATCAGCGTGCTTGCGTGGTCCTTAAAGAGATTGAAGGGCTTAAGTATAAAGAAATAGCCCGTGTGCTCCAAATAAACATAAACACCGTAAGGTCCAGGCTTAAAAGAGCACGCGAAAAACTTATCTCCCGATACGGAGGGAAGGAGCAGAAGTCATGAGATGCAAAAAAATACAGGAATTGATCCTTACCGATTACACGGACAGAGAGATGACCGCATTCAGTCGGCAAAGAGTGAAAGATCATATAAAGGGTTGTGCGAACTGCCGGGTGTTTGAAGAGCGTCTTAAGGAAAAAATTATTACGCCTCTTCAGGAAACCGAACACGTTCAGCCGCCGGAAGCGGTATGGCTGCGCATAAAAGAGGCGGTCGGGGAACCTGAGCACATCAGAATCATGGAAAGAGTTACGGACTTTTTGGACAGCCTTTTCATTGCAAGAAAACCCGTACTTGTGGCGGCATCCCTCCTGGTTCTAATGCTTGTGGGAGGGTTTTTTGCGAGGACTTATTTTGCAGAACGCAATATAGTGAATGCGTACATGGCGGAACAGGTGGATTTTTTGGATTCGCTGGATAACGACGACGGCTATACAGATGAATATAACGGTTTTCTTTCGGAAGATTTTTTTCTTTAAACGGAACTTTTTTTGCTTCCTTCTTGTCTAAGATGGTGAAGAGGGGGAAGAATGGATGACAAAAAAAGGAGGCGAGTGATGAAGACAACAATTAAACTATTTCCGATTTATCTGAGTGCGGTGTTAATGCTTTTGGTTGCGTCGGCTTCTTATGCTATGCCCGGTTTTGATGGGCCTAAATGTAAGGCAGAAGGGCCTGGCTTCGAAGGTTCTGAAGGTAAAAAAGGGAAAGATCATGAGAAGTACTTTCAGGAGATGATCGATAAGTTGGATCTTTCCAAGGAGCAAAGAGAACAGTTTAAGACGCACCGGGAAGAGCAGAAAGCCCAGATGAAAGAGCTGAAAGACGCGTTAAAGGAAAAGCGTAAGGCGCTTCGCGCAGAACTGGAAAACTACGATTCGGACGAAAGTACCATAAAAAGCACCGTCGCAGAGTTAAAGACGATACAGGCCCAGATGTTGGATCAAAAGGTCAATAGCTTCCTCGGGATGAAAAAGATACTCACTCAGGAACAGTTCCAGAAAATGAACGAACTGAGAGAAGAGAAGCGTAAGAAAAAACAGGAAAAGATGCAAGGCTATAAGAAGGATCAAGGTTAACCTGGTTAGAATCTGAACCGGGTTCCAGAACTTTGTTCGATGAACCCGGTTCAGAACAGTTTACACCTCAGATCTAACCTGGTTAGATCTGCTTGACGCCATCCCGCCATATTGTGGTACAATATCCGCACAAGAAATTATCCTTCAGAACCAAAAGTAAAAGCATGAAAGAGCTAATCGGCCGACAAACACTGTTTATTGTCACGTTGTTGTTCCTTTCCTTAGGGTTGTCTTTATACTCATTTTCATCCGACAAAGAAGACCTGGATCTTTTAATATTTAACTTTCCGGTAGTCGGATATACAGAAGAACAGATTCAATCGCCGGTGGCGCAGGACGCTATAAAAAACATACTTCCGCATGCAACACGGGCCTGGGGAACTCCTGAGCTTTCGAGCGGGTTCTTGTTGTTTGCCGGGACTACCCCGATGAATAGGGGTACAATATTATCCAACACCAGAGAAGAAACCAGAAGCCAGCTTAGGGATTTTGCAAAGAATCTGGAAGAGCAAATGAACTTAGCGGAAGGCTTCAAAGCCACTTACCGGTTAAGGGAAGTAGGGTCGATATTCGTTATTGAAGGCGAAGTCTTTCATCAACCGAGCAGATTAGCTATGAGCGAGTATAAATATTTCTATAACCCGGATTACCGTCTGGATGTTCTCATCCGGATGAATGAATCGGCAAAGCCTGAGTTCTGGCCGGTAGTCAACACGGGTCTTGCTTCTTTGGAGAAAAAACTTGTTGCCAAATATCCCAAAGGGATCAGATTTAAAGGTGAATGATTTTTAGCCGATAGAAGAGGAGGCATTATGAGAAAATATATGATTTTTTTGTTGTTTTTGTTTCTCTCGGTGATGGTGATCAGTTCCTGTTCCCAGGCTCTCACAGATAAGCAGGAGCGGGCTTATGATGATATGGTTGATACCTTTATGGAGAGAGTCATCGATTCTGGTTCCTCTTCTGCCGACGGGGATTTTCTTGATAGTGTTATCGCGAAAGCCGCAAGTAAATATGGCATTGGCGAAATCGAGGCAGAAAACATCTATTTCATGAGTAGTTTTGAGCAGGAGTTCACGCAGCAGGAACTGGATATGGGAGGAGAATTCTGGGACAGCCTCCAGGCATTGCCGGGTGGGGGAACCCGGGAAGAACGCATAGGAATATTGAGAGAAAGAGCCGATAAATACGGAGTTACTCCCGAAAAAGTCAAGGAGATGGCCTTCAGGGTCATGTAAATCTAACCTGCCAGATCTAACCTGGTTAGTTTAACCAGGTTAGATCTGGGGAAGCAAATACTTATGGCTAAAGAAAAAATACTTATAGTAGAAGACGAGAAAGATATTGCGGAAATGATCGAATACAACCTGAGAAAAGAAGGTTATACAACCCTTTCTGTTTTAAATGGGGAGAAGGCGGTGTCCCTGGCGAAAAAAGAGCGTCCGAATTTAGTGATACTGGATTTAATGTTACCGGATATAGACGGGCTTGAGGTATGCAAGCGGTTGAAAAAGAACGAGATTACGGCGCAAATACCGATCATCATGCTTACCGCAAAATCTCGGGAAGCGGATAAAGTCGCAGGACTAGAAGTAGGCGCCGACGATTATCTAACCAAACCCTTTAGCACAAGAGAATTGATGGCCAGGATTAAAGCGGTTTTAAGAAGATGGGAGCCTTCTTCAGCCCATAAGGTGATTAAAGAAGGCTTTATTGTGATCGATAGCGTCAAACATAAGGTTACGGTAAATGACAGGGAAGTTTTATTGACTCATACCGAATTTAAGCTCCTGGGATTTATGGCTCAGAGGCCGGGAGTAGTTTTATCAAGGGACAGATTGCTTGATGGTGTTTTTGGCTATGATGCAAAGGTTTATGACAGGACCGTGGATGCACACATAAAATCGTTGAGAAAGAAGTTGGGCAAAGCAAATTGTTATATAGAAACCGTCAGGGGCGCGGGATACCGGTTTAAGGAGACATAGTATGCGGATAAAGATAATATGGAAGTTTTTGAGCGCGTATATATTTTTTACGCTAATTGCGGTTTTTGTTCTAAATTTTTTCGTGAGTTCAAAAATCCAGGATTATTACGAAGAAAAAATTTCAGACAAGCTCGTAAGTAATTTGTCGTTAGCAAGGGATATCTTAAAAGAGAGCTTGAACGAGGGAGATGCAAAAGCTGTCCAGGAGAAGACCGCAAGCTTAGCGGAAACATTGCGTCTGAGGGTTACAGTTATTGACGCAAAAGGAAAAGTTCTTGGTGACTCAGAAAAAAGGCCTGAGTTAATGGAGAATCATATGGACAGACAGGAAGTTATTGCCGCTATTGAAGGGGGGTTAGGTCAAAGTTCCAGGTACAGCGAAACTTTGGATTTTTATATGAAATATGTGGCAATCCCTGTTGAGTACAATGCAAAGACATTGGGCGTGATCAGATTGGCTGTACCTCTCACAGAGGTTGAGCATGAATTAAATGTTATCAGGAGAGTTTTTATTTTAGGCGGAGTCTTAGCTGTAGTAATAACTTTGATCCTCGGATATTTTATTTCTAGGAATATAAGTTTGCCGATCCGCAAAATGGAGAGTACGGCCAATAGCATAGCAGAGGGGGATTTTAGTAAGAGAGTGGATATAAAGACGAAAGATGAGCTCGAAGGGCTGGCCAATTCTTTTAATCAAATGGCAGATGAACTGCAGAGAAAAATGGATAATCTCAGGAAAATGGATCAAATCAGGACGGATTTTGTCGCAAATGTATCACACGAGCAGAACTCCTCTTACTTCAATTAAAGGATTTATCGAAACACTGGAAGATGGTGCGATAGATGACAAGGAAAACGCCAGGAGGTTTCTTTCCATTATAGGAAAACATGCTGACAGGCTCAGCAGCATAGTAAATGATTTACTTACTCTTGCCGAAATAGAAAGTCCCAAGGAGAGGATGGAAAAAGTCAAGTTTGATATAAAATATCTGTTGGATGAAGTAATCTGGGGGTTTGGCCACGCGATTTCCGTAAAGAAACAGAAATTAAACGCAGATTACAAAGGTAATGATTTTAATATCAAGGGAGATAAAAATAAAGTAGAACAGGTTCTGGTGAACCTTATAGATAACGCCATAAAATACACTGGGCAGGGCGGGGAGATTAAAGTTTCTCTTTTTGAAGAGAAAGATAATATTATGGTAACGGTTGAAGATAACGGCATAGGCATATCAAGGGAACATTTGGACAGAATTTTTGAGAGATTTTACAGGGTGGACAAAGCGCGTTCCCGCGAACTCGGCGGAACAGGTCTGGGGCTTGCAATAGTAAAGCATATAGTAAAACTTCATAAGGGGCATATAGATATTGACAGCGAAGTCGACAGAGGAACAAAAGTCACGGTTGTCTTTCCGAAGTAGCTGAAAAGACTACTTTTTCTTCATTAAATCTTCACAATTCCTTCATATTTATTTCACATTACTAAAGTATCATCCTGGTGTGTTTGAGATTATATTACGATGTCAAAAACCTGGAGGATATAAATGATTGCGCAAGATCTCATATTTGGCCTGGTAGGAGGGCTCGGTTTTTTCTTTCTTGGCATGCAGTTTATGTCGGATGGTCTGAAAAAAGTAGCTGGAGAAAGGCTCAAAAGTATTCTCCATATGGCCACCAGAATTTCAATCGTAGGCGTTCTCGTCGGTGCTGGAGTGACCTGTCTTATTCAGTCTTCAAGCGCGACTACTGTGATGGTGGTAGGTTTTGTCAATGCCGGTCTTCTTGTTTTGAAACAGGCCATAAGTGTCATAATAGGGGCCAATATAGGAACTACATTCACGGCATGGCTTGTATCCTCCATGGGTGTTTTTAAGGTCACCAATTATGCCCTCCCGGCTATCGGCATAGGTTTCTTTATAATGAAATTTGGCAGGACCAAAAAGATGCGGTTCTGGGGACAGGTGCTTATGGGGTTCGGACTTCTTTTTATCGGTCTTTCTTTTTTGAAAGATGCCTTCGGACCATTAAAGAAGAGTCAGCACATTAAAAATATATTCGTCATGCTTAGCTACAATCCACTCTTAGGGGTTCTTGTGGGTATTGTTTTTACGGTGCTATTACAGAGCTCAAGCGCTACAATAGCTATTGTTCAGGTTCTGGCGTTTAACGGCTTGATAAGTTTTCCCGCGGCTATTCCTATTATACTGGGAGATAACATAGGGACTACCATTACCGCTCAGTTGGCAGCTTTGGGAACAAATTTGAATGCGAGACGAGCGGCTATGGCACATACAATGTTTAACGTTATAGGGGTAACCTACATGCTGTTTTTTGTATATACAGGATGGTTCGTAAAGGCTATCAATTTCATTATCCCCGGGGAGATAACCGCCAGGAACATAATGTTTTATATAGCTGTTTTCCACAGCGCGTTTAATATCGTTAATGCCCTGGTTTTTTTACCATTTATAGGTATTCTTGAAAAGGTTAGCGTGTGGTTGGTTCCCAAGAAAAAAGGTGCGGTGGAGATGGGGGCGGAATACCTGGAAAAACACCTGTTAGACACGCCTCCGATAGCCATGGAACAGGCTCGAAAAGAGATATGCCGCATGTTATCTCTGGCAGGTCAGTCGGTTTCAAGCGCGGCAAAAGGTTTTCTTGAAGGTGATATAAAGGCGTTAAAGCCAGTGCCTAACCTGGAGCAGGTGGTGGATAATCTCCAGTCGGAGATAACCCAGTATCTTGTAGAAATCTCCGAGAGAGAGATTCCCGAGGAGGAATCGCAGGCGCTCCCTGTTTTGATTCACAGCGTCAATGATATAGAAAGAATAGGAGATCATTCAGAGAATATCACAGAGCTTGCCGAGCGAAAAATAGAGGAAAAGCTTCCGTTTACAAACGAGGCCATTAAGGATTTAAATTTGATGTGGAACGAGCTTAACAGGATGATGATCGAGACGGAGACAGCCCTCAGGGAGAATGATATTGAAGCGGCTGAAAGCGTTCTCAGGAGGGAAGGGGAGATCAACCATTTCCAGAAGGACCTTAAGGATGGACATGTCAGACGTCTCAACGAGGGCAGTTGCAATCTGAAGGCAGGAATGGTTTTTATGGATTTTGTTGATAATCTTGAGAAAATAGGTGACCATCTGACAAATGTTGCGCAAGGAGTATTAGGTGAAATGAGATGGCAGGGTGAAAAAGAAAGGGTGCTTGAAACTTAACATTTTTGGGGGTGATGAAAAGGTGAAGGGTATAATTACAGTAGGGCTTGGCGTTTTGTTATGTTTGTTTGCGGTTTCACCGGGGTTTGCTTTGGAAAACGGTGACCTGCAGATATGGAACACTGAAAGTGTCGAGGGCAAGATCAGTAAAAACTGGAAGGTCAAAGTAGAGGAAGAGCTGAGGTTTGGCGACAACGTCAGTACTCTTTATTATCATCATACCGACGGGGGCTTAGTGTATAAACTGACGGACTGGTTCAGCTTTGGACCGAATTATCGCCAGGTCTGGGAAGAGAAAAATAAAAAATGGGAAACGGAATTCAGACCTTATCTCGACGGGACGTTTAAATTGCCCTGGCAGGGTTTTGAGTTAAGCGACAGAAACCGGCTTGAGTACCGGATAAGAATAGACGAAAAGGACGCCTGGAGGTACAGGAACAAATTCACCGCGAAATTTCCATGGAAATGGACGAGTCTGGAAATACGCCCCTATGTGGCGGACGAAATATTCGCACAGTTCTATGATAAAGGCATAAACAGAAACAGGCTTTACGTGGGATTCACCTCGAATATATTTAAACATCTTAAACTGGATACTTTCTATATGTGGCAGACGAGCAGGAAAAAAGCGACCAAATGGGTGGGGTACAACGTTATAGGGATCAAAGTAAAAGCGGTTTTTTGAAGGGGGAGGACATGAATAAATTTAAGTTCTTAAGGACCATAGAAAACAAATACTCTCATCTATTAGTATCGATCATACTGCTTTTTCTTTTGGCCCCTTTTATGGAGAGATTTTTTGTTGTCTTTCCCATCACGCACTCGCTGCTGTTCATAATCATAATATTGACCTTAAGGATTTTAAAGGTGACCAAGCCCGTTTATATTGTAGTAATATGTCTGGGGGCTATCGCGGTTTTTCTTGAATATCTTGTAAATAAAGGCGTTATACCATCGACTAACAATAACGCGATAATTGTATTACTTGCGTCTTATGTGCTGTTTATCGGCACCGCTATCATCTTCTTGATAAAAAATGTGTTTTCTGAAAAAAACATTACCGCTGATACTATAAAGGGAGGAATCTCGATATATCTATTGATGGGATTCTGGTGGGTTTTTTTGTACTATTTAATTATCGTAGTAAACCCGGGGGCTATAATTTCAACTATAGGGGAAGAGCTGAATCTGGTGAGGCTGTATCAATTTAGTTTCGCGACTTTAACGACTGTAGGGTACGGAGATACGATCCCCAAAGGTGAGGTTGCCGTAACATTGTCGAACTTTGAAGCGGTTGCCGGACAGGTCTATCTAACGGTATTTATCGCACGACTTGTTGGCATGGGTTTACTTGCAAAAGCCCAAAAAGAATGAGTGCGCTCGACGTGCCCGCTGTTATTTTTTCCAGGATATCGGGGATAAAGCGATAAGTACGGTGTAGATCTCCAGTCGTCCGAGGAGCATGCAGAGGGTAAGGACCCATTTCCCCGAGATAGGTATCCACGCGTAATTTTGCGTGGTGCCGATGCCGGAAAGACCGGGGCCGATGTTGCACATTGTAGCGACGACCGATGTAACGGCCGTGGTAAAATCGGATATCACGAAACTCATTATCGCGGAAAAGATCACGAAGCACCCCAAAAAAAGCGCTATAAACCCCACTATATTAGCTACCTGTTTTTCCTTCAGTTCCTTTCCCGCTATCTTTATGGGTGAGATGAGCCTAGGCTGAATGAGCGTTTTTACTTCCCGCCATGCAGTTTTGATGCCTACCATGATCCTTGTCATTTTTATGCCGCCGCCGGTAGAGCCGGCGCACCCTCCGAAGAACATGAGAACCACCAGCGTGAAACGGATAAAATTAGGCCACATGTCTGAATCGGCCGTTGAGTATCCGGTAGTGGTCGTTATGGAGACCACCTGAAACGTGGCGTAACGTATGGTGTTAAAGGGCGACCGGATCTTCGCTTCTTCCGTGGCCATTTTTTCCGTAAGCGCCTTTCCCAAAAGAGGCTGGTTTTGGAAACTTCTAACGATCTGTTCCTTCGGGGCGAGGCCGCGTATCTGGAGGACAGCGGTGCTTAGTATGATCGCTGTCAGAAGGACCGCGGCGTAAAAACGGAACTCCCGGTTGTTTTTTACAAGGTTCCATTTTCTGCCGAATAAGACCTGGTAATGGATGATAAAGTTCGTGCCCGCGAAGAACATGAAGACAATGATGACCCAGTCGATGTAGGCGCTGTTGTAGTACGCGATAGACGCATTTTTTGTGGAAAAACCCCCGGTGGCCATGGTGCCGAAGGCGTGGCAAAGCGCGTCAAAAATGGACATGCCGCCGAAGGTAAGAAGAAGCGCTTCTACCAGAGTTAGTAGTGCATATACTCCCCACAGTATCTTGGCGGTCTGTGCAAGTCGCGGTTTGAGCCGCTCGGAGGTCGGTCCCGGAACCTCGCCGCGGAACATCTGGTAACTGGCGATGCCGAAAGCGGGCAGTATCGCAAGAGCCAGGGTCACGATCCCCATGCCGCCGAGCCAGTGAGTCATGCTTCTCCAGAAAAGGATCCCGCGGGGAAGTGCTTCGATATCGGTAATAATAGAGGCCCCGGTGGTGGTAAAACCGCTCATGATCTCAAAATAGGAGTCGGTAAATGCGCGGATTCCCGTACTTATCGTAACGGTCTCGACCTGAGAGATAAAGTAGACAAAAAGGGGCAGCGATCCGAAAAGGGTTAAAATAATCCACCCGAAAGTAACTATGGCAAAACCCTCTCTTATGCCGGTTCCGGTCAATTCTTTACTGCCTATAATTTTGAGCAGGTTCCCGCATATAAAAGAGGATAGTATCGCTATGACAAATCCCAGAAGCCTGTAATCGAAAATAATGCCAGGGAACACTTTTGATGGGATTTCGAAAAAAGCGATCGCCGCCGGGATAATAAGGATGAAGGCAAGGATTTCCAGCAGTTTACCGACCGAAAAGATTATAAAGTTCTTGTTCATGGGATATTATAGGCGTTTGTCTCGTGACTGGCCGGGTAGAGTTCAGTCTTTGAGTTTGAACAATCTATTAACAAGGCTAACATTTTCCTTGCGGCTCAGGACCATGACTTCATCGTTTTCTTCGATAACAGTGTCGCCCTGCGGAATAATTACCGAGTCTTCCCGGATGATGCAGCCGATAATAATGGATTTTTTTAAAAGCGTGTCAAGCTGCCGCAGCGACTTGCCCGTTACGGGGCTGTTCTTTCTCGCTCTAATACGCATGATCTCGATATCGGCGGTCTTCAGCTTCAGATGTGTACCGATGGAGACCATCTGTATCTTCTCAATGATAGCGTTTAAAGTGATCTCCTGCGGATAAACAATGTGGTCCACTCCAAGAGAGGTAAATAATCTTTCATACCGGTTGTCGTCTCTCAGTGCTATGACCATACCGGCGCCTTCATCCTTTGCCATTAAACAGGACATGGTGTTGTCTTCCGAGTATTTGCCCGCGGCGATGAAACACTCGGTCTGACGTATATTAATCTCCTCCAGCATCTCACTGTTTGTGCAGTCTAAGTGAAACACCTCGACCCCGTGGAGCATTGATGCCGCCATGCGTCCGTGTTCCAGGTCGGGATCCGCCAGGATGACCTGTTCGCATAAAGGTTGTAATGCCTCGGCGAGGTGGATGGCCGTCAGTGAATCGCCCGAAACCACGATCTTTTTCATTCTTGAGGCCTTACGGTTAATAAGAAAGCGGAATGTTTCAAAGGATTCTTTAGGCATGATAGCCACGACCTCATCACCGGGCATGAGGTTCTGGTCGCCGACAGGGGGGAGGCTTTTTCCATCCCTGACGATTACCACGAAAAGTATGGGCGAGGTTTCGGCCATATTCCTGATCTCAGCAAGCGTTTTATGAGCTATGGGCATGTCCTCGTTTATCCGGTGGCCGCGAAGGTAGATATTATTCGACTGGAAGTTTGCAGTTTCGAGTACGTCCGGCAGTTCCACATACTGGAGGATCCTTGTCATGACCTCCCGTTCAGGTTCGATGAGGCTCGTAACACCCAGCTCTTCAAGGCTGACATTCGGCGTGTTAGTGGTGTATAGATTCGATTTGACCCTGGCGATACGTTTTTTTACGCCGTTCTGCATGGCAAAGTTGCAGACTAAGAGGTTGGTTTCATCGCTGGGGGTGACGGCGATGACCAGGTCGGCCGAGCTTATGTCTGCCTCGTCGAGAACGGCCGGACTGCTGCCTATACCTTCAACCACATGAACATCGAGCTTGCTGGTGATATCCTCGCAGAGTGTTTTGTCTTTCTCGATGACTGCGATATTGTGGTTTAAGCTTGAGAAATGTTTCGCCAGACTGTATCCGACCATTCCGGCGCCAACTATGACTATTTTCATAAAAACTCCTTAAAGAAATTCACCCGACATTATACAACGACTTTGAAATATATTGCAAGACAAGAACGTGTTGATAAAAAAACGTATGAGGTAGTATAATATAAAGCGATAGAGAAAGCCCGCAAGAAGGATTGATCTAACCTGCCAAATCTAACCTGGTTAACGCGAAGTGAGCTTACACCCTGTTAATCAGGGTAGATTTGGTGTTTAACCTGGTTAGATCTGGTGCTTGTAATAGTAATATTGCAGGTGTATACTTTGAACTTGATATTTATATATAAGAATATTTCGTTAAACTAACACATTAAAAGTGGAGGTGAGATGATGGAAAAAAAA
>JBDRIH010000020.1:0-15675 GCA_043816025.1 Candidatus Omnitrophota bacterium
CGCCAGCGGGTATGAAAACCTCATAAAGTTTACCCGATACGTCACGATATACGAATCGGTGGAACTGGTGGAACTTTACCGCCAGATGGAACTCGTGGAAGAAGGCATAAGGGATAAGTTATACCGCAATGACGATGAGAGAGAGCTTTATCACCTTATAAGGATGGCACGCCTTTTAAAACAGCTTTACTCAATGGAGCTTATCAGCAGGGAATACGCCTACCTTAAGGATAATTACCGCGCCTTCACGGCAGAGAAATACGCCGACTTTATCAGGGAAAACGCCAATAAGTACGGCGCTGTCATATCAGGCGGGTACGACCTCAGTGAAATAACAAAAGGCGTCGATGAGGCCATGAGCTTCTACAGTGAAGCCGAAGCCAGGGATAACGCGCTTCTTGCGAATACAATCAATAAGATGCGTGCTGAAGGCAAACAGGTCGCCGCTTTAATAACCGGAGGGTACCACACAAAGGGTCTGACGGACCTGATGAGCCAGAAGGGTCTATCGTACCTGGTGGTTGTCCCGAAATTCGAGAACGGTAAAGAGAGGCCTTACGTAGCCATACTTACGAACAAGAAGAAAGAATACGAGAAGATACTCCAAACCGGCAAATACCAGCTGGCTGTTCAGGGATATTTTGACCAGTATAACGGGGACCTCTCCAGGATCAAAGAAGGTGTTCTGCACGCGATGGGTGAGGCAGTGCTTGAGGGTAAAAGGATGGCGCCTGTCAAAGAGGCATGGGTTAAGGCGTATGAGACCGCATATGAGAATATGCCGGCCGAGAAGAAGATAAAAGCCGTGTCTCCCGAAGAATTCACTGAATATTTAAATAAGATCGCGCCGATCAAGATCGGCAGAAAAGTCGTCATCCAGGACCTTACGGATCCCGATCCCGCCGGAAAGGGGGACTTTATTACGCTTATAAGAAAGAAGGACGGCAGTGCTGAGTTCTTTGATTTTCGTGTGACTACAGAGAGCGAAAAGAAAAGATTCATGGACAAGGTAGTATCTTTGGAAAACAGGATCCTGGGGAGCAAGCTGGGAGAGATACCGGATGGTGAGATCATCGCCGTTGATCTTGTTGATAAAGATATTAATGCCGACATAAAAGCCCTTACCAGACAGCTTGGACGGTCCAGGGCGCGAGGGATCGCGAAAGAGCAGGAAAAATGGCGAATTATGGAGATGTTACTTAGGACCACGAATTATGACACTTTCAGTAATAAGTTTGCAGGGTCATTCGGACTTATCCAGGGGATTACTACGGGAAGTTTTAATATTAAAGATGGAGACTTGAAAGAAGAACTGGAAGAAACTATAAGCAAAACGCGCGAAGTCATAGAAGTACTGAACCGAATCGCACAAGAAGGAAGGATAAGGCTAGACAAGGACTCCGGATATATCGATCTTAAGAACTCTTTGGAAAGAGGCAAGGCTCTTATGGAAGGCGACCACCAAACTTTTAAAGAAGTGTGGGGCAAAGAATCTATCTTGATGAGCAAGATAGTTGATCTGATGGAAGAGTTGGCAGAGAGCGTATTTACCGGTGCGGAAGATATGCAAAAGACGTATAAGAGATACGAAGAGCTTATTGCCGCTTACAGGGAATATAAAAAAAGGGGAGCAAGTTTATTTAATGATAAAGAAATGACCGCGGGAGAGAAGATAGAAAAGTTCGAAGAGATCGCGAACGAGCTTCATGGGCGACTTGAGAGCTTGGACAAAAAAGAGATCACAAAGGCGTTTGCTCCCGGGTCAGAGCTGGTGGTGCCGGTCTTGAGGGCGCTTGACGGCGCAGAGATAAACGCCGGTAACGTGCGCGAGATTTTAATGAGTCTGAAAAATAAGAAGCTGGTTCTTCCGCAGGACTGGCAGGATGACAAAGAAATAAAAGAGGGCGTTGAAGTTTTTATCGCCAGGATAAGGAAACGGCAGAAAGAAGAAGTTGTAGATCTTCTCATGGGCACCAGAAACCATATTTTCAATCAGCGGGTAGGAACTTCTATAATTGAGCTTGCGGTGATTTCTAGAACCGTTGACAGACCTGTTTCTTTTGAAAGGTTAAAGCAATGGCTAGAAAATGTTAGAAAGAGATTGAAGACATCGTTGGAAGGTACCAAAGACCAAATGGGTGCCAAAGATTATGTAGACGAATTGGAGAAAATTGCGCAAGCAGGAAAAATAAAATGGGTAGATTACTCGGGCGAGACAGACATGCCCCTTATCGATATAGAAAAATCTTTATCTGAAGGCACGGTATTGTCCAGGGAAAATCACGAGATATTTAAAGACATATGGGGAAGGTCATATGTTTCGATGGTTCAGCTGATCAGTTTACTGGAAGCTACAGATCGTTATCTGTCCGGGCGTCTGGAAGAGATGAACAGGTTCCTTGCCGAGCATGAGAAACTTACGCCCGAAACAGAAAAACGCCTGCGGGATATGGCAAGACCTTCGCCTGACATGGAGGTACTTTTAGACAAACTCTACAGGAGTTACGGGCAGTATAAGCGTAAATTAATGAAAATTTATGGTGACAAAAAACTTAATGCAGAACGAAACATAGAACACGAGATAGAGGAAATCAACAGGATTACAGATACGTTTTATAAGCGGGTGCAACTCTCGGGGAAACATCCGGAGGAAATAAGGAAGGAATTTGAAAGGGGCCAGTTCAAGGGGGAAGCATATTATCCGGAGAAATGGGCCGATAGTATTGATGAAGACGGCAGGCTCATAAAAGGATATGCCAGGATGCTATTAGAAGTGGGGGAGTCTGAAGAGTTCGATCGTATTGTTGGATTGGATGTTGCTGAACGAGAGAATTTCGTTAAAATCGTAAATAAATATCTGCCGGCTATCAACGGATTAAGATGGTTTCTCCGGGCATTGGATGAAGTGTCCGACGAAAATAAAACGAAGAAAATAGAAGAAAAGCTGGGGATTGACAGCAAAAGTTTTCATCTTTTCAGGAGGAAGCTTTACATAGGCACGAAGAAACAGCTTGAACGTGACGGTAAATTCGCGGAAGGGATTTTACGAAGTTTTCCTCTTCAGCGTGGAGCCAGAGAGGTTGAGGAGATTTTACGCGGGCTTAAGGAAACGCTGGAAGAGGCATCGGATAAGTCCGAGGGATCTGACTCCAGGCGTTTTAAAGAAGATCCGTCCATCTGGGCCCCGTTTCTTATTACCGGCATGGCGCTGATCATGATGGGCGCTTTTGACAGCCTCACCACGGCAACATTTCTAGCAGCGCTGGGCGGGACATTCATCCCTTATTTTGTATATATCTGGGTACTGCATTCCGCGCTGAGAGCGCCTCTTAATCTATTCGGAACTTTTCTCAAAGAAGAAGACAAACTCGAATCCTTAATGAATAGGTGCCTTTCGATTCTGGGGGACGAATACAAAGACAAAATACGGATAGTAGAAGACAAAGAGCCCTGGGATCTGAGTAAGGGCCTGTATCCGTATGCCTATACGGAAAACGGGATTATAACAATACGGGAAAGGGTGGCCAAAGCCCCGTTTCTGGCTCTCGCGCTTATATTGTTCCATGAAAAGGCGGAGATCTACCTTGCCAGGGCCCCGTCGCTGCCGTTTAAGGAAATTCTTGCCAATATCCTCGAATTTGTGTTCCTCATCTCACACCAGGCATCCGTTTTGTTCGCCAGGACAGGTATTCCCTTAATGACGGAAATTAATACATTAAGAAAGTACTTTGAATATTCCAGACAAGCCGATGAAACGGATGCGGGCGTTTTAAAAGAAAGATGCGAAAATATTGTCGGTACCTTGAACGGGTATAGAGTCCGGATATTAACAGGCAGAGAAATCCGGGATTCTAAAGAAAGCGCCTATGCCTTTACAGATCCGGAGAACAGGATAATATACGTGCGGGAAAGTGTGGCAAAAGCTCCGTTCGTGGTTCTCTGGCCCGTATTAAAGCTTAAAAAGGCAGAAATTTATATTAGTAGGACACTATCTTCACTGTTCAGGGTAGGTCTTGCAGATGCTATAGAATCTTTGTTCTGGTTGTCGTATTCACTTGTTGGAAGAACGACGCAAATAGAAAGATATGAACAGGCTCTTCAGAAAGATATCCCGAAAGAGTGGCTGGACAAGGGCTTGTTTGATGGGGAAGGTGTATGGTTTGATAAGTTAAAAAAACTTATCGCCTCAAACGCGACATACCCGGAGGAAGAATACCGTAAATCTCTCAAAAGATTGTTGGTTTTTAAAGAATCCGGGATGCCGTTCGCTTTTATGTCTGGTCTTAATGAAAAGAAGAACAAGGCTCTGCTTGTCAGGATTCCCGAGGAAGAGTTAAGACAAAAATTAGACCTTTTGCTTCATAATAATTTGCCCGTCAAACCGGAGTTCCTGCTGAAATACTCGGTTAAAAGACTTTCCGGGAGAATAGCCTTACTTGAAAAGCAGGGGATAGAGCCCTGCGAGGCGCTGATAAGGGTAGACCATAAAGAGCTTGAGAGTATGAATATGAAGGAACTGGGAGATAAGGTCAAACTGCTCAAACGTCACGGACTCGCCTTGAGGCCTAAGTTTTTCAAATACGGATTAAAGGATCTTCGTGAAAAAATCGCGCTGCACACGGAGTACGGCATTTCCGTTTCGGATGCGACTATTGAGTGCAATGCTGAAGCGCTGCGCGATTACGCGATAAATCAGCATGTTACAACGATGGCCGAAGAAGCGGCAACGGATGAAGAGCTTGATATATTAGCGAAGTTTATAGGTGAAAAGATTTTCGGTCTTAGTGATGCATGGCAGGAAGCCTGCGCGAAAGCTTTGGACGCATATAAGCGCTCCATTGAGGGGAAAGGACTGACTCTTCTCGCCTCACCCGGCGCGAAAAGGCGCGCGGCCTATGCGGAATATAAGCGCATCAGGGCCCTGAAAACAGAAGCAGAGCTTATTAAGCGCATAAGGAACTTTAATAAAATCGAAGATGAAAAGAAAAAGCCGGAGGCACGTCTCAAGTTGAAGGGATTTCTGGAAAGGATCCTTTTCGGGGATCTGGCCGTATATTTCAATAATTTGTCGGCCGAGAAGTCTCAGAACTTTAATACGCTGTCGCGAAAGATGGTAAACGGCCCCAGGGCCAAAAAGCGCTCCGCCAGGTTTCTTTACGAGATAATCAGGAAAAAAGCGGAAGGTGAGAGCGAAGAGGAGCTTGATGCGTTGCTTAAGAACAAAATAGCTGACCTGAGAAAAGAGGAAACATCCAACATAAGCAAAATGCCCATAGAAGCACTGCCGGAAGAAAAACGCAAGAAGGTTCTTGGTGTTCTGCGCCAGGACAAAATAGTAGTTATGATAAAAGAAGCGGAAACCGGCAGCATGAAGAAAGCGGAGGAGTCGGATCTGGTTAAGATAACTGTGGGAGAACTGCCGGAAGAAGAACGGGAAAGGATACTTGACGTACTTCTTGAAGACAAAATAGCCGCCATTATAAAAGAGGACCCCGGCACAATATCCGCCATGGTGAAAGCTAAAGAGTCCGATCTGGTCAAAGCTTTTATAGACGGACTCCCGGAGGAAGATACCCGCAAAAAGGTACTTGGTTTATTTCTTGAGGCGGGGGCGTCTTATAAGGAAGATCAAAAAGCCCTCGCTGAAGCGTTAAAGCTCGTGCTTTCATATGCGAAAAATCCTTCGGAGAAAAAGCTTGCCAGACTGAGAAAGACCGCAAAAACCGAAAAAGATAATCCCTTTTTCCGGAAAGAGTCAAAGATGTTTGATTGTCCGGTGCCTGAGTGGTATATCGGGCGGCTCCTTTTGAGCGAAGAAACCCCCGAGACTTTTCACACTAAGCGGACCGGCGAAATCCCGGAAGGGGCCCAGGGGTATATTATCCGGGCGGAAGCGAAGCTTGGTGACGGCGAGTTTGAAGACGCGCGTTATTTAGCAAAAAGAGCGCTTGCAGCGGAAGGAAGCGAAGGCAAAACGAAAGAGCGGACCCAGAAGCTCCTTGTGCGTATACGTCGGGAGGAAGAAGAAGCCGTAAAAAGATACAGGTCGGCGTTCGCCGCTTTAAAAACACTCTTTCCCGAAGTAAATCCGAAACCCCGTTCGGTCGTGTTATCAACATTTTCGTATCATTTCAGAAGAGTACTGAACGCGCTGGAGCGTTCCGACATAGCATCAAAATTATCGGTACGACGTTTTTTTATCGTCGCAGGCGTATTTGCCGCTTTTAGATTACTGGGTGTGGATGCGGGTGCAGATGGCGACGCTTCTATATTAACATTAGCGATGATGATGCCCGTAGGGGACACCGGAAAATCTAAAGATAAATGGGTGGAAGTGCTGGAAAAAAAGTTTCCGAAAGGAATAATAGATAAGGGAAAATTCGTTGAACAGTTTTTTGATAATTTGCCCGACAGGGTGTTCAAGGATAAAGCGTACAATGAGTTCTTATTAAAAACCATGTACAGGCTGTCTCTGGAGGTCTTTAAAAACCCCGGGAAGATGAATTGTGAATTTTATAAGGTGCCGAAATTTTCCGGTGATCGTTTGATCATAGCCTTTAATGCCGCGGGACGCGGTGTTGAAAGATTTATCCACGAAACTATCGTGGGCACAGGGGTCGAGCGGCGCAGGGAACACTATTTTGACATGAATGTCAAGCACGGTGACTCCGAACTTCACGTGTCCATCAAAATAAAAGATCTCCGCGAGGGAGGCGGAGCGCTGAAAGAGAGAACAAAGAAGAAAATATCCAGGGATCTGGGAAAGATTTCCGTGCCGACGCGCGCCAAAACAGTAAGAGGCGAAGCCCGTTATTATGCTGATACAAGAACCGACATTAAAGGAAAAGTCCATGAAGCTGCTATTTCTATTCTTCAAGCAGCCTACCCCGGAGATGACATACGCACGTTTCTTAAAGAGCTTGAAGACGAGGAGAAAGTTCCGGCCGGGGTCAGAAAGGCACTTCCGCTTCTGAATATCGTCCAGGTTTCAAATTCTTTGCTCTCCTATACGTTTGAGATCACGGACGCTTATGATCTATTCAAGATCCATCGAGAGCAGGGGAAGCGCGGCAAAAATAAAGCGCATTTCTACATATATAATCCAAGGCATATGGGAACAAAAGGAGCTACAAGGATTATCGTGGCCGCGGATGGCAGGCCAAGATTATTGAAACAAATAACGTCCATTATTTCAAATGTCCTTCCGACAGGTGACATAAGGGGCTATTGGCATACCGAGCATAACAACGGGCAGCAGTGGCTGCTTTATTTTGATGTAGTGGAGAAAACGACAAAAATCGCTTTTACTGAAGAATTCATTGAAAGTATTTACAGTAAACTGGAAGAAGTTAAAACGCGCAAGAAAAGCGGGATACAACCCGTTGGTGTAAAGAGACAGGATCTAAGGACCTTCTCGGAACCGGCAATGAGAGAAGAGCTTGGGCTTGGCACTGCCAGGACGAAAGAGCACTTGCTTGTCAGCGCTTCCACGCCACCCGGACCCAGGATCGCCGAAGGTTTCGCGTATGTCTTGCCCACGATACGCCCTTCGCATTTAGACAAATATATATGTTTACCTTGGGATAGCGATCTCTTAGTCAATCTAAAAATACAAACAGCTGTTTATGATCTTGAAAGGGCGCTTGACGCCGTTATGGTTATGAGCGGACATGAGGGCACAGGCATATTAAGGGCGGTACGTGAATTAGATTTTAAAGAGGCGGTATCACAACTGTCATCCTATTTTTCCGGCAGTTCCGACGAACCCGGCAAAGAAGCCAGGGAAGGACTCTGTAAGGTGGCGGTAGGCGCGATAGATAAAACTCTTAAAGACGGGAAGAAAGCGACAAAGATCAGACATGTACTGAGGGATCTGATCAAGCAAGAGATAGAAAGGTGCAGTGCAGAGGGCCAGATCGATACGGCAAAAGAAATAGAGCGTTTAGGCGAAGAGCTCATGCGAATATTTAAGAAAAACAGGGAAGACATCTTACCCGAACAGGTTGCCGCCGAACAGGAAAAAGCCCGGAAACAACTCGAGATCTGTCGCAAGAGACTGTTTGATGCTCTTGATCAGGAAGGAGCGACGGAGGATGATAAGGAAAGGTTTGCACTTACGTTCGAAGGGATCGGAAGGAGAACCGAGCATTTAATAGCAAAAAGACGTAAAAAAGCTGCAGTGGCTTTGCATAAGGTCTTAAAGAAAAGTCAGCGAGAGGCGGAAAAAAACTGGGCGAAGCAAAAACAAGAAGGAGAACCGACGCCGGCACAGGAGAAATTACACTCTATGATGAGGGAAGCTATAACACACGCCCTTCGTGCCGAGGGACCATTAGGGGCCGGGCATGACACGGTAGGAAGATACCTGGCGAAAGAACATCTTCTTATGGAAAAGAAATTTTTACGCGGGATGATAACCGAACTTGAAAGACAAATGGAACGAAAAAGGACGAAGTCGCCTCATAGCCCCGAATTTGTTAATGTGCTTAAAGAAAAAGGCCTGGATAAGATCGTGAGAGAGGGGAAGACGACAGTCCAGGTGGTGTCGGAACTGATGGAAAGCATTATAAACTCTGGCGTGCCGGTCGCGGAAAAGATCAGGATAGAGACCACCGTCGATTTTATTATTGAAAGACACGGAGATATAAAGTTGCTCGATGATACGCATGAATTGGTAAAGAACGAAGGACCGCTTATCATCGTAACCGAGTCGTTGGACCTCTACAGGGTCCTGCGGCTTTTTGAAGAAAGCCCGCAGATAGTCGGTATCATTACCGATAAAGACGCGTTGACGAGTCATTGGGCCATTGTGGGAAGCGGCAGGGTTCCTGTCCTGACAAGCGTGCGTGCGGAAAAAGGCAAGAAGAGAAAAGCGACCGCGCTGATATCCACAGGAGATAGAGTGATTATTGAGGAAATCGAGGGGAATGCTTATGCCAATCCCAGCCCTTCAACCAAAGAGGCAATAGATGTTAAAAAGGCAGAATCGGGTGTTTTGCAAATGGAAGCGGAGAAATGTAGAAAAAACGAGCCTGTGCTCACCAGAGACGGGGCCAGCATGGATTTCGCTATCGATATAACGAATCCCCAGGGTTTCAGGGAAGCGTTAAGTTATGGTTTCGAGGATGTGGGTCTATTAAGAGCGGAGATCATGTATCAGGAAGGAACTCCGTCGGAGGAAGAACTGGTGGATATGTTTACAAGGATAGCGGACGCGACAGGCGGAAAAGTGAACATAAGGATGTTTGATATGCAACCGGACAAGAAACCAAAGCACATGAAAGGGAAAAATGAAAAAGGGCGGAAAGGCGCGGATTACCTGCTTAGTGAAGAGGGGATGGAAATAGCCAAGCCCCTGGCCCGCGCGATCATAAAAGCATACTACAGGTCAAAGAACCGCAATGTGAATATTTTCTTCCCGATGGTGGAAAACGGAGAAGAGGCCCGAAGATCGCGCGAATTTGTACTTCGGATGAACGAGGAGGTAAGACATGAACTGAATATACCATCTGAAGAGAAATTCGATATGCGTATAGGCGGCATGATAGAATCGAAAAAGGCCGTTGAAAACAGAGAAGAAATAGTGGAACAATTTGATTTTATAAGCGTGGGAACCAACGATTTGATCAGCGATATACGGGGCGAAGCGGGAAGAAAAGGCATTTTAACGGTATCTTCCACAATACTTCCACTCGAATTAATAAGATGTGCTTTTTTGCTGTCTGAAACCACATCACGCCAGGATAAAGATCTAAGTTTCTGCGGGGAGTGGACAGGTTACATAAAGACGATGTTAATGCTGCTTGATATTTCAAAGAAAAGCGAAAGCAGGATCACGTTAGTGACGAAACCCGCTTTTGTGGCGAGGTTAAAACAGATCGCGAGGAGCGCGGACATTACAGCGGTCATGAACGAACTTGAATCATTTATATTAGAGCCGAGCGAAGGCATGCCGCCAAAGGGAGCGGTAGGATATGATGCGTTCAAAGAGAGAGAAAAAGAATTTAACAGGGTATTGGAACGGCAGGCAAGAGGGGTTGAAAGACGCGCGATCGATGACGCGGGCGATAAATTCTTGGCCTTGAAAGAAAGCCCGCAAGCACAAGGACCCGCCAAGGACAAGGATCAACAGGATAACGGCACAGAAGGCAGAACGACAATAAAAAGGAAAAACCCCATATCCTGGTCCGGTTCACTTGCCGCCGGTGTATTTTTTGGTATTTCTGCGATAGCGATTAGACATTTCTCCGGGCCAGGCCTTGCGGTGGATTCGTTTTGCTTCGCGGCAATGGTTTTTTTGTTGCAGGGCTTTGAGATTACTACCGGCATATCGGGGATCATGAAGGAGCTATTCAGGAAGATAATACCCTCAAGAGCCGGCCCAAGGTTAATAGGGCCTTTCAGCGGAGCTCTTCCCGCCAAGGGAGAAAACCTGGCATATGTCGAAAACGGCGAACTGCACGTCAATAAAGAAGAGATGGCCAGGCGTCCCGCCATTGTTCAGTATTTCTATTATTCCCACGAATGGTTACATTTGAAATTCTACGAATGGTTCCGATTGGAAGGCATCCTGTCGGAAGTGCTTGTTTATACGATAATTGGTCTGGTATTTGTGTCAGCGAGCGCGATACCTGTCATCGCTGCGGGGATGCTCGTTTCTGTATTGTCAGGCGTAGATATAGCGGGCATGGCGGATATCGATTTTAAGGGAACTGGCGGATATGTGATGGCCGGAGTGTCTCCTTTTCTGTTGGCCGGATATTCGGTGGGTCAAAGGAGCGTTAAGGAAGGGGAAGAGCAGGACATCTTTAAGAATGTTACCGACCCCGCCGATATCGAAGAGATAATCCTGGAAAAGATCAAGAGAGACAGGGCCCTGTTCGATGCTTACAAAAGTACCTTACCGGAAGACTTAAGAGGGGCAGAACCTGTTACTGTTGATTTTGCCAGGAGATGTTTCAGGGAGATGTTCCCGGACGACTATAAAGTGCAGCATAAAAACAAGCTTTATGAAGATATCTTTGACTTGTGGCTTATCTATCAGGCCGCGAAACAGGCCCCCGCAAAAGGAAAAAAACGGGATCTCGTCGTTATCAACGACCCCTCAAGGCAGAATCGGGACGGCGGCGCGCATACCCAGATCATTGTAGCGCAGACCGGAAGGGTGAGGACCGTATTGAGACTGGGAAAGAAGCTGCATTGCAAAAATGAGTATCGCCTTTTACTTCAGGACGAAGGAATGACCATTGTGCTGTACCAGATCCAAAAATCCCTCAGAACAGCCAGGGCGCTGTCACCCTACGACCAAACCGCCGTTCTCAGGGAATTTAGGAGACAGGAATCTGTACAAGACTTTACCGGCAAAAAACGTGATTTTGCGGAAAGGATCACGGCTCTGTGTCAAAAAGTCCTTGAAGGCAGGCAAAGGTGCGGAACAAATGGTGTGCCCGGCGGTATGTGGAACGTTTACCCATTTATCATCAATCCTGCTAAAGAGGAAGGCGAATTTCGTCTTGATGAGCATTTGGTTTACGAGATCAACGAGGGTAATATTGCCCAGGAGAAAATACATCTGGACAGCGTGGTGAAACCTTTAATATACCATTACGAGAAAAAGAACAGGGACAGAGACGAGAAAAAGAACAGGGGCAAAGATATCGATAGGAAGATACTGAAGCTGAACGATACTCTGCTTATGATACTCACAGAGGTGCCTGAACATATTAAGATTGAAGCCGGGAACCCCAGCGTTGCGTCGCAGGCGAAGAAGAACTTGGCGCCGTATCTGAGTATCAGGATGATGGGCGAGGATAAAGGCGTAAGCATACATAATCTGGTGCGCCATGTTATTAGAAGCACGAATAAAGGATATCAGATCACTGATGGAGATATCGAGCCGGAGCAGAAGAAAATGGTTATCTGTTTCAACCGCGCGAAGAGCAAAGGAAAATTCGCGGACGAGAATGAAGCAAAACTTGCCCATAATATAATGCACGTTGTTGTAGAACAAATAAAAATAAACAAGTACAGCACCCGCTTTAATCTGTGGCAATTGCTCAACCAGAGATATCCCGTGAAGGATGGCGAAACCAGAAGTGGTGAGGGCGCTCAGTTCGAAAAGGCGATAAATATTATCAGTGTTGAACTGGATATGGAGGAAAGGGTAATAGAAGGGATAGACGAGGCGATGGCGAAGGCCAGAAAAGAGGGACGTGATGTAATAGTCGTATCGAGAGAGGTGATAAGGGATGAGCTTATTTTAAGGACGCTCGCGGAAAAATACGGTATTAAAGCTTTTGTGTGCTGCCATGGCTCGACGCAGGAACACGTTGCCATTTTGGCTACAGAGCAAGGCGCGCAGCTTCTTGTCGGGCTGCCTGAAGTGGTATTTGATGAACTCGTTGAGACGTGGGAGAAGAGCGTGGCTTTGTATACTTCTGAGACCGGTCTTGAAGGATATTTTATGGCCGGAGATGCGGCCAGGAAATACACCGCGGACGTGATCGAAAGCCAGATCATGAAAGACTATTATATCGAAAGAGAGAGAGGGAGACTGAAGGAGAGGCAGGTGGCAAGGACAATTGCGGATGCTGACGAAATGGAAGTGCACGGCAATATCAGCCTTCCTTCCCACCTTGAAAAGGGAGATTTTAATATCCCGGATGAAGGGGCGCTTGGAAAGGTGCGCGCGGTATACGAGCACGGCGGCAACGGGATAGCGCTGACGAGAACGGAGTACATGTATACCAGGGAGACCTCGCCCGATTTTGAGATGCAGAGGAAGATATATCTCGGTATAGCCGATCTGGCCAATAAACCGATAACCCTCAGGACGTATGATAAGACAAGTGACAAGGAATGCGTCGCGCTTGAGGACGTGCCTGATGTATACAGCTTTAATTATTACAGGACACCCTACGGGAAAGACGCCTTAAAAACACAGCTTAAGGCGATACTCGTGGCGTACGCGCAGTCAAAATATAAGAATTTAAGGGTGATGTTCCCGCAGGTAAGGACTGTGGATGATATGAAGTTCATACGCAACATCCTCAAAGAGGTCAGGGACGAAATAAAGGCATCACTGGAATTTGAAGGCATAGACAAAGCAGCCCTTGATGGTATTCCCGTAGGCATCATGGTTGAGAACAGAGATGCCGTTAAGGGCCTTAATAAACTGCTGGACAATAAGTTTGTTAAGGTAAGCTTTATGAGCATAGGGACCAATGACCTGATATCCGACGTCAAAGGCGTTAAAAGGGAGGACATTGAGGATCGTCATTTTGACAAGCAAATACTGGGAATAATGGAGAAGATCGTTCTCGCCGCGATGAAGAGAAAAATGTCCGTTAGCATATGCGGTGATGTCGCCCGGTTTGACAAATCGCTCTTGTTCAGTCTGCACCTGCGCCATAAACACAGGAAGGACGGGGCAACTCTTATCCCGGGTGTTCTTTATGACCTTATACCTAAACTTAAAACGTCGGTGGAATTCACGGACGCTCAAAAATGTTCGGAGATGTTCAGGAACTGGCGCGAAATGACCGATGACGAGATCAATAATGCGGTAAGGACCAAGGTTAAGACCAGGGTCATGAGGATTAAAGAGGATCCCCTGTACATCAGACTTTATAATGAAAGGATAGGCGCGGCGGCAGAAACCTCTGCCCCGGCCGGAACAAAAAGTGAGGCGATTGTTACTGTAAGCAATCAGGCGGGGATACACATGAGGGCATTGGCCGCGATAATGGACAAAATAAAAGAATTTGAAAAATTTGACGGTAAAGTCATCATCGAGAGATCGGCTGACGGTAAACGGGCTGAAATCGAGGATGTGTCGAACCTGATGTTGCTTACGTTGAAGAAGGGAAGCAGGATAAAGATATCGGTCGAAGGAGAGGGGTCGGACGAAGTTTTAAAAGCTCTGTTAGAGGTAACGGAAGATGGTGAGAAAGTCTTTGTGGCGGAACCCCCTGCCCCTGAAACGCAAAAAACGTTCACAAATCAAATCGGCGACTGGTTCCGCGGGAGAGATGGTAGAGTGCCTCTATGGCTGCCTCTTATGGTAGTGGGTCTTACGGCTGTTGTCGCGGGATTAGGTGCAGTTCTTGGTGGTGCGCCGACAGCGCTAATCGCTCTTTGCGCGGCTATACTTGGTGTAGCTGTCACGTTAGCGGTAAGAGCTAAGGGGATGAACGCTGGAATCAGATCTTCAGCGGGATCTCCCTCAGGCAGGATTACAGAGGAATTCAAAGTGATAGCGGGCGTGCCTGAAAATATTTATATTCGGATCGAGATGCTGGAGAAGGAACTGGGAGTCCGGATAACGGCCGTTACGGGAAGCGACGAAGAGACCATGATAAGACAACTCGAGGGGAAGATAAAGGGCGAGAAAGCCATAGCCGCCCTTCTTGATATAGATGCCCAGACCCCCCTTGATGAAGTGAAAGAAATTATTGCCGATCTAAAAGAGCGGGTAACAAGGGATATTATAGAACTTACCCATCCGGAGATATCGTCTCTTACGGACGAAAATGTGAAGCGGATACAGAATATCACTGAGATGAAGAATGTTCTTGCTCTTTTAGCCAGGATGTTGCCCGAAGGGCGTTCGTACCGCCTGAGTGAAAAGAGCATATACGATATGAGGATAAACAAGATCTATAGTATGCATAGGAAAGATTACACGGGGCAGCTTGAAGAGTGTCTGAAGAGTAATCTGGATGAAGAAGGGAAACGTCGCTACATGGTTACGGCCGTGGATACGGCATTTGACCTGAAACTCCTTGCCGAATCCATAAAAGAAAGAAGGAAAGTAATGGGTGTAACGCCCGACAAGGAAGACCCCGTGGAGGACTTTGTCGTCATTCGCAACAAAGATATAACAAAGGATAACATTGGAATCGTCCTGGAGACTACGGGCCTTGACCTGGCCCCCGACAGGATCATCATGCTTGGAGAAGACGAAGTCCTGACGCCGGAAGAAGTATTGGAGAAAATAGGTCAAAAAACGGGTAAAAGGCCGCTTATAAACCAGGTCGCTATCGGCCAAAAGGCGGGAATAATCGATGTGGACCCGGAAAACCCCGGAGATATTTTACGTTCCGATAGTCTGGATAGCTTGTTATTAGTCCAGCTGGAAAGAGGCCTGACAAGCCAGCTATACAGTATGATGCTGGAGATAATGGCGAACAAAGATGAAGCGCCATCATGGTCTGCTGAAAATGTGCAACAAGTTATAATTAAAGGAGTTAGGTATAACCTGTATATCTATCTTCCGAAAGTAGAAGCCATAGACCTGGAAGCGGAAGTCCGCAACTACGAACGATACGTGCGTGAGGTCCTCGTAAAGGCATAATCCAGCCTAAAAAATCATCCTAAACCCTCTCTAAAACTGCATTTAAGGCGCTTTTAAAGCCCTGTAAGGCTAGAAAAAGGCATAGGGATACGGTTTCACCTTCTTTTTTGATAAAAGGCCTTAGATCCATTAAAATTAAGAATTCAAAAAGTCAAATCTAACCATCCCGATCACCGCCAAATCTAACCAGGTTAACGCTACGTAAGCGTACTCCCTGTTAACCTGGTTAGGTTTGGCGGGTTTAAACCCAACGCGGTTAAGGTATAAAATAGCTAGTAAATCGGATTGACTTTATGCTATTACGTGTTATTATATTACTA
>JBDRIH010000021.1:0-7612 GCA_043816025.1 Candidatus Omnitrophota bacterium
AAGAGCGGACAGTCGCTACTCAGCAGCTTCACCGTGTTCCACCCTATCTGCGGGACCTTGAGCTCTCCCCCTCCGGGAAAAAGTTTTACCTCCCCGCGGATCCACCCCAGGCAATCGCATCCACCGGCCTCTTCGCTCCGGTCAAAAAGAAGCTGCAGCCCCAGACATATACCCAGAAAAGGCCTGCCTTTTTCTATGTGCTCGGCGAGCGGTTCCCGAAGACCGCGCCGAGTGAGCCCTTCCATGGCGTCTTTCGACGACCCGACACCCGGCAACACGACCTTGCCGGCACGACTAAGCGCGGCAGGGTCCTCGCACACCTGGACGTCCTGCCCGAGATAACGAAAAGCGTTATAAACGCTGCAGAGATTCCCGGAACCGTAATCGATTATGCCGATCATGTTTTTCCCTAAGTTCAACGACTCGATAGCTTTAAGCTTCAAGCCGCAGGCTACAGGCCTCATGTTTTAAACCTGCAGCTTGTAGCTCGCAGCTTGCTACTTGACCCTGCTTCGCGTTCAGACGGTACTACAAAATCCCTTTACTCGAGGGGACCTCTTCGGCCCTCCGCGGATCGATACGGGTCGCTCTGTCCATTGCCACCCCAAGCGCTTTAAAGACCGCCTCGAGGAAGTGATGTATGTCCCCTTCACCGGCTATTTCTATGTGAAGGTTCATGCAAAGTTTTTTCGCGAAACTTTCCAAGAGATCCTTCGCAAGCTCGGCGGAATATCCTTCTTCCTCTGTCGCAGCAAGCGGCGTTTTGGAATCGAAACGGAACGCCGCACGATTCGACAGATCCACACAAACCCTGGCACTTGCCATATCCATGGGGACTTCCGCGGAAGCGGTCCTTGTTATCCCCTTGCAATCGCCAAGGGCCTTCTTGAAAGCCTCGCCGAGCGCGATACCTATATCCTCATTGAGATGATGTTTATCCACCTGCGTGTCGCCCTGGGCGTTGATCTCAAGATCAAAATATCCATGATAAGAAAAAAGTGTCAGCATATGATCGAGAAACCCTATAGAGGTCGAGATCTTGGTAACACCCGTGCCGTCTATATTCAGAAGAGGCACTTCGATCTGCGTCTCCTTGGATTTTCTCTCGTAACTGATCTTTCTAACCACTTTTCTTTTCTTCCCGAATAAACAACACATCATCCCCTCCATTGTTTATGATTCACATCTAATCCTGATCGACTCCCAGTGTTTTTCCAGCTTTTCCAGTTCCGTAAGTTCCCTCACCCAGCCTGCCGAGGAACAAAGGGCCTTGCGTGAATACGAAATAATATGCGAACTCTTGATAAAGTCCCTTAAGTTCAGGCCCGAGGAATACCGCGCCGTCCCGCCGGTCGGCAGTACATGGCTGGGTCCGGCTATATAATCCCCGATAGCCACGGGCGTATACTGCCCCATAAAAATAGCCCCCGCGTTGGTCACATTCTTAAGCACCCTCTTGGGAGACTTTACCATAAGCTGCAGGTGTTCCGGCGCGATCATATTGGACACCATTGCCGCTTCCTCAAGGTTCTTGACCTTGATGATATACCCCCTTACATCCGGATCCTTGTGAAGCGCGTCGAACACCTTATCGGACGACGTAACAAGTACGGCCAGCCCCTTATGATGCTCCGCCTGGGACATGAGATCCTTCTTAAGATAATCAATATTAGCGTATTGATTGGCGATTATCAGAACCTCGCTCGGCCCGGCCAGCATATCTATATCACAATACCCGAAGACCTGGCGTTTCGCCTCGGTAACGTACTCGTTACCCGGTCCGACGATCTTGTCCACTTTCGGTATGGTTTTTGTCCCAAAAGCCAAGGCCGCGATCGCCTGGGCACCGCCGGCCTTATATATCTCGTCGACCTTGAGCAGATTCGCTACCACGAGTATGTGGGGGTCGATGCTCTTATATTTGTTGGGCGGCGAGACCATAACAATGTTCTTAACTCCGGCTATTTTGGCCGGCAGGACCGTCATGTAAACGCTCGATACCAGGGGCACCGTTCCGCTGGGCACATACACCCCGACACGTTCGATCGGCGCGAATTTTTCTCCCAGTTCAATACCCGATTTCTGCCGGATGGACCAGGATCTGGGCAGCTGGTTCTTGTAGAACTTGTTTATGTTCCTGATTATCTCCTTCAGTGTGTTTACGATCTCGGGTTTTATGTCCTGATACGCGCCGCTGATCTCCGCCTCGGTAACGCGCAGGTCTTTCCGTTTCAGGTTTACCTTGTCGAACTTGCTCGTATAGCGAGTAAGCGCCGCGTCCCCTTCAAGGCGCACTTTCTCTATTATGCTGCCGACTTTTTTCTGGAGACGCACCCTTCCCTGATCACGCCTGTTGACAAGTTTGTCGAACACTTTACTGCCTATCTTGACGCTTCTCATGCTAACCCTTTCTTTGAATAATACGTTCGGCTTCTTCTAAAGCTGACTTGAGACCCTCTGGATTTTCCCCTCCGGCCTGGGCGAAAGTGGACTTGCCGCCGCCCGATCCGCCGATCTTACCGGATATACCGTTTATTATTTCTTTCGCGTCCATGCCTTTCCCCGCAATATCGGTCGTCACGGCGCATATCAAATACGCCTTGCCATCCTTGCCGCTCGCCAAGAGGATAACGGCCGATTTTACTTTCTTCTCAAGGTAACCCGCGGCCTTTCTCAATAGCGGCATCTCCAGGTCATCCAGTATACCCGAGACGAAATTCACTTTGCCGATCACGGTCGCACTGGCGACGATTTCGTCCATCTTCGCTTTCGCCTCGTTAAAGACATCTGAGGCCTTTTCCTTCTTGAGTTTTTTCGCGTCTTTCTCGAGGCGTTCATGAGCTTTTAAAAACGCCGGCTTTATTCTCTCGTCAAAAGTACGCATCAAAGCGGCGTCGATCCGAGTCTTGCCGCCGATTATATCTTTAGCCTCTTTCTCGATATATTCCTCAAGATACCCCTTCCTGCCCTCTGCCAGTTTTTCATATTCCGTTAAAAAATGCTCCAGCGTCTCCTTAAGCCATACTCTGGCATTATCTCCCGTAAGAGCCTCAATGCGTCTGATACCGCTGGCCACGGAACTTTCGCTGGTGATTTTCATCAACTCTATGTCGCGGGTATTGCCCACATGGCTGCCCCCGCAAAGTTCTTTGGACGTATCGCCTACCGCTACAACGCGGACGATATCGCCGTATTTTTCGCCGAAAAACGAAAGCGCGCCTTCGTCTTTCGCTTCTTTAAGCGTCTTCGACTCTTTGCACACGTCAATACATTCTTCTATCCAGGCGTTGACGGCATCCTCCACCTTGGCGAGTTCCCGCTCGGACAATTTCTTCATATGTGTAAAATCGAACCTTAATCTTCTGTCATCCACCATAGAACCCGACTGCTTTACATGTTCCCCCAGCACGCGGCGCAGGGCGGCCTGCAACAAATGAGTCGCGGTATGATTCTTTGCCGTTCTTTCCTTTTTCTCCGAATCCCAATCAAGCGTGACCCTATCTCCCTTTTTAAAGGTCCCTTTTCTGCCAATGACCCGGAACACCTTCCTGCCGTCGGCTTCGAAAGTGTCTGCGATATCCATCCGTCCGTCTTCTTTAGCAATGACCCCGGTATCCCCCACCTGTCCGCCGGCTTCGGCGTAAAACCTACTGCTCTGGGGCGCGGTTATAACCTCGGCGCATTCCCCTTCTTTTATTTCATCTGAGGCTTTACCCTCTTTCAATATAAACTCCAGGTTCGCCTCCAGCGGCAGATCTTCCGAATAAGAAGGTCTGGGCGCACTCGAAAAATGATCCGGCTGAAAGATAAAATCACAGGATATCTCGCTGCCCCTGCGGGACTGCTCTTTCCTTCTCTCCATCAGACGTTCGAACCCCTCCACATCAAGCGAAACTCCTCTTTCGCGGACATCCTCTCTTATCACGTCCAGCGGCAACCCGTAGGTATCCACAAGCTTGAAAATCTCTGCGCCGTCAAGCTCCTTCCCGCCGCCCGATAACATCTCCTCCATAACAGGCATGGCAGAACTAAGGGTATCTCCAAACCTCTTCTCTTCCTCTTGCACGATCGCGCTTATATGTTCCCTTTTCTCCTCAACCTCGGGATAGACGTCTTTCATGCTACTCGCTATTCTCGGAACTATATTATACAAAAAGGGTTCTTTCGCCCCACTTCTTAAGTAAGCCCTTCTTATGAGTTTTCTTACAACGTATCCACGTTTTTCGTTCGACGGCGAGACCCCGTCGGCGATAGCGAACGTGGCCGCCCTGATATGGTCGGCTATAAGATAAAGATCCTCGACTGCTATTTTATTGCCGGAGGCGCCGATTTCTTTTTTGAGGGCCTCGACAATCGGCCGGAACAGATCCGTCTCGAAATTCGTCTTCACCTCTTGCATAACCGAAACCATACGTTCTAAGCCCATACCGGTGTCTATGTTCTTGCTGGGAAGCGGAACCAGCGACCCATCGGGTTTTCTCTCAAATTCGGTAAACACAAGGTTCCAGACTTCCACAAAACGGCCGCACTCGCACGATGGATCGCATGTCTTCCTGCCGCATCCCGTGTCCTTGCCCCAATCGTAAAATATCTCGGAACACGGCCCGCACGGACCGTTTGGCCCTTTCTGGGGAGCGTCCTGCGGCCAAAAATTATCGTGCGTTCCGAGTTTGACTATCTTTCCCGCCGGGACTTTTATATCATTAAGCCATATACCGTAAGACTCCTCGTCCTCTTCATAAACGGAAACCCACAGCCTCTCTTCGGCCAGGCCCATCTCTTTGGTCATGAATTCCCAGCCCCACCGGATAGCTTCCCTTTTAAAATAGTCGCCGAAAGAAAAATTTCCCAGCATCTCAAAGAAAGTATGGTGACGCGGGGTCTTGCCGACATTCTCCAGATCGCCCGTGCGCAGACATTTCTGACAGGAGGTCGCGCGCTTGAACGTAATGTTCCGGCCCATGAACTGTTCCTTGAACTGGCTCATCCCGGCGCTCGTAAACAAAAGCGTCGGGTCTTTTGCCGGAACAAGAAGATCGCTCCGGACGACGGCATGCCCTTTCTCCTCGAAAAAGTTAAGAAACTTCTCTCGTATCTCGCCGGATGTCATCATATTTTAAGCCCATATTCGGGTCGGATGAATCCGACCCCTACCTGCTGTCTTTAGGCGTAGGGGTTCGATTTATCGAACCCCAAAACACCCACAATGTAAATATCAGTGCGAGGTGCTCAGCGTCTTCCTGACTTCCGTTTCGATCTTGTCCAATAATTTTGAATTTTCCTTAAGGTATAGCCGGGCGCTTTCTTTTCCCTGGCCTATCTTCTCGTCGCCGTAGGAAAGCCATGTCCCGCTCTTTTTAATTATCCCGGTCTCCTCCGCCATATCGATGATGCTGGAAGAGCGTGATATGCCCTCATCGAACATGATGTCAAATTCCGCCTGTCTGAAGGGCGGCGCAAGCTTATTTTTGACGACTTTTCCCCTGACGCGGTTACCTATAACTTTGTCACCTTTTTTAAGTGACGCTATACGCCTCAAGTCGATGCGTACCGATGAATAGAATTTCAGGGCGTTACCGCCGGTTGTAGTCTCGGGATTGCCGAACATGACCCCTATCCTCATCCTGATCTGGTTGATGAAGATAACACAGGTTTTTGACTTACCTATGGCGGCGGTCAACTTTCTGAGCGCCTGGCTCATAAGCCGCGCCTGCAGGCCCATTTGCGGCTCCCCCATATCGCCCTCGATCTCTTTACGCGGTGTCAGGGCGGCAACCGAATCTATAACGATTACGTCGATAGCGTTGCTGCGGACAAGAGTTTCGGTGATTTCAAGCGCCTGCTCACCGTTATCGGGCTGTGATATCAGGAGGTTATCCAGATTAACCCCGATTTTCCTGGCATAGGTCGGGTCAAACGCGTGCTCGGCGTCTATAAAAGCCGCTTCGCCGCCGCCTTTCTGTGCGTTGGCAATGATGTTTAAGGTAAGCGTGGTCTTGCCGCTGGACTCGGGACCGAATATCTCGATGACCCTCCCGCGGGGCACACCGTTTGTCCCCAGCGCCAGGTCAAGACCGATGGAGCCCGTGGATATTGAACTCACCTCTACCTTGTACCCTTCGCCCATCTTCATTATCGCGCCTTCCCCAAAATCTTTCTCGATCTTGCTGAGCGCCAGCTCTAATGCTTTCCCCTTGCCAGTTTCTGCTGGCTTCTTTTCTTCGGTTGTGAGTTTATCTTTTTTAACCATGATTTTCCCCCTTATTTTATCTTAATATTATTTTTGTCAGCTTTATTATACTTATAGCGGTATTGTTTTGCAAAGGAAATTTATGTGCCTCAGTATATTAGACACTTTTTCCCACAAAATACTTTCACATTTTTTTATTTTTTTAACACGTGAGATTTATCCGGCAAGATTCGCTGTGGCTAGCGGGGTATACTCAGCGCCTTTCGGGCTGAGAACAGATTTGAAAAGCACTATTCTGGATATATGACTGGAGGCGGGTTCAACCTTTATCGAATCGGCCAATCTCTTAAGCTCGTCTTTATTCTTCGCCTTTCTTACCCTGCCGAGGGTAAAATGCGGACTGAAGGAGCGCGCCTCTTTCTCGAACCCTTCTTCCGCCATGGCCTCTTCTACCTGCGCGGCAAGGTCTTTTGCCTTATCCGCGCCCTCGGCCGCCCCCACCCATAACACTTTGACATAATCCCAGGCGGGGAAGACGCCTATCCCTCCCAATACGATCTCAAAAGGGGCTGCTCCGGACGCTATTTTCTTCAGCCTTTCCGCGATCCCAGCGATTCTCTCCTCCGGGACATAGCCAAGAAACTTAAGCGTAAGGTGGATATTCTCCGGTTTGAGCCATTTGACATCGGCGTTTGCTTCTTTCAAAACCCCGATTATCCTCGAAAACTCATCCCTGGCCTCATCAGAAAGTTCCAGCGCGATAAAACTTCTGATCTTGGGAGCCTTTTCTGTAGTATTCATGTATAAATATGTTGTAAATTGTTTCTAGCTTCAGGCCTCAAGCTGCAGGCTGCAGTTCCAGACTTGGAGCTTGAAGCCTGTGGCTTGCAGCTTGAAGCTACTTATATATTCTTCTGAATCAATTCTAGCACCGCATCGGAAAACTTTATTTTTAAAGCGCTTCGGCCGCCTTTAAAATTGACCTTGCGTGTCTTGCTCACTTTACCTGACACAACCGCCATATAAGCCAGACCTACCGGTTTTTCCGCTGTACCCCCGGATGGCCCGGCAATACCTGTAACAGCCGCCGCTATATCTGCTTCAAAAGCGCTTCGCGCGCCTTCCGCCATAGCCAGGGCGACCTCGCGACTGACTGCGCCGCACTTTTTTATCATCCCGGATGGAACGGCCAGGATAGAAACCTTGGCCATATTAGAATACGCGACAACACCACCTTTGAAATATTTGGAACTCCCTGGAACATCGGTTATTCGGTGTGAAACTAATCCGCCGGTGCAGGATTCGGCAACAGCCAGAGTCTTCTTTTTCTTTTTTAGAGAGTTAGCAATTTTAAGTTCTGTTGAAATTCGCGCTTTCATGGCGGTTATTATACCCTAACCTGCCAGATCTAACCAGGTTAAA
>JBDRIH010000022.1:0-37391 GCA_043816025.1 Candidatus Omnitrophota bacterium
ACAATTCAGGGAAGAATTAAGGAAAAAAAGAGTGTCGGAAGAGATCATACAGAAGTACGGTATATACCTTTATCTGGTCTCTCTGAAGGGAGATGGATATGAACCCTACTTAAAGCATATAGTGGAAGAGGGTTTTATTCCTCCGGAGAAGTTTTTCAAGCGGCAAAAGAAGAAATGGCAGGATCCGGTGGAAAATTTTCATTCCGGAAGGAACGCCGCCGCGATCGCCACAGTGTTGCCCTTCAAGGACGGGTATACCCGCCCGGACGCGCCATATACCATAATATACGGGTATAAGGGATTCAGGAACAGAGTCAAGGAATTCGGAGAACTGCGGCAGGTGGCCTGCCCCCGGGATGACATGGTTCATATCGGGACGCCCGATACTTATTTTCTGCAGGCTGTGCCTGACATGCTCAAACTCAGTTTGTCTCTGCAGGAAAGTGTTCAGAAAACAGAAACGATCCGGATTTCGAGAGGCAGATACATGAATGGGCCGGCCGAAAATGACAATTTTAATTACTTAAAGAAACTGAAAAAAATAAGCAAAATAAAAATTACCGACAGACTTACCGATGCGGGTAAAAGTCCCAAGAAGGGTGCTCCTCTACATGTCGGGAATATACGCGTTGTCTTGATCGATAAAAAAGGAGAGTATGTTTACAGGCTGGCCGAGTTTAAGACAGAAGAAGGCGAGGTAGATTATGTGCAATCGAGCTGCGGCATGGATGAAGACGGTTCAAATAAAACTATATATATGACAAAACAGCTTTTCAAGGATTTATCGGCGCGGGCACTGGCAGAGAGTGTATTTCTGCCGCATATAGAGCAGTTTAAAGAAATGGAGGCCAGAAGAGGGAAGACCAAAGTAAATGTGTCTTCTCCACAAACGCCGCTTTTCCGTCACAGGGATGCCTTCCAGGGACATTTCGTAAGAAAAACACGCAGAGAATTAGTCGAAACGATCGAAACAACTATTCACGGGATACGCTTCGAGGGTAGATACACAAGAGTTCTCGCGAAAATTTTTAAATCGCAAGCGCGGGACCTAAGATCCTATATCGACCTGCTCAGGTTTGTCATGGAACAGAAGGGGCTGTCCCGGGAAGAGATAGAACACTATCTTAAGATAGGCGCCTTTTATGTAAATGTAGAACTGGTAATGTGGCCGCTGAAATGGGTGTTATGGGTCCTTATCCCGATGGTGACTTCAGCCGGGTATATTCCCATGTCCATGTCCGCGACATTATTTGTAATGTCGGTGCTGGTGGGGCCGATGATCAGGTTCTTGAGCATACCGTATTTCTGGACATCATTTTTCACTGAAAACAGACGGAGCCTCCCTTTATTAGTCACATTCTTGAGCGCCCCGTTACCGCATGGTATAGGCTTGATAGGTTTACCGGCCCAGATTTTCTGCCGGATGGGTGTAAGAAACGCTATCGCCGGGTTCGCATATTTCAGAACGATCAGAAAAATCGCTGTGCGACTTTATGATATTGTAAATCTTTCCGACCTGCCCGAGGCGACAAAGAAGGAACTGGTCAGATACAGATTTCATCTGGCCGACAGCATCTATAAATTCCAGCGGGAGGGCAAGCTCAAAATTATCACCACCTATTATAATAGAGACAAATTGGCCGACCAGGTGTCGGATTATTTTCGAGAGGCGATGAAACATATGGGAGTTTTGATCATAGACAAGGATGCGAATATCAGGCGCTTAAAGAGGTATCTAAATAAGCGTTATGAAGATGAGCGGGAACCATTGAAAATGTTTTACGAGTTAGATATTGAAAAGTTTCTGAAAAGCGGCGGCGAATCTTGTGAATTTATTCCATTGTTCGCGGAAGACGGGTCTGCAAAGGAAAACTCATCGCGCCAGATCAGTAAATACTACGAAAATGTTCAGGTAACAAAGGTAGAAGAGGACAGGCTCCTCCATATAACTGCGAAGGTAAGAGGGACCGGAGCGACTGAAAAATTTACACTGAAGGTTATACCCCGAGCGCCACCGACGCCTGATACAAGGGGGAAAATTGCAGAAGTTGCGAAAGAAGAACATCAATCTCTTATTAAAAAAATCCTCAACCTTTTCCCGAAAAGCATCCCTCTTTATGTGTTCAAAGATACCGAAAAAGATCTTTTTGGTCTAGCTTCACCCAACGAAAGACTCATAGCTCTCCACGAAAATCTCGCCGGTGACCTCATGGCCTTATTCCATGAGATAGGACATTTTCTGATAGATATGGGAGGAGGAAAAAAAGGATTATTGGACCTGCAGCTGGTGAAACGGGGACAGAAAACATCCATTAGGGTTAAGATGAGGGGTAGTTTTAAGGAAAATTTCACGGAGATAGGCGGAATAGAACTTTCCAGTGAGACCCTAAAGTTCATAGAGGACGAAGAGTGGCAAAACTGGCAGCGCGATTCACATTACCTGTTAAGGGTACTTCAAAGGGAAGTGTTTGGGGTAAGGGATAAAGTGCTGACAAGAAAGATTGAAAAACAGCAGAAACTAGTCAAACGTCCCTTATCAAATATCCCTGCAGATGAGATTAAAAACATATTCGTTTTGAGCGACTACACGAAACCTTTGGGGGCGAAGATAGGAGAGGCAGTAATCGATCTTTGGCCGCTTGTTACGACTTTACATAAGAAATTCCCCGATGCCACGATTTATGTAGCAACGCACTTTCCTGATATATTTTTCGCCAGGCAGTTTAACGGCAAGGTCAAACCGATACCGCGATCGACGGAAGATATCAAGGACTGGAACTATAACGCAAGAAAGTGGGAAAACTACATATTAGGGAAGAGGAACCGCATATATGACGCGGATCAATTTAAAAAATGGAAACGGTTTTTAGCTGACAGAAAAGTGGATATGGTTTTTGACGTGACTGCGGCACCCGCACATTTTCGCAGTATGTCCAAAGAAGATTTTTCCGATTCCAGGCTGCCGCATGTATTCATGATGCATTCACCCGCGTACTTAACCAGCGCTACAATGCCAGGATTATGGACAAAGCCAATGGTTCCGATATATCAGGATCGCGAGGGAAATAAATATCAAATTGCGGGTTTCGAAGATACCATGAATGAGGTGGCGCCAGAAAGAAAATTAGGGCGATCGGGAGCTTGGCTGCTTGCCATGAAGATGTATGCGACATTGGGATTAGACGTCAATAAAGAGAATCTGGGCGCCATCAAACTTGGTGCCGAAGAAGCCGAGAGCGCACTAGGATTAGTAGAAGAGTGGTACTATTGCACGAATCCCGACATACCGGCTGACAGTTTTGACCCCACAAAGAAAATTATCGTTGTTAATTTAGAGGCCGAAACGTTGAGCGGACTATTAAAAGAGGAAGACTGGAACGGCTTGATCGGGGCATTAATGCGCAATGTAAAAGGTGCGCATTTTGTGTTTACACGCCGCACTGAGATGATTACCGATCTCTGCCGCACAGATGAGATAGCGAGGGCGCTTAAGGTCAACGGCAGTGATGTTATATTGCCGCAAGGGGACATATTTCCTTTTATTAACGATATTCTGGGCGTAAGCAGCGGACTTGTCACACTGGATACGGGTTTAAGCCATGTAGGTAGTGGTGTCCATGGCGTTCCAACGGCTGTAATAACAGAGAGGGGTCTCTTACATTGGCTGCCTCCCGGCGATAATGTATTCCCGATCATGCCAGACGTACAAACTATTATAAATACACAATATCTCTTACAACGCGATAGTAATACATCTTATAAAACTAGATCAAAGTTGCGGAAACAACTATTGGAGCCAGTAATAGATGGGATAATAGATTACTCAAAAAAGATCAACAGCATGCCCGAAAGGCCGGCTGCAAGAGCCGCTAAAGCCGCTGCCGCAGTTATGCGCGGGAGAGCCGGCCGGGAGAAAGCTCAAGAGGAAGTATCCCAAACTAAACCCAGGTTACAAATACCCATAGAAGACCTTAAAAAAGAAGGAGTTTTGAATATCCTTAAAACATTTGTATTTTTTGTGGAGCGTGGGATTAAAACGACACGATTTGGAGATGTGGAACTATGTATCAGAGGCGTAGACGGGAGGGAGGTGCCTATCACAGATGCGGAACTTACGGACGAGATCATATCTCAAATCAATAGCCCGGAAGCGGAAATAATTGTAAAAGGACCGCCTGTTTCAGACGTTTGGTTGGCAGCGCTTTTTCAAGAGATTAAGACAGTAATAGAAAACCGCGAGGCACTGGAAATCGACAGTGTCACGAAACTGGCGGAGAGGTTTGTGGCATTTACAAGGATTTTGGATAGACAGCGGCCGGGCAAGCAAGGGTTGAGCCAAAAAGAAAAAGAAAGAACGCTGTCCGAGTTTTACCAAAAAATCTATAGCAGCGAACGCGATTCAGTTGACTTTCCTCCGTTTGTTCCGACATCCGTAGACCTTTTGTGGGAGATTTGGCAAGCGGCAGATATAGGGGGCAGAAAATCAATTCTGGATCTGGGCAGTGGCGATGGGAGGGCTGTTTTGACAGCTGCAGTAAAGGGACTTAAGAAATGCGTTGGCGTAGAATTAAGAGAAGATCTTGTTGTGGAGAGCAAGATATGCCAGGACTTATTGCTCCGCTTAGGGGTGGACGAGGTGAGAAATGCACGCTTTGTGCATGGTGATTTTACCGATCGAAGCATTGTTGATTTTTCAGAATTCGAGGTTTTTCATCAGTGGGAGTATATTTCTGAAGAAGCAAGAGAAAGACTTTCAAGAAGACTTCAAGAAGAAGCCAAACCGGGCACTTTATTTATTTATAGGGGCGCTTGGGGTATAAAGGGGATTGTAACCGCGATTCAGAAAGATGTAGTAAGATTTTGTGAGAAAACCCACGATTCATTCAAAGAGCTTCCCATGTTGTTGGATGCAGCTACTGGCTTGACGCCCGAGACGCACCCGATAGACGGCGTGGACCTGTGGAAGAATGCGAAAGTTGCAGAAATGATGAACGATCTGGAAAAGAACGGGCTTAAAAATTTCAGAAAAGTAGAAGACGAAAAGGTCCATTCCAGGGTCCGTGAGGGAAGCGCGTATGCAGGATGCTATGAACATAACGCGACGGGCCTCGAGATCATAAAAAAACCCAACACGCGCATTATCGAGGAACTGCAGGAGTTTTTCATGTCCAAAGGCCGGTGGTGTTGCCCCACGTTTATGCTTGAAGGGCACCAGGGGTATGTTTTTGAGCTTAACTTAACCTCGTTGGGATACCGAAGTCTTCAGGAAAAAACAGGTGGGATTATCGGAAAACTTACCGAAGAGCTGAAACTTAGCATCAGGCAAGCGGCCTCAAAAAGTTTAAGGAGAGGAAGCGGAATTTTTACTCACGGCCATCTGCATTACGGTAATATCCTGATAAAAGAAGACGCCGCCGGCAATCTGACAGATGTCAAGATAATAGATTGGACACTTCTTGGGAAAGCGTACATGACGCAAGAGTTTAAAGATTTTCTTAACGGGGAAAGAAAAGATTTAGAGAACGTTTTGCTCGATATGGGGACGTTAGAGGGGTTCGATTTTGAAGGGGTCAATTTAAGGCGAGCAAATTTTGCAGAGGGTGAGTTTCCCTTGTGTATTTTTAAAAGTGCGATTCTGGAACACGCCGTCTTGAAAAACGGTAATTTCTGGGGCGGTGATTTTAGGGGCGCGGATCTAAAGGGAGCTGATCTAAGCGGGTATGACACCGATTTAAGCGACGCCGATTTTAGGGGCGCCGATCTGAGGGGCGCCATTTTGCAGGATGCGTATCTAGAGGGCGCTGATCTGAGAGGCGCACAGTTTGAGTACAGGAACATAATAGGCGCGATAATGGATAATACATTATTCAGCGCCGATAAGGGAAAATACTTCGAAGAAAAAGGTTTCCATGTTGTGTATAAAGAAGACGGGGAAGGGAAGTACTGCGTGGTATCCAATATTATTGCCAATAAGCCAAGCCTAATAATGTCTGAAGATGCGGGTGAAAAAGAAAAAGCGCAAAACATGCTTAAATTATTCGTTTCCTCTGTGGCCAGCGGAGTTAAAGCAGCGCGAATAAAAGATGTTCACATCACGGAGATTACCGGAGATATCGCAGCCCAGATCGATGGCCAGAAAGAGAAAATACTAGCGAGAGCGCCAACCGGGTCGGACATTCTGGAAGAAGCGCTTTTTGAACAGATGGAGATAATCATAGAGGACCTGGATGCGTTAAACGAGGAAGACATTCAAAGGTTTGCGGATAGATTCGTAACATTCTTAAAAATTTTAAATGAGACAGGAGAGCAAAAAAAATTAACTTCTGAAGAAAAAGAACAGATCCTGACCGCATTTTACGCCAAACAGTACTGGTCTTACACTTGGTCCAGCGATGAGCCGTTCGCTCCGGCAGGTATGGACGTTTTATCAAACATTTTCGCCAAAGCAAACCTTGAGAACAGGCAATCGTTTTTAGATCTGGGAAGCGGCGACGGCAGGGCCGTTCTTGCAGCCGCCGTAAAAGGGGTAAAAAAATCCGTCGGCGTGGAGCGAAGAAAAAACCTTATTATAGAAAGCAGGGTATGCCAGAATTTATTGGCGCACTTAGGAATAGAGGAAGCAAAAGACGTAAAATTTATACAGGGGGATTTTACTGACCCCAAGATAGATCCGGATGGTTCTGATTTTTCAAAATTTGACACTTTCTATCATTTTCAGTCGCTCAGTCCGGAGACAGAGGAAAAGCTTGTGAGAAGGCTTCGGGAAGAGACCAGAGAAGGGGCGTTATTTATCTATAAGGGGTTTTCAAGCATAGAGGGATTCGGAAACATATATCAATACGAAGAGGGCGAATGTCCGGATGTGGAGTTCGCCTCGCGTGCGGAAAAGTACGACCCTGACATGAGGCTTTTCAGGGAAGGCGGGGCCAGGTTTTACGAGAGGAAAGCGGACGAGAAAGTGCCTGCCGACGGTCCTTTGGCGCGTGATTTCCTTTATACCCTTATGATGCAGATAATGAAAATACGGAATACCAATGAAAACATTATAATCGGGATCGATACGAGCTGGATACCCAGGGAACAAAAGGCAATAATAGAATTGACCAATTACTTGAGCGGGTTAAGACGTTTATCTCAGAAAAAAGGGTTCGGTAACATAATAATAACGCATGCTGAGGGTGACCGTTTAGCGGATGCGATCTATGGCGAAAGGAAAAGGGCGCAGGCGAAGAAAGGGATAGAAATCCCGGCCTCAAACGTAATCGTAATCGGTAAACAGGAAGTTGTTGAAGGAAAGGCATTCGAAAAACTCAAGGAAGAAGGGGCCTTCTTCACGAAGGTCAAGGTGCCCGAGGCCTTCCCGGATTATGCGGACATAATGCTGCTTGAGATTCTTTCCGGTTCAGTGAATCGCGCTTTTGGCAAAGGCAACCAAAGGGACTGGATCTTCGATAAATTAAAAGCCGTTTCCCTTGGGCTGGACAAGCTGCAGGAGAAGTTTGAGACGGAACTAAAGTCTATAAACACAGCAGCCTAACCTGGCAGGTTAAAAAACCGCTTGCTTCTATAATTTATATTTGTTATAATCTCTCACTCGATACAGAGTTTCGTCGCGGGGTGGAGCAGAGGTAGCTCGTGAGGCTCATAACCTCAAGGTCGGAGGTTCGATTCCTCCCCCCGCAACCAAATATATCATCACACAATGAAAGTAGGGCACGTTTAAACGTGCCCTACTTTATTTTTAGGGCCTTTTTTACCTAAAATCCTGGATCTGCCCATTTAAAATCACCTTTTACAATACGGATTGACACTGGGTATTATGTATGTTATAAAAAATACTCTGGTCACAAGAACCCATATCTATTTTGCCCGCAAACACAGGAGAGAAACATGATAGAGCGATATACGCGTCCCGAAATGGCCAAAATCTGGACGGATGAGAACAAGTTTCGCAAGATGCTGGAGATCGAAATCCTGGCTTGTGAAGCGTTCGCGAAACAGGGTCTTATCCCCAAAGCAGCGGTGCAGGTTATCAGGGAAAAGGCTGATTTTGATGTCCGGCGGATAGAGGAAATCGAACAAAAAACCCACCACGATGTGGTCGCTTTCATCAAAAATGTCTCCGAAAATATAGGTGAAGAAGCAAAATATCTCCATTACGGACTGACATCCAGCGACGTGCTGGATACGGCGCTTTCGGTCATGATGACGGAAGCCATGGACGTTCTCATAAAAGACATTAAGGGGCTTATGGAAGCATTGAAAGAAAAAGCCCTGAAGTATAAAAAGACACCGATGATGGGCCGGTCACACGGCGTTCACGCGGAGCCCATCTCGTTCGGGCTTAAGATGGCGCTTTTTTATAAAGAGGCCCAGCGAGATCTCGAAAGACTTGAGGATGCCAGAGAGACCATTGCCGTCGGGAAAATCTCCGGGTCCGTGGGAACGTTTGCCAACGTGGATCCTTTTGTGGAACAGTACGTGTGCAAAAAGCTGAACCTTAAACCGGCCGGTGTGTCCAGCCAGGTACTACAGAGAGACAGGCACGCGCAGTACATGTCGGCTATCGCTATTTGCGGAGCGACATTGGAGAAAATAGCACTTGAGATACGGGGTTTGCAGAAGACCGAGATCGCCGAAGTGCAGGAGTTTTTTGCATCCGGGCAAACCGGGTCCTCAAGTATGCCGCACAAGAAGAATCCGATCATATGCGAACGAGTAACGGGTCTGGCCAGGGTATTGAGGGGCAACGCGATGGCCGCCATAGAAAACGTGGCGCTTTGGCATGAACGGGACATCTCGCATTCGTCGGTCGAACGCATCATCATACCGGACTCCACCATCCTTCTTGATTACATGCTGGATAAGACCGAAAAGCTGATCTCCAGGCTCCTCGTGAATGAGAAAAAGATGCTGGAAAATATCGGGGCCACCAAAGGTATGGTCTATTCCCAGAGGATGCTTCTGGAACTTATCAAAAAGGGCGCTACCCGCATGGAAGCGTACGATATCATTCAGGGTCTCGCGCTTAAGGCGCATGAGCATGATAAGGATTTCAGAGAGTTTGCGCTCGTATGCGAAGAGGTAAAGAAATATCTCTCAACCGAGGAAATAGAAGACTGTTTTCGCCTTGATTACCACCTTCGTCATATAGACGCGATTTTTAAGAATATAGGGCTCTGATGAAAAAGAAGATTACCTACAGACAATCCGGCGTGGATATCGACAAAGCCAACCGGCTTATAAAAAACGTCAGGAAACTCATTGATACGACCAGGGTCACCGGGAGCATGGACTCCGTGGGAGGTTTCGGGGGGTTTTTTGATCCTGCCGCGGGCGGGATCAGCTCTCCGCTTCTTGTTGCCTCTACCGATGGCGTCGGCACAAAGCTGAAGATAGCTCAAGATGTAGGCAAACACGACACTGTTGGAGTGGACCTGGTGGCCATGTGCGTGAATGACATACTTTGTTCGGGAGCAAGACCGGTATTTTTTCTTGATTATTTCGCCAGCGGGAAACTGGAAGAGAAAATATGGAGTGAGGTCATAAAGGGTATAGTCAAAGGCTGCCGAGATGCCGGGTGCGCGCTTCTGGGCGGGGAGACCGCGGAGATGCCAGGGATGTATAAAAAAGGCGAATATGATCTGGCCGGTTTCGCCGTGGGTCTAGTGGCCAGAAACAAGGTTATCAACGGTAAAAGTATCAGACCCGGCGATGTAATTTTGGGGGTAGCTTCCAGCGGTCTTCATTCCAACGGGTATTCGCTTGTGCGGAAGATACTGACAAAAGCGCAGATAAAGAAAGAAGCCAAACTTCTACTTAAACCCACTTTTATTTACACGAAACCGTTTTTCGGTCTGGCCCGTTCGGTGACGATAAAAGGCGCCGCTAACATAACCGGCGGCGGGTTCTATGATAACGTGCCGAGGATGCTGCCCGCCGGAGTCAAGGCCGTTATCCGCCGCGACAGCTGGCGCGTGCCTAAGGTTTTCGAATTTTTACTGGGCCACGCCGAGATAAAAGAAGAAGAGATGTACCGAACGTTTAATATGGGTATAGGTATGACGCTTGCCCTCTCGGCGGCTGACGCGGGAAAAGCCATAAAAATACTTAAGAAAAAATTCAAGCTGAGCAGCTGGGTGATCGGAAAAATAGTTAAAGGAAAACGTAGCGCGGAGATCATGTAATGAACATACTGGTTATCGGATCAGGAGGACGCGAACACGCGCTGTGCTGGAAGTTGAGAGAGAGCCCGAATACGGAAGAGCTGTATTGCGCCCCGGGGAACGGAGGCACCTCCCGAGACGCGACCAATGTGGATCTGGCGGTTTCCGAGCATCAGGAGGTTATCGCTTTCTGCAAGGAAAAGGCTATAGATCTGGTCGTCGTCGGGCCGGAAGCCCCGCTGGCGGTGGGGATAACGGACGATCTTGAGGGCGCCGGCATAAACGTTTTCGGACCTTCATATGCCGCCGCCAGGATGGAATCCAGCAAGATATTTGCGAAGGAACTGATGGGAAGGTATGACGTGCCGACGGCCCCTTTCCGCATATTTGATGATGTCAAAAAAGCACGGGAATATATACAGTCCACGGGTGCCCCCATAGTCATAAAGGCGTATGGGCTGGCCGCGGGTAAGGGGGTTATCATAGCCCAGACGGTTGAAGAGGCTGTCGAAGCGGCTGAGGCTATGCTCGTTAAGAAAGAGTTCGGGTCCGCGGGAAAGAGGATCATAGTCGAGGAATGTCTTACCGGCGAGGAGGCTTCCATTCTGGTGATGACGGACGGGACCAATATCATCCCGCTTGCTACAAGCCAGGATCACAAACGTGTCTATGACGAGGACAAGGGGCCCAATACCGGGGGAATGGGAGCGTATTCGCCGGCTCCTGTTATAGGCAAAGAGCTCTTCGGCGAGATTATGGAGAACATCATCCGTCCCACCGTCGAGGGTCTTCGCAAAGAAGAAATTCTTTATAAAGGCGTTCTTTATGTGGGGCTAATGATGACCGATTCCGGACCCAAAGTGCTTGAATACAATGTGCGTTTCGGGGACCCCGAGACGCAGGTCATACTTCCCCGCCTGAAATCGGATCTGGCGCAACTTTTAATGGCGACAGCGAAGGGCGATCTTGCCGGGATGGAACTGGAGTGGGACGAGCGGGAATGCGTGTGTGTTGTGCTGGCCTCAGGCGGTTACCCCGGGGGATATGAAAAAGGCAAACACATAACCGGACTGGATGAGGCGATCGCCTCGGGAGGTCTTATTTTCCACGCGGGAACGCGAATGGAAGACGAAAATCTGGTTACATCCGGCGGAAGGGTGCTTAACGTGGTCGGTATGGGCTGGGGCATAAAGGAAGCCGTGGCGAATACTTATAAGGCCGTTGAAAAAATACATTTTGAAGATATGCATTGGCGAAAAGACATAGGGCATAGAGCCATCGCGCGCGTGGGCGCGTAGGGAAGAGCATTAAGGAGAGATGTATGGATAAAAAACCAGTTGTCAGCATAGTTATGGGAAGCGATTCGGACATGCCGGTCATGCAAGAGGCAAGTGTTATGCTGAAAAAGTTCGGGATACCCCACGAGGTTAAGATTTTTTCCGCTCATCGTTCACCCGGCAAGACTTCCGCTTTCGCGAAAGCGGCCAGAAAAAAGGGTGTGAAAGTTATTATTGCCGCCGCCGGCGGTGCGGCTCATCTGGCAGGCGTTGTAGCTTCGCATACTACGCTTCCGGTAATCGGCGTCCCCATGGATACCAAGCTGGATGGGATAGATTCACTGCTTTCCACGGTGCAGATGCCCGCGGGTGTTCCCGTGGCTACCGTTTCCATTGGAAAAGCCGGCGCCATCAACGCCGCGATACTTGCCGCGCAGGTAATCGGCGTCAATTCCGGACCTGTCGCTAAGAAATTAGAACTCTACAAGAAAGAGCTCATCCGGAAGATCGAGGCAAAGAACCGTAAGATAAAAATACGATGAAAAAAGAAATACAGCGCATTCTTTTCGTTTGTACAGGCAACAGTTGCCGCAGCATAATGGCCGAGGCGTATCTCAAGAAACGCTTACAGGAGGAGAATCTTTCCATAGAGGTGGCCTCCGCCGGGACGCTTGGGATAAATGGGGCTACCCCGACAAAGGAGACGCTGAAGGTCCTTACGAACGAGGGGATCGATCCGAAGGGGTACAAATCCAAAGCTCTTACGGCAAATTTCATCAAATGGGCGGATCTCATACTGGTAATGGAACCATCACACCGGGTCAGGGTGCTGATCGAGGTGCCGGAAGCGGAAGACAAGACATATTATCTCGGGGAGTTTAGCAAAGACACCGTGCGAGTATTCGAGGCTAGCACAGAAGGAGCCGTGAGCCGAAGGCGAAACGAACAGGTCGATATTGTTATACCCGACCCGATCGGTCGGCCGCTGGCCTTTTACAGAGTATCTTCGCGTCTCATAAAACAGTCAATAGAGGGGCTTATAGAATGGCTAAAAACATAGCGATAGGTGCGGACCACGGGGGTTTTCCGCTTAAAGAAAAAATCAAAGAAGCGCTGAAAAAAGCGCATTACAGAATCGACGACGTAGGGACCTCCTCGAGTGAGGCGTGTGATTATCCGCGGTTTGGTTTTGCTGTAGCCGAAAAAGTCTCCACCGGCGAAGCAGCGAGGGGCATCCTCATCTGTAAGACCGGGATAGGCATGGCCGTTATCGCCAATAAGTATCCGAGCGTAAGGGCCGGTGTATGTAATTCAACCGCTGATGCTTTGTCCGCGCGCAGGCACAATGATACCAACGTCCTGGTTCTGGCGGCTACAAAAGTCAGTGCCAAAAAAGCCCTGGACATTACAAGGACCTGGCTCAGGACAGAAGCGCTTAAAGGGCGGCACGCAAGACGAGTCAGACAGATAGACGAGCTGGAAAAGAAAGTATTTAAAAAGAGCAAGTGATGACGGTGATACGAAAGGAAACGAGTGCATGAAACATTTGAAAAGAACTGACCCCAAGATATTCCAGGCTATCCTGAACGAGACAAAAAGGCAGAACGATGGTATAGAGCTTATCGCGAGTGAAAATTTCGCCAGCCGTGCGGTTATGGAAGCGGTTTCTTCGGCGATGACGAACAAGTATGCCGAAGGATATCCCCATGCGAGGTATTACGGCGGGTGCGAATTCGTGGATGAGGCGGAAGACATCGCCATCGCGCGTGCGAAAAAGCTTTTCGGTGCCGAACACGTGAACGTCCAGCCCCACTCAGGGTCACAGGCGAACATGGCCGTTTGTTTCGCCATGCTGAACATGGGAGATACCATACTGGCGATGGACCTGGCATGCGGCGGGCATCTGACGCACGGCCACCGCAAAAACTACTCGGGAAAATATTTTAATATGGCCTTCTATGGTGTGAATAGAAAAACAGAAAAGCTGGACTTTGACGAGATACGGCAGAAGGCGCTGGAACAAAGGCCTAAAATGATAATCGCGGGGGCCTCGGCTTATCCTCGCATCATCGACTTTGATAAATTCCGCCAGATCTCTGACGAGGTCGGCGCGATACTTATGGTGGATATGGCGCATATAGCCGGACTGGTCGCGGCCGGAATGCATCCGACGCCTGTTCCCATGGCGGAGTTTGTAACTACGACGACTCACAAGACCTTGAGGGGGCCCAGGGCCGGTATGATAATGTGCAAGGCCGAATTCGCGAAAAAGATAGATTCGGAAGTGTTTCCCGGTATCCAGGGCGGGCCTCTTATGCATGTTATCGCGGGCAAAGCCGTGGCTTTTAAGGAGGCCATGCAGCCTGAGTTCAAAAAGTATCAGGCCAATATCGTCAAAAACGCTAAACGCCTTTCGGAGGAACTCATATCCAGGGGGTACAGGGTAGTCTCGGGCGGAACGGATAACCATCTTCTGTTGGTTGATTTTTCAGACAAGGGTATTACCGGTAAGGAGGCGGAAGTTTGCCTGGACAAGGCCGGGATAACAGTTAACAAGAACTTGATACCGTTCGATGACAAGAGCCCCTTTATTACCAGCGGCATACGCCTGGGGACTCCCGCTGCTACGACCAGAGGGATGGGTGAGAAGGAGATGGCGAGAATAGCGGAATTTATAGACATCGCCCTGGGCTCCTGCGGTGACGAGAAGAAACTCGCCGCTGTGCGGGAAGAAGTACGCGAATTTTTAAAAGATTTCCCCCTCTACAAAGAATGGATAGACGAGATGGAGGTATTGTGAAAAGGCCCGACTGGGATGATTATTTTTTAAGCATAGCAAGCCTGGTAGCGACACGCTCGACCTGCTTGCGAAGGAAGGTCGGGTCCGTTGTTGTGAAAAACAAGCAGATACTCGCGACCGGGTATAACGGCGCTCCTACAGGTATTACCCACTGCGATAAGGTCGGGTGCCTGAGGGAAGAACTCGGCGTGCCTTCGGGGCAGCGTCATGAATTGTGCCGGGCGCTTCACGCTGAACAGAACGCCTTCTTGCAGGCCGCCCGTCACGGCGCGAGTCTTGACGGCGCCGTTCTTTATATCACTACCCAGCCGTGTAGCATATGTGCTAAGATGATCATAAACGTGGGTATCAAAAAGATAGTGATACAAGGGGAATATCCGGATGAATTTGCTCTGAAATTTCTTGATGAAGCCGGGATCGAAATGGTGGTGAAACCATGAAGTGTCCGTATTGCAAAAATCTGGAAGACAAAGTCATAGACTCCCGCATGAGCGGAGAGGGTATGAGTATAAGAAGGCGCAGGGAATGCATCAAGTGCAGCAAGCGGTTCACCACTTACGAGTACGTGGAAAAGGCGCCGCTAATGGTGGTAAAAAGGGACGGTACGCGCAAAAGGTTTGACAGAGAAAAGATAAAGACGGGCATTATGAAAGCTTGTGAAAAAAGGCCCGTCAGTATGGATAAAATAGAACAGGTGGTCGAGGAGATCGAAAGGGAGATCCAGAAAAAAGCCGACAGTGAAATCAAGTCAACCTCTATAGGCAACATGGTCATGGAAAAACTGTACGGGCTTGATGAGGTCGCGTATGTCCGCTTCGCTTCGGTATACCGCCGGTTCAAAGACGTTTCCCACTTCATGAACGAACTCAAGAAATTCCTCGAGTAGGTCCTAAAGTTCTTCCAGCACTGCTTTCAATTGCGCCTGCGGTTCGTTTTCCCTGAACCAGTCGTCCATGATGGACATCTGTTTGCGGGCCAGAAGTTCCCTGCGCAGAAATTCTTTCTGCTTTTCAAGTATGGTCTCGTCCGCCGGCAGGATCGTGTCCACGCGAACGATAACAACACCATTTTGAATGACTACCGGCGGGATGATTTCACCTTCCCCGGTTTCCAGCGCGCGCGCGACGATCTTTCCCGCCGCGCCGATATTCTCGATATACCCGGTTGAATCAACCGGTTCGGTGGTTTTTATTTTGTAGTGCATTTTTTGCGCTTCTTTTTCCAGCGCCGTGTTCGCGTCGGGAAGTTTTTCGTACAAGAGGTCAGCAGATTCCTTGGCCAGCCGAAGGCTTTTTTCGTTCCCGAGAGCCGCCACTATATTGACCCGCACTTCTTCAAATTCCATCTGCCTTGGCGGAATGTCTTTTACTTTACGCAAGATGTAAGCCGATCCTTTCTCTGGTGAGGAGAATACAGGAGGACTTAATTCGCCTTCGTCCAGGGCGAAGGCGGCCACATGGAATTCCTTGAAGAACGGTACCCCGGCGACTACGTCTTCGCGCGAGAAGGGAGCGGTCTTGCCGTGACGCAGGCCGCGCATCTTTGCTGTTTCCGGGATCTTTTCGGGAGACGCTTTTAGTTCGGAGTAGATTTTTTCGATTTCGTCTATAGCGGCAGTTTTTTCGGAGGCGTTCGCGTAAGGGAACTCTATGTATTCTACCTCGACCTTGGCCGGGTCCAAGAATTTATCTTTATTCGCGGTGTAGAATATTTCGGCTTCTTCGGCGGAGACCGCCACATCCTCGGCGAAGATCTCTTTATCGATGAAAACGTAAGTAAGCACTACTTTATCATTTGTTTTTTTATAGTGCTGGGCCACTTCTTCGTCGGAGACCTTTATGTTTTTAAAGAGATCCTGTCGGAAAGCCGTAACCTGGAGGTTCTGTCTTACCAGCTCCTCGAATTGGCGCGGCCCGAGGGCGAGGTTGTTTCGCAGGATGTAATCGTAGATTTCTTTGTTAAAAACGCCGTTTTTCTGAAAGAGCGGATGCTGCGTGAGGAAAGAAAGGACTTCTTCATTGGTGATTTTGATGTTCTTTTTGCGAGCCGCGTCGAGGAGTACAAGGCGTTCCCAGGCCATAAAATTCATCATCGTCCGGTTCCGAAGTATCTGGTTCATGGTGTCAAAGTTGCCGTAATACGTGAAAAGAACCTGAGTTTTTATGCCCTGTCGGCTTTCCGCGAACTCTTCAGGAGAGATATTTCGCCCGCCTATCTGGCCTACCGGACCCGGTCTTTGTGCGACATTGCCTACTCCCCAGAGTACGAAAGCCGGGATGATAAGTATAAGCAGCGCCAGAAGAACCCTTCTGGCGAATTTTCTGCTTCGGAGAACGCTTAATACCATTATATATATTCCTTTCCTTTTATCTTGCGTGTGATGTTTTCCGCCTCGCAGCCTTTAAAAGTAGGTCACATTTAAATGTGACCTACTTTATTATAGGAGATTTTCTGACGGAAACAAGAGATTTGTTGACTGACTTGAGGCGCGCGAGTCAGGGCCCCTAGAATCGTTGACTGCGAATGACGACTATGCTAGACTAACCATGACCGCGGGAACAAAAAAATAAAAGAGGGCAAGGGTATGTCAATAAAGGGATATGTGGATTATAAGAGGAGAGAATTCTGCAAGGATGTGAAGTGTCCGGTGCAGCTGGAGCTGGACGACCAGGCGCAGAACCCTGAAAAATACGAGCAAAGAAGAGAGGTATGCAAAACAAACTGCAGATATACTACCTACCAGTTCCATCACTGGTTAATAGATAAAGGTTATTTAGTTGTAAGATCCGAGGAATAAATTCGATCTTATAACTTATGTTCGCTATCGCTCCATAAGTTATGATCTCATTTAAAGGAGGGATGTAAAATGGATTGGGGGATAAAAAACCGGCTGAGTCAACTCATTCAACCCGACGGTCATTGTTTCTTTCTACCTATAGATCACGGATATTTTCAGGGACCGACCCGGTGTCTGGAAAAACCTGGCGAAACCATCAAACCCCTTCTGCCTTATTGCGACGCCCTTTTTGCCACCAGAGGGGTGTTACGCTCGTCAGTGGAACCGGCAGGCGCTAAACCCATCATTCTGCGGGTATCCGGAGGCACCAGCATGGTAGGGAAGGATCTTGCGCATGAAGGCATCACGACGTCTATCCAGGAGATAATTCGGCTTAATGTGGCCGCTGTAGGTGTTTCTATCTTTGTAGGAAGTGATTATGAGCATGAAACACTGCTAAATCTCGCAAGACTCGTCAACGAATGCGAAGATTACGGTATCCCGGTGATGGCCGTTACGGCTGTAGGTAAAGAAACAGAAAAAATGGAAGCCCGCTACCTTGCTTTAAGTTGCCGTATCGCCGCCGAACTCGGCGCACGGGTGGTGAAGACCTACTGGTGCAGGAAAGATTTCGATAAGGTTGTAAGTGGTTGTCCGGTCCCGGTGGTCATGGCGGGCGGACCCAAGTGCGAGACAGAACTTGAGGTGCTGGAGTTTGTCCATGACGGCATGCAAAAAGGCTCTATCGGCATAAACCTTGGAAGGAATGTCTGGCAAAACGCCCACCCTGTGGCTATGGCAGGGGCTCTGCACTCCATTATTCACGAGAAAGCCGCCGTTAAAGAAGCTTATGAAGTCTTCAACGATCTTAAGAAAAGCGGCTGACGAAAAAGAGGCCTTATGCGCGTAGCGATGTATTACAACAATAAAGATGTCCGGCTGGAGGAGATGCCTACACCCCGGATAGGTCCCGGGGAGCTCTTGGTAAAAGTGCTGGCCAGCGGTATCTGCGGAAGCGATGTAATGGAATGGTACCGTATTAAAAAGTCCCCGCTGGTGCTGGGACATGAAATCGCCGGAGAAATAGTTGAAAAGACAGAGGGTGAAGAAAGGTACAAAATCGGCGACAGGGTTTTTGTGTCTCACCATATACCCTGTAATACCTGCCGCTACTGCTTAAGCGGGCATCATACTGTTTGTGAAACTTTACATTCTACAAATTATTATCCCGGCGGTTTTGCCGAATATATAAGGGTACCCGCTCTTAATGTGGACCGCGGAGTGTTTTTGCTGCCGGAGGAGGTTTCTTGCGAAGAGGGCGTGTTTATTGAGCCGCTGGCCTGCGTTCTTCGCGGTCAGAGGATAGCCCGGCTGAGGCCCGGCCAGAGCGTGTTGATTCTAGGCAGCGGTATCTCGGGGCTTTTGCACCTGCTTGCGGCGCGTGCCTTGGGCGCGGGCCGTGTGATAACCACGGATATAAGCGAAAACCGCTTGAAGACGGCGCTCCGATTTGGAGCGGATGCGGTGGTACACGCCCGGGAAGATGTTCCTGCATGTCTGCGCCAGGTCAACGACAACAGACTCGTCGATCTGGTGATTGTGTGTGCCGGGGCTTTGCCCGCGTTCAATCAGGCGCTTAAATCCGTGGATCGCGGAGGCACGGTCCTCTTTTTCGCGCCGACGGATCCTGACGTCAATCTTTCCGTCCCGGTCAATGATTTCTGGCGTAACGGGATAACATTAGTACCTTCCTACGGCAATAGTCCCCTGGATGCCGTCGAGGCGATAGAACTTATCCGCGCCGGGCGTATACCTGTCAGCAGAATGATTACACATCGTCTTGGTCTGGCAAAGACGGCCCTGGGCTTTCAGCTCGTCTCCGAAGCCGACAAATCTATTAAAGTAGTAATCGAACCACACAAATAACCGGATTGACCGGATTGCACCGTTTGCCGTTTTACTCACCAACCTGTACCCTTTTTTGAGATTAAACCTGTCCCTTTGGGCATCTAATTCTAACCTGACAGATCTAACCTGGTTAGATCTGTCAGGTTAGAAAGGATAGACGCATATTATTTTATATTTAACCCGGGGTACACCTTTAATCTCAAAAAAGGGTACACTTGCAAAGCTAAAACGGCAAACGGTGCAATCCGACAATCCGGCAATCTGGGGGTTATACTCCTTGACTATGTATTAATATTGATATACAATTGACACGAAAATTTTATATATTATATAGAAAGCACTTTTTAAGCCGCCAGTATGTCCTCGAGGAGGAGAAAATGAGCGAGAAAAAATTACGATTGGGCATCCCAAAAGGAAGCCTGCAGGAGACCACGTTAAGATTGTTCCAGAAAGCAGGATACAAGATCAGGGTCTTTGAGCGGTCGTATTTTCCTGCCATAGACGACAATGAGATAGAAGTCGTGCTCTTCCGCGCCCAGGAGATGTCCAGGTATGTTGAAGACGGCGTAATAGATTGTGGTATAACCGGCAACGACTGGATAGAAGAAAATTCATCCGACGTGGAACGGGTGGCCGAACTTGTTTACGCCAAAACGAGCATGAAACCTGTAAGATGGGTTCTGGCGGTCCCGGTAGACTCCAAGATCAAGGACGTCAAAGACCTTAACGGCAAGAAGATAGCGACGGAACTGGTAAACGTCACCAACAAATACCTGAAAGAGCGGGGGGTGGCCGCGGAGGTTGAGTTCAGCTGGGGCGCGACAGAGGTAAAAACCCAGATGGGTATTGACGCTATCGTGGAAGTCACCGAGACGGGGACCAGCCTCAAGGCCAATAATCTCAGGATAGTGGAGACCGTATGCGAATCCACCACACAGTTTATCGCCAATAAAAGTGCCTGGAAAGATTCCTGGAAGAAGGAAAAGATAGAGCGCATAGTGCTTCTTTTAAAAGGAGCTATACTCGCGGAAGGAAAAGTGGGACTTAAAATGAACGTAAAAAAGGAAGATGTGGATAAAATCATATCGATCCTTCCGTCGATGCAGACGCCTACCGTTTCCACCCTTTTCGACAAAGATTGGGTGGATATAGATACGGTTATAGATGAGGAAGACGTTAGAAAGTTGATTCCGGAGCTCCGAAACGCGGGGGCACATGGGATTATAGAATATCCGCTCAACAAAGTGATCTATTAAAAGGAACACACGAATAGGGAGGTGAGAGGAGAAAATGCCCTGCGGGAGAAAAAGGAAGATAAAAAAAGTCAAACGGCACAAACGAAAAAAACGAATGAGAAGGGATCGGCACAAGAAGAGGAAGGTATGACACTGATACGTCTGATCGTCTTTGCCGCCTGCTGCTTTTCTTTTGTCCTTTTCCCCGCGAACCTATCGGGAGCGTATTCTTATGGCGGAGCCGCAAGTGCATTTATCGACAGCTCCAGAACAAACGACCCCGAGATCAAGGACCTCTCAGGAGCGCTTGCCCATTATGTGATGGGTACGATCTATGACAATTTTGGCGACACCGAGGCAGCCGTCGCGCAATACAAAAAGGCCCTGGCGTATAAAAAAGATATTGGCGAGATTTATCTGAACCTAGGCTCGGATTTCCTGCTATTGGGGAAATTTGATGAAGCAAGCGAAACGCTGAATCAGGCCGTCGCCCTGGACCCGGAAAACGTCAAATCCTATCTTCTTTTGGCGATCATACATACTGCGAAGGGTGAGTTTGAAAAAGCGCAGCAGCAGTATGAAGAGGCCTTGAGGCACGACCCCGAAAACCTTAAAGTACTGACGTTTCTGTCCGATCTTTTTGTCGTCCAGCAGAAACTTGACAAAGCCGCGGAGGTGTACGAAAAGATCCTGCGGATAAGGCAAGATGACGCGTTCATTTATTTCAATCTCGGTATCATCTACAGCAAGCTGGACCTTCTTGACAAAGCCGCGGAAAACCTGCAGAAAGCCATTGAGGTAGATGAGGATTATTTTGAGGCCCAGATGGTTCTTGGGTTTATTTATGAGGTCGAAGGTAAATACGCCGAAGCGATAAAACAGTACAAAAAAGTCGCGGAAGTAGACGAGCTGAACCGGGACGCGCATGTCCGGCTGGGGCAGCTTTATTACAGGATGGGCAAGACGGATGACGCGATAGCAGAGAACCGTATTTTGATGCAGCTGGACACGCATTCTCCCGAGCCTTATTTAAGGAATTTCAGCATATATGTGTCCGGCAAAGATTACGGCAAAGCGCAAGAGGTCTTAGATGAGGCTTTGCAGAAAGGCATCTCCTCCGCCGTTATTTACGCGAGTCTCGGGTATCTGGCCAGTCTGGAAAAGGATTACAAGAAGGCAGTCGATTATTACACTGTGGCTGCGGAAAAAGATCCCGCGAGCGCAATATACAGGTTTTATATCTCAGCCGCGTTGGATCGCTCCGGACAAAGGGAAGAGGCCTTAAAGGTGCTGGAGGAGATTGTCTCCGGCGAAGGCGCCATTCCAGAAGCTTATAATTATCTTGGATACATTTACGCGGAAGAGGGCAGGGACCTGGATCGGGCCGTTACGCTCATCAAAAAGGCTCTCGCGATTGATCCGGCAAACGGCGCCTATGTGGACAGTCTAGGATGGGCTTATTATAAAAAGGGCATGATGGACGAGGCCCTGGAAGAGCTAAACAAAGCCGCCGAACTAATTCCGGACGACGCGGTTATCAGGGACCACCTGGGAGACGTCTATTCCGCCGGCGGCGAACTGGAGAAAGCCGCGCGGGAGTGGGAGATGGCGATTAAGCTTGATCCCGGCGACAAAAGAATAGGGAAAAAACTGGAGAAGATTAAGGTAAAACTCAAGAAGAAAAGCAAATAAAAGGATTGGCAGAACTCGATGAAAAGAATTGATGATATCAAACAACTCAAAAAGAAAGCAATAGCGATCAGACGCGACATATTGGTGATGCTGACGGAAGCCGGGAGCGGACATACCGGCGGGTCGTTGTCGATAGTCGAGATATTGATAGCCTTGTATTACAGGGGAATGAATATAGATTCTAAAAAGCCTGACTGGAGAGGGCGCGATAAATTCGTGCTTTCCAAAGGGCATGGGTGTCCGGCGCTCTATGCGGTTTTGGCGGATCTTGGATTCTTCCCGCGAGAAGAACTCTGGACCCTGCGCAAACTGGGAAGCCGCCTGCAGGGGCATCCGCAGCTGGGTCTGCCGGGCCTGGAAATATCCAGCGGGTCACTCGGCCAGGGACTTTCTGTCTCTGTGGGTTTAGCGCTTGCCGATAAGATGGACGGCATAAACGCAAGGGTATACTGCCTTATGGGAGACGGTGAGACCAATGAGGGGCAGGTCTGGGAAGCGGCCATGACGGCGGCGCATTATAATATGGATAACCTCTGCGGCATAATCGATTTCAATAAATTACAGATAGACGGCCTGTGCTGTGAAGTTATGGATCTGGGTGAATACAAAAAGAAATGGGAGGCTTTCGGATGGCATGCGGTCGAGGTGGACGGGCATGATCTTGAAATGCTGGATAAGGTTTTTAACGAGGCCCGGGCCGTAAAGGGCCGGCCTCAGGTGGTTATAGCGCATACGGTGAAAGGCAAAGGCGTATCGTTCGTCGAAAACAAGGTCGAATGGCACGGAATCGCGCCCAAGAAAGACGAGCTGGAAATGGCGCTGGCCGAACTGGACGAGCAGGAAAAAGAACTTAACTAAGGAGAAAGATAATATGATGACCAGGAAACTAAAAATGTATCTGATGCAGTATAAGACCATGATCATCGTCGTCGCCGTGATAATTATTTTGTTAATACTCTCCGTGATCGGGCTGATGTCCCTGGAATCCTTTTACCGAAAAATGACGCTCGCGACGATGCCGGTACAGTTTATCATGGCCGGTATACATGCAGCGATATTCGTTTTTATGTACCTGACGTTCATGCGCGGCGGGTTTGCCAAACTGGACAAGGCCCCCATAAAAGGCAGAGACGTCGATATCTCCTGGGGTGACGTCATCGGCATGGATGACGCCAAGGAAGAGGCGATAGAAGTCGTAGAGCTCATAAAAGATCGCGCCAAAGTACAAAAAATGGGGGGCAGCGTGGTCAAGGGTCTGCTCATGCTCGGCCCTCCGGGATGCGGGAAGACCTATATGGCCAAGGCCATGGCGACCGAAGCGGATCTGCCGTTCATATCCATGTCAGGCAGTGAATTTGTCGAGGTTTTTGTCGGTGTCGGTGCTTCACGCGTAAGGAAGCTTTTCAAAAAAGCGCGTTTTCTTGCTTACGGGTATGGCGGGTGCATTATTTTTATAGACGAAATAGACGCCATAGGGAGGTCCAGGACTTTCAGCTTTATGGGAGGCCAGGAAACCAACAGTACCCTGAACCAGGTGCTCGCCGAGATGGACGGGCTTAAAGGTAAGGAAGAAAATATAGTCGTTATCGGCGCCACGAACGCGCCGGAGCAGCACCTTGACCAGGCGCTTCTGAGGGCCGGCCGGTTTGACAGAAAACTGATGGTTACCGCCCCTTCCCAGGAAGACAGGGAAAAACTTTTCAAATTTTATCTGAACAAGGTAAAGGCAGAGACCGATCTTGATCTCGGAAGGCTCGCCCGCCGCGCCGTAGGAAAAACCCCGGCGGACATAGCGAACATCGTTAAAGAATCGGCCTTGATCGCCACCAGACATAAGAAACAAGCCATAGGCCTAAAAGAGATCAGTGAGGCTTTTGAGCGTATTGACCTCGGGATAAAGTACAGACTTACTGTGACGCCCAAAGAGAAAGAGATGACGGCATACCACGAATCGGGACACCTGATCACCACGTTTCTTAAGGCGCCGTCAAAGACCGTTTTTAAGGCGAGTATAATCCCGAGAAGGGGGACTCTTGGTGTTGTGTGGTCGCCCGAGAGAGAGGAGCTGCACTCCAAGAGCAAGGAACAGCTCTTGTCGGAAGTCATGATGAGCCTGGGAGGATATGTTGCCGAGAAGATCAAGTTCGAGACGACGACCACCGGTGTCGGCGGCTCGGGCTCGAGCGATTTCGCGCAGGCGATGCTTAGAGCTCACGCCATGGTGTGGACGTTCGGCATGGGAGATACAGGACGCGTGGGGGACTATAGCGTTATCCCGAAAGAGCAGCTGTCAGAGGATGTGAGAGTGGGTCTAAACAAGGACACGGACGCTATACTGAAGAAGTGTTTGAAAGAAGTGGAAGATATGCTTAAAGTGAAGATTGACCTCCTAGACCGCTTTGCGAAAGAACTCCTGAAGAGGGAGGAACTGGAATATGACGAGATCATAGCCATCTTCAAGGAATTCGGGATAGAAGAAACCGTGCTTGATACCGAGATGCATACAGATGACAAAAAGTGGGATGAAAAAACTTAAATCCGCTGTGATGACAAGAACGAGCCTGGTTGCCGGCCTGACACTGGCGGCAACGTGCATGTTTCTGGCGCTTCCCGCGTGCGCGCCCTCGTATCCCAAGGAAAAACTCCCGGAGGCCGTCAAGTCGGTCTGCAAGGCGGAGTACGATATGGACGTCGACGTTGTACTCGTCGGCGAGACGATGGGTCTGTATTATCCCATGGAGGGCCTCCTGGACATGGGGCTGGGGATAAACAAAGACGCCTGGGACGATATGAGCAACCTTATCCTGGTTGCCTCGCGGGTAGCCCTAAGTACTGACGCAGAAGTAAGGTTTTATTGCGTTGTAACGCAGGACGCGCGCCTCCCGGAACTGCAGGTAGTTATAATAAAATACGTCGATGACGTCAAACAAGGCATGTACCGCAACATCTCAAGGAGTGAATCGTTCAAACGAACGCTCTTCAGTATAAACCTTACTCCTCAGGCGCAGAAGGAACGTTCCGTGGAAAAAGTTTTCGACAAGATGGGCGTGGATGACGCAACAAGGCAAAAAGTGCTGGATGAATTTTTCAGAAGTCCGCCCACGAAATTGAGCGATGTAGGTTACTGGAGGGGCCAGTTTTACCTGAAGAATATAAACATGGAGGAGTTCTTTGCCGCGCAGATGGCCAACAGGATAAAGATAGAGTTTCGCGGTGAAGGAAAGCTGTCGGAGATGTTTGATTACAAAAGCGCCGAAGGCTTTTTTGTTTCCAGTGAAGGTTCGAGATTTTTTCTGATAAAATTCAAGATAGCCGATCAGGGCACCGCCCCCGGTGAGGCCACCGAAATGCGTAAAAAAAAGGTCCAGGAGATCCTGGACATAGCAAGCGAAGTGGTTTACGGATACAAGTATGAGGATTTTGATTTTCTGATGCTGGAAGATCAACTGGAGAACGTAAGGCTCAGTGTAAGCGCGCAGGATGTATACAATTTTAACAAAAAGAGATCACCCGTAGAGGAGATAGTGCAGGCCCCGGCCGGGTATTTTCAGTAAAGAGGCGCAAGCGAATAGAGGAGCTGTTTTATGAGCGAGGAGAAAGTAAAAAAAGAGGCAACGAGAGACGGTTTTGGTAAAGCTCTTTTGGATCTGGGCCAAAGCAATAAAGACGTGGTTGTACTGTCGGCCGACCTGACCGAATCGGTCAGGGCGCACTGGTTCAAGGAGAAATATCCGGATCGGTTCGTCAGCCACGGCGTGGCGGAACAGGACATGATAGGGACCGCGGCCGGCCTGGCGCTTTCCGGGAAAATACCGTTTGCCTGTACGTTCGGCGCTTTCGCCAGCGGACGTGCGTGGGACCAGGTAAGGGTATCCGTGGCTTATATGAATCTCAACGTGAATATAGCGGGAAGCCATGGGGGCATATCCGTTGGCGGAGACGGTGCTACTCACCAGGCGCTGGAAGAGATAGCCCTGATGAGGATAATCCCTAACATGACGGTAGTCGTGCCCGCGGATTCCGAAGAAGCTTATCTTGCGACAAAACAGGCGACCTGCCTGCCCGGCCCTGTATATCTGAGGCTGGGAAGGGCCAAGGTACCCGTTCTGGCCGATAAGCCGGAATTCAAAATAGGAAAAGCAAGCGTCCTGGCCGAAGGAAGCGATATAACGATCATCGCGTGCGGACATATGGTTTGTGAGGCCATGGAGGCGGCATACCGGCTCAAGAACAAGAATATCCAGGCGACGGTTATAAATCTCCACACCCCTAAACCGATCGACAAAGAGGCCATAATAAAAGCGGCCGAAAAAACGGGAGCGATACTTACAGTCGAAGAACATACCATTTACGGCGGCATGGGTAGCGCCGTTGCCGAAGTCATAGTTGAAGAGTGTCCCGTCCCGATGAAGATGATGGGCATAAGGGGGCGTTTTGGAGTAAGTGGAGAGCCCGATGAACTATTTGAGTATTTCAACCTGACCGAAGGTGATATAGTACGCGAAGCTGAAGTGTTGTTAGCAAAGAAGAACAAATAAGTTTTTGGTAAAACAGCATGGTTTTTACTGCGCCCGCCAAGATCAATCTTTACCTCGGAGTCATCCAACCCAGAGACGACGGGTATCACGAGATCGAGACTCTATTCGAAAGGATCTCAGTCAGTGACCGCATAACCATAGAACCCGATCAAATGAATACCACCATAACCTGCGACGATCCTAGCGTGCCGACCGGCGAAACCAGCCTGATGGCCCGGACAATTGAAGCGTTCAGGAAGAAGTCGGGGGTAGATCTTCATTTCCGTGTAACTATTGAGAAAAATATCCCTATTGGTGCCGGCTTAGGCGGGGGTTCGAGTGACGCGGCAACGCTTTTGAAGGGGATAAACCGGCTGAGCGGGCACCCTCTCGGGGAAGACGCAATGCTGCAAACGGGCCAGACCCTGGGTGCTGACGTGCCTTTTTTTCTCAGCGACTGCAGTTTTGGCATCGGTAAAGGCCGCGGGGATATTATACAGAAAGTAGATACCCAGCTGGATCTCTGGCATGTGCTTGTCAATCCACCCTTTGAAGTATCGACTAAAGACGTATACGGTAAGGTACCTGCTTTTGGCTTGACAAAGCGGGGGGGTGTTGATAGAATGATGACCGCTTTTTCAGATGATAATAATATTAATATCCTGGCGGAAAATCTTCATAACGATTTACAGGCACTAGTATTAGGGGATTTTCCGATTTTAGAGAGGGTATTCTCCGAGCTTGCGAATTCGGGGGCAAAAGGGGTGCTTTTATCTGGGAGCGGCCCTACCGTCTTTGGAATTTTTGGGCGCGATGAGGCCATAAAAGCGGCCGAACGACTCCGGTATATTTTTACCGCCGAGAAAAACTGGCGGATTTACGTTGCACGGACTTGCTAACCATAATAGGATAGGGGTGCCCCGGGCACCAGAGGCAACAAAAGACGCATCTACATGAAGGAGGAAAAGAGATGAAGATCACCGAGGTTAGAATTTTTCCAACGGAAAGCCGAGACGGAAAGCTCAAAGCGTTTGCCACTATGACATTTGACGACTGGTTTGTCGTCCGCAACGTCAAGGTCATACAGGGCAATAGTGGCCTTTTTGTGGCGATGCCTTCCAGAAAAGCCATGGACTCCTGCCCGAAGTGCCGTTTCAAGAACGTCAGAGGGAGCAAATACTGTAACCAATGCGGTTCACAGATCCCACAACAACCCGTCCCCGAAGAGGCTGCGGGAGAAAAAGGCAGCCACATGGATATCGCTCATCCGATATCGCAGGAATGCAGGGTATACATACAGGAACAGATAATTGAGGCCTATAACAGGGAACAAGGAAAGCAGCAGGCGGAAGGCGCCGCGTATAAATCCGCCACAGACAAATATTTTGATGTAGCGGCGGAGCAGACTCCGTTGGAAGAAGCAGCCGAACCTGCCGTCGATGTGAACGACGACAAGGACATCGAGTTATAAAGACCATTGGCGGGTAGTGTAATGGTAGCACCGCAGCTTTTGGAGCTGCTTGTCAAGGTTCGAATCCTTGCCCGCCAGCCAAATTCCGCGAATGCGGAATTTGATCCTGAAAAATACGACGAACAGGAGTATTTGTAGGACCACTTTGGGAATTCGGGCCTTCGGTATCAGAGATGTAGGGGCGCCATTTATGGCGCCCGTTTTTGGGCTCGATAAATCGAGCCCCTACATTTACGGGTAGGGTTTATAAGCGGCGGATGCTACAAAAAACGAGGATAGATATATGGAAAACGTCACTGCGGTTATACTTGCGGCTGGTCTGGGGACCAGGATGAACACCGCCCTCCCCAAAGTGCTGCACCCGATCGGCTCCGGCACGATCCTGGGCAAGATTATCTCCAGCCTGAAAAAGGCCGGGATAACTGATATAATAGCTGTTGTAGGATACAAGGCTGATATCGTTGAAAGTTTTTTCAAGGAAGGTGTGCGGTTTGTCAGGCAGCCGGAACTCTTGGGAAGCGGCGACGCCCTGGCGCACGCCGTGGATTTTTTGCCGGATGGTGGCGGTACCGTGCTGGCAACCTGCGGCGATACCCCGCTGATCGCCGAAGAGACATACAGGAAGATTGTGCAAATTCATCGGAAAGAGGGAGCCTCCTGTACGCTTCTGACGTGCCGCGTGCCGGACCCCGCTTCGTACGGGCGGATTATAAGAGATACCGGCGGCAACGTCTTAAGAATAGTTGAGGAAAAGGATCTGACGGACGAGGAACAAAAGCTAACGGAAATAAATGTAGGAACTTATTGTTTCAACAGGCCCGAGCTTAAGAAATACATACGGGATATTGAGATCAACGAAAAGAAAAAAGAGTTTTATCTCACGGACATTGTCGATATTCTCAGACAAAATGGGGGAAAGATTTCCTCGGCGAGCTGCGAGACCGACGAATCAATAGGGATAAATTCCAGGAAAGAGCTGGCGATAGTGAATAAAATGATAAACAGAAAAACCATAGAACGCTTAATGGCTTCGGGTGTTACGGTAATTGATCCGGACACCACCTACATAGACGAGACAGCCCAAATCGGCAAGGATACGATAATTTTTCCGGGTACGGTTATTGAGGCGGATGTCACGATAGCCGGCGGGTGCAAGATCGGGCCGTTTGCGCGGCTTCGTCCGGGAACCAGAGTGTCCGCCAAAGCTGAGGTAGGCAATTTTGTCGAGCTTTGCCGGACGGCAATCGGCGAAGCTTCAAAAGTTAAGCATCATACTTATCTCGGAGACACTGAGGTCGGCAGCAACGTGAACATAGGGGCCGGTACGATTACGGCGAATTATGACGGCACAAAAAAGTATCGTACGGTAATAGAAGACGGCGCTTTCATAGGTGTGGGGGCGGTACTGATAGCACCTGTCAGAATAGGGAAGGGTGCCAAGGTTGGCGCGGGCAGTGTGGTCACAAAAAACAAGGACGTTCCCGCAGGCAAGACCGTAGTCGGCATACCTGCAAGACAGTTGGAAGCAAAAAAGGAAGGGTGACATGGATAAATTAACTATTTTTACTGGAAAGGCGAATGCCAAACTAGCGCAGGGTATATGCGATAGCCTGGGTGTCTCCATGGGGAAGATCAAGGTAGCCAGTTTCCTGGACGGGGAAACACGCGTCAAGATCGACCAGAACATCAGAGGCAAAGACGTCTTTATAGTCCAGTCCACCTGTTACCCCGCCAACGAGAACCTTATGGAGTTATTGATCATGATCGATGCGGCTAAAAGAGCGTCGGCGAGGAGGATCACGGCCGTTCTGCCGTATTTCGGCTATGCCCGGCAGGACAGGAAAGATCAGCCCCGAGTGCCTATTACCGCTAAACTGGTCGCGAACCTCCTGACCCGTGCGGGTACGCACAGAATAATTACGGTTGACCTCCATGCCGGACAGATACAGGGATTTTTTGATATACCTCTGGACCACCTCTACGCTGTAAGTATATTTGAGCAATATTTCAAGCAGAAGAAACTGAAGGATATCGTTATCGTCTCGCCGGACGTCGGGGGGATCAAGATGGCCAGAGCGTACGCTAAAAGGTTTGAAGCGGGACTGGCTATAGTGGATAAGCGCCGCATCAGTGACAGTGAGGCCGAAGTCATGCATATAATGGGCGACGTAGAAGGGAAGAATGTTATCCTTGTCGATGACATAGTAGCTACCGCGGGGAGTCTGGCGGAAGCCGTAGGGGCTTTGAAAAAGAACGGAGCAAAGGATATATACGCCGCTATCACGCATCCGGTACTATGCGGTCCGGCCATAGAAAGAATAGAAGCGTCAGAGCTAAAAGAACTGGTAGTTACCGATACTATACCCATAGAAGAAGGCAGGCGGTCAAAAAGAATAGCGCAGCTATCGGTAGCTTCGCTACTCGGCGAAGCGATAAAACGCATACATAACGAGGAATCTATCAGCGTGTTGTTCGAATAAACGAAAGAGGTGAGATAAATGGAAAATGTAACTCTAAAGGCAGTACCGAGGGAAAATTTCGGCAAAGGCGCAAGTAAGCATCTGAGGAAAGAAGGAATGATACCCGGTGTTGTTTATAAAGGAGGGAAACAGGGTGCTAACATCCAGGTCAACAACAAGGACCTATGGCATGTGTTGCATACCGAAGCGGGTGAGAACGCCATTATTACCATGGATATTTCCGGCGGCGAAAAAAGTTCCCAGAAAACTGTTATTGTCAAAGAAATTCAGTTAGACCCTCTTAGCGATAAGGTTGTACATGTGGATTTCCATGAGATCTCGCTGAAGGAGAAACTGAAGGTCAAAGTTCCCGTCGCGGTGAAGGGAGAACCTGTCGGGGTCAAAGAAGAAGAGGGCGTATTGGCCCAGCTTATTTGGGAACTGGAAGTCGAGTGTCTGCCTACGCAGATACCGGAGCATATAGATGTTAATGTCGAAGGGCTGCGGATAGGTGATGCAGTTCACGTTAAGGATATTCCCCCAATTGAAGGTGTTAAGCTCCTCGAGGATCCCGAGCAGGTTGTTGCCTCGGTACACCAGCCGCAAATGGAAGAAGAAGTGACGGAGGAGGGTGCGGAAGGAGAAGGGGAAGAAACGGAGCCGGAAGTTATACGGAAGGGCAAGAAAGAAGAGGAAGAAGGCGCAGAAGCCTCTTCCGAGGCAGAGTAAGACAAATAGTCTTGTCTCCGTCGCCACGCACAGCCGAGAACCATGAAGATCGTAGTAGGACTAGGAAATCCGGGCCTCAGATACAGAAATACACGTCACAATGTTGGATTTCTAGTGCTGAAACTTCTTGCGAAGAAGTACCGTTTAGGCATTAAGAAGAAAGGCTTTCAGGGTGTATACGGTTTGGGCCGCATCGCGCGGCAGGAAGTCATGCTCTTTGAACCTCTGACATATATGAATCTTTCCGGCGGCGCCGTAGGGGCAGTCTGTTCGTCGAAGTTACTCGACAAAATGGACCTATTGGTGGTCAGCGACGACTTTAATCTGCCGTTAGGGAATGTAAGGTTAAGGGGAAAAGGCTCTTCCGGAGGGCATAACGGCCTGCAGTCTATTATAGACAGAATAGGGCCGGATTTCGCCCGGTTAAGAGTGGGGGTAGGGCCGGAGCATGAGGTCAGCGACATGTCGGCGTATGTTCTATCGCCGTTCCCCCGCAGGGAAAAAGCCGTCCTGAACGAGGCGTTAGAACAGGCGGCAGAATGTGTAGAGACATGGCTTGAGGCGGGGACAGAAAAGGCCATGATCCAGTACAACCGGGGGGACAAGTAAATATCTTGATTACAGAGATGATGTATGTTATTATCTAACAAATAATTTTGGCGGTAACTATGGAAAAAACAAAATCTTATTCAGGACTGTTTATTATCGTTCCCGAGCTTCAAGACTCGATGGACGAAATAAAGAGCAGCATAGGCGCTGTCATCAGCGATAATGCCGGGAATATCGTGAAGGAAAACATGATGGGGAAAAGACTCCTCGCCTATCCCATAAAGAAAAAGGCGGAGGGTATTTATTACGAGATCACCTTCACGGCCATGCCGGAAGCCGTTTCAAGCATGATGAGACTGTTCCGGATAAACACTAATATACTCCGGACCCTGATCGATAAAGCTGAATGAAATAAGGAGAAAAAATGGCTGCTAGCTTGAACAAAGTGTTCTTGATGGGGAACCTGACAAGGGACCCCGAACTGCGGTATGTTCCCAGCGGATCGGCAGTGGCCAATTTCACGGTCGCGGTCAACCGGGTCTACAAGGATAGTTCCGGCGAAAAAAAAGAGGACGTTTCTTTTATCCGGGTGGTTGTCTGGGGGAAGATCGCGGAGGTTTGCGGGGAGTATCTAACAAAGGGACGGCCCGTTTTAGTGGAAGGACGCTTAAAATCACGCGCATGGGAAGGCCAGGACGGACAGAAAAGAAGCGCCCTGGATGTCGTGGCTACGAGTGTCCAGTTCATAGGCGCGAAACCAGACAAGGCCTCGAAAGGCGATTCCTCGGATGCTGATGCAGGATATGGCAATGTTGAATCGATAGACGTTGATCAGGAAACAGGGGGAGGCGAAGTCCCCTTTTAAAAAGGTGAGCGAGAACTATGCCAAAAAAGAGAATCATACCAAAAGGTCGTAAAATATTCAGAAAAAGACCTTGCCGTTTGTGCAGGGAAAAAGCTAAATCGGTGAGTTATAAGGATGTGGATCTGTTAAGTAAGTTTGTGTCTGACAGGGGTAAAATAATTACACCCCGTATCACGGGAAACTGCGCTAAACACCAGCGCATGGTCGCTAAGGGCATAAAGAAAGCCCGCCTGGCGGCACTCTTGCCTTTTGTGAAGATAAAATTCGGGATAGCGCGCACCAGAAGGCCGAGAGGAGCATAACGTGAAGGTGATTCTGGTAAAAGACATTGAAAAACTTGGAAGCATAGGGGATGAGCTGGAGGTAAAAGATGGATACGCCAGGAACTACCTGCTTCCGCACAAGATTGCCGTAGAATCCACCAAAGGCGCTGTGCGCATACTTGAGCAGAAGAAGCGCGAAAAAGAACAGCAAGAGCAAAAGATAAAGGAAGAATGCGAGCAGCTTGCCGAAAAGATAAAAGCGGTATCCTGCACTATTTCCATGGATGCCGGAGAGGAAGATAAACTTTTCGGCGCCGTTACGTCAGCGATGATAGCTGAAAGCCTCCGCGCCGAGAGCATCGAGATCGACAAAAAGAGCATTATTCTCGAAGAACCGATAAAAGCCCTTGGTGTATATAACGTTGAGATAAGGTTGCATCCGGAAGTCAGGACCCAGACCAGGATCTGGGTAGTTAAAAGATAAAGTTCCTTCCCGGTTGGTGAAATGATTCCAAAAACTCTTGTTGAAAAAGTGCCTCCGCAGAATATCGAAGCAGAAATAGCTGTCTTGGGTTCGATGCTGCTTGACAGGGAAGCTATCGCCAAAGCTATCGAACATCTGGAAAAAGACGCGTTCTATTCCGAAGCCAATAAAAAAATCTTTCAAGCTGTCGTCACCCTCTATGACGACAATGAAGCCGTCGATATGGTTACCCTTATTGAAGAGTTGAAAAAAAGGGATATCCTGGATAGGGTAGGCGGTCCGGCCTACATCACCGAACTTGCCAACAGCATTCCGACTGCGGCAAATATAGAACACCACGCCAAAATCGTTCGCGAAAAATACCTTCTGCGCTGTCTGATCAATACCGCCACGCAGATTGTCGCGGAGAGCTTTGAGCCTTCCGGCGAGGTGGATGAAATCCTGGACAAGGCCGAAAGGCTGATATTTGACATTACTTCCAGAAAGAAAAAAGAGATACAGGTCTCCGAGATGAAGGACATCGTCAAGGAAAGCATAGAGATGATCGACCGGCTGTATCAGCGCAAGGAGAACATTACCGGCATTCCCACCGGCTTCCACGACCTGGACGTTATGACCGCCGGTTTCCAGAAATCAGATTTTATCGTACTTGCCGGCCGGCCGTCTATGGGCAAAAGCGCCCTGGCGATTTCCATGCTCGAATATGCCGGAGTGGTGGAGAAGATCCCCTGCGCGTACTTCAGCCTTGAGATGTCAAAAGACCAGCTCGCGCAAAGGATGCTTTGCTCCATAGCGGGGGTGAACGCGCATAAAGTAAGGACGGGTTTTTTCTCGCAGACAGACTGGCCAAAACTTGTAACCGCGGCGGGTAAACTTTCGGAGGCGCCTATTTTTATAGACGATACGCCGGGATTGTCAGCGCTCGAATTAAGGGCCAAGGCAAGAAGGCTGAAGGCCAGGCACGATATTCGGCTCTTAGTCGTGGATTACATGCAGCTTATGAGGGGGGCCGCCAGGTCCGAGAACCGGCAGCAGGAGATATCGGAGATTTCCCGTTCCATGAAAGCCCTGGCGCGCGAACTGAACATCCCGATCATATCGATAAGCCAACTTTCAAGAGCGGTTGAACAAAGGGCCGACCACCGTCCGCAGCTTTCCGATCTTAGGGAATCGGGGGCTATCGAGCAGGACGCGGACCTGGTTATACTGCTTCTGAGGAAAGAGTATTATGACCATACACTGGATAATAAAGGCGAGACGGAAGTCATAGTGGCCAAACAAAGACACGGCCCCGTGGGGACTATTGACCTGATCTTTCTGCCCGAATATACCAGATTCAGTAATTTATCCAGGAGAGAAGAGGAGAAAAGTTTTTGATGAGAAAAAGAGTGCTTTTATCCTGTCTTCTCATGGTTTTGTTTGCCGCCGGCTGGTGCGTGTGTGTCTGGGCGCAAACGGGGGCTTCGGACAACAAGCCTGTAGTGGTCGATATCCAGATAAAAGGCAACTATGCCGTCAGCACAGCCAGCATCTTGAGCAGGATAAAAATAAAACCGGGGGACGTTTTTGAGGAATCCGCTCTCAACAAGGAGTTAAAACGCCTTTACGCGATGGGATATTTCAGTGACGTGTTCGTTGAGACGCAAGAACGACCGGAAGGAATAGTTGTGGTTTTTACCGTGGTTGAAAAACCGGTTATAGGAAAGATCGAGTTCCGTGGGAACGCTCGGATAAAGAGCGCGCGCCTGAGCAAAAAACTGTCCACTGAAGAAGGGGTCCTGCTTGACTTTAATCTTCTTGCCCAGGATGTCGCCGAGATCAGAACATCCTACGTCGAGGAAGGGTACAGCAAGGCAAAGGTTGATTACAGGATCGAAACCGACCCCGAAACCGGGGAGGCCACTGTTGTTTTTGTGATAGACGAAGGTTACCCCCTAAGGATAAGGTCCATAAACTTTGAAGGGAACGAAAGTATCCCCGATGACGAGTTGATGAAATACATGACGACAAAAACGGCATGGTGGTTTATCCGAAAAGGAGCCTTTGACGAGGACAAATTCCAGTCGGACCTCGACAGGATAACATCCGTTTACAGGAGCAAAGGGTTTCTCGATGCCCGCCTCACCAGCCGCACGGGATATTCAGCGGACGGCAAGGAGATGGATCTTACCGTTATAGTGGATGAGGGAAGGCAGTATCTGATAGGAACCGTCGAGATCCAGGGAGAGCTGGTGTTTCCGAAGCTAGAGGTACGAGACCTTATCAATGCAAGGCCCGGTGACCCTTTCGATTATCAGGAGATCAAAACGGATATGGACAATATTCGCGCGCTTTATTACGACAGGGGATACATGAATGCGGACATCGACCTGAGCCAGAAATATAATCCCGCGACCGACAGAATGGACCTCATGTACAATATCCAGGCCCATGAGCAGGTTTATGTGGGCATGATCAACATTATAGGCAATACCAAGACAAAGGATAAGATCATACGCCGGGAACTCAGGGTATATCCGGGCGAAAAATACGACGGTGAAAAGCTCAAAAAAAGTAAAGAACGCATTTACAATCTGGGGTTTTTTGAGGACGTTTATTTCGAAACGGTCCCGACCGACAAAAAAGACGTTAAAGATCTGAACGTAACCGTGAAGGAAACCAAGACTGGAGAATTTTCTTTCGGTGGCGGCTACAGCAGCGTGGACGCCTTTCTCGGGTTTGTCCAGATAACACAAAGAAACTTTGACATCCTGAATTTTCCCACCTTTACCGGAAGCGGACAGAGTCTCACCATAAGGGCCGAGTTGGGAAGTGCTAAGAACACTTATCTCTTGAGCTGGACCGATCCATGGATATTCGACTTCCCGTATCTGTTCGGGTTTGACGTCTACCGCCAGGAGCATAAGAAGTTCGGCCTTTCCGGTTACGGTTACGATGAAGCGCGCACAGGCGGGGATCTCAGGTTAGGCAAGGATTTAACGGACGAATTAAATACCGGTCTTGTCTACAATCTTGAAGAAGTTAGGATATCCGATATCCCGGACAACGCTACGGATGATCTCAAAAAAGAAGAAGGAAAGAATTGGATAAGCCGTGTTACCTGGACGACGACATACGACATAAGGGACAATAAATATTCGCCCACAAAGGGATTACTCACCGGCATTTCGTTGGAAAACGCAGGCGGTTTTATAGGCGGGGATAAAGATTTTCTCAAAGGGTTCGCGCATGCCAGTTTTTATCACAGTATTATCGAGAAGGTAGTTTTGGAACTCAAGGGTCGCGCTGGTATCGCCAATAGTTACGGGGATTCAAACGAAGTGCCTATATATGAACGTTTCTTCGCCGGTGGAGGTGCAACAATACGTGGATATAAGGAAAGAGGTGTCGGGCCGATGGATCGCGGTACCAACAGTGCTTTAGGGGGAGACGCTTTGGTCATAGGCAACGTGGAAGTTACTTTTCCCATATTCGAGAAATTGATAAAGGGTGCCGTTTTCTATGATGTGGGGAACGTATGGGCCGATTACAAGGATGTATTCAGCACCACCGGGTATAAACAGGGAGCCGGAGTGGGCGTGCGGGTGAAAACCCCCATAGGGCCCGTAAAGCTGGATTACGGCTATCCGCTTAGCGAAATTGAGGACCAGAAAAAAGAAGGACATTTTTATTTCAGTGTAACCCACGGTTTTTAAATAAGCAATCAGGAGAGGAGATGATAATGATGAAGAAAAGTAAAAGGGCGTTTTTGGTTTTGGTTGCGGTTTTTGTCGCGGCCGGGTTTGTTGCATCTTCTGTGCATGCGGCGGAGTTGAAAGTAGGATATATCGATAAGGCCAATGTGTATGCCGAGTATAAGAAAGCGATAGAATATCGCGAGGAAATCGGCAAGATGGCGGACCAGATGGATAAAAGCCGTCTGGAAAAAAATAACATTATAAAGCAAATGATGAACAAGGCGGAACTTCTGGACGAAAATGCCATGGCCAAGAAAAAGGTCGAGATTTACGAGAAGAGGGACGAATTTCGAGCGGAGCTGGCGGCGGAACAGGACAAGTTCTTTGGCAAAGAAAGAGAGATGAGAGCCGAAATAGAGAGTGACATCTCAGTCGTGGCCAAAGAACTGGGGGGAAAAGGTAAGTATGATTTTATCTTTGACTCGCTGGTTTTTTTATATAACAAGGAAAGTTTTGATATTAC
>JBDRIH010000023.1:0-6186 GCA_043816025.1 Candidatus Omnitrophota bacterium
ACATAAAGTTCTATCATACCGTCACCTTACTAAAAAGTAAAAGAGGACTATCATCCCCAAAAGACACCATGCCAGATACGTAAGAAGTATGCCGTTGTGAATATATCTCAGGACTTTATTAAAAGCAAGCGTACCCTTAACGCCGACCTCGTATATGTCGAACACCTTTTTCTCCGCCAGGGAGTAGATGGCCTTAAGAATGCCTATCTCCCTGATGGTTTCATAAAATTCTGTCCCTGAAACCCTCATGTTGGGCTGTCTCTCGAGGATTTCTCCGCCGACAAACGGTTCCGCGGTTCTGGTTTTGAACGCCGAACCGGCAAGATAGATCAGAAAACCTATTATTATACCTAAAATCACAAGGAACGTAGCCAGCCCCGAATTCCATATACCGGTAAAAGCCATACCGCCGCCCAGACTCGGAAATATAAACATCTTGAGGGGCACCTGATATGCGAAAACACCGAAAATAACGCACAGAGCCGCTAGTATAACCGTGGGTATCCACATGGTCGGGCCTATTTCTTTGATCCCGGCCTCCGGGTTACGGTCCCCGGCGGAAGGCTGCCCGAGAAACACCGTATGCACCAGTTTCATGAAAGACGCCAGTGTCAAAGCGCTGCCGAACATAGCGGCGACGAGCCAGATCACCCAGAGTTTATCTCCGTGCTTGGCCGTCTCTATTATACCCTGATAGACCATCCACTTTGAAGCGAACCCGTTAAAGGGAGGTACTCCGGATATGGAGAACGCCGCTATTAAAAATGTAACAAAAGTGACCGGCATCATGCGGGCAAACCCTCCCAATCTATCCAGATTAGTCGTTCCCGCTTTCTTTTCCACCGCGCCACCCGAAAGAAAAAGGCATGATTTATATATAGCGTGGTTCAGCATGTGGAAGAGGCCCCCCGCGATACCTATGGGGTTGCCCGTACCGATACCGAGCACCATGTATCCGACCTGGCTTACCGCGTGGTACCCCAGGAGCCTTTTCATGTCATGCTGTATAAGCGCCATCATGACCGCGGCCACTATGGTGAAGCTGCCTACCACCATTAGAAAAATGTTCATACCCGTATCCATCCGGAACATATCCAGGGAAATCCTGGCAAGAAAATATATTCCCAGAAGCTTATCCAGAGACGCCGGCAAATAGGCGGTCACGGGGGTCGGCGCGTCTTCGGCGACATCGGGGACCCAGGTATGAAACGGCATCGCCCCGGCCTTGGCGAATGCACCCGCGGCCAGGCACAGATACGCCAGAACGGCACTCTTGGAAGTCAGCGCGATACTTATCTTGTCCATCTCAAGCGAACCGGCTATATGCCAGATTATCGCCAGCCCCAGCACCATGAAAGCGTCGGTCCCGCCGACTATTATAAAAGTCTTCTTGGCCGTGTAAGACGTGCTTTCTCTCTCGCCGAAACCGATCAAAAGATAAAGCAGAAGTCCCAGGAACCCCCAGAAGACGATAAGCAGTATAAGGTTATTGGAAAAAACCACACCGAGCGAAGCCAAAAAGGTAAGCAGTATGTATGTGTAATACCTTAGAAGCCCCTTCCTGCCGCGCATAAACCCGATAGAATAAAGGGCGACCAAAAGGGAAAATACCCCGACGAATATCCCGATAAAACCGGATAAATAATCTATCTTAAAAAGCTGCGCGCTTAACATCCCATCCTCTTTTTCAGCGTCTCAGTCTTCTCTTGCGAAAGCCTGACCAGGTCTTCCCCGGTAAAAAGCTTTTCCCCTTTGGGATTACGGACGGCCATCCTTTCAGTGCAGCAATAGCACGGATCTATAGCCGCCAGGATTATGGTCGCGTCTGAAATAGTCTCGCCCACAACGGTCGCCTTGTACGTGGGAAGGTTCATAAAGGTTGGCGCCCTTACTTTGTGGCGCTGGGGACTGTTCGTGCCGTCGCTCTTCACATAATGGAAAGTCTCGCCTCTGGGGGCTTCGATGTGACCTATCCCTTCCCCCGGCGGAATGCTTTTGATCTTGGCGTCTATCTCTCCCGGAGGTAAATTTAAAAGACACGTCTTCATTATCTTATGCGACTCGAACATCTCAAGTACCCGCACGACTACCTTGTCGAAGACATCCCCGTTCTGGGTGACTATCATATCCCAATCAACCTTATCGTAAGCGCCGTACGGGGAATCTTTTCTTAGATCCCTTGCCACACCTGAAGCACGAGCGGTCGGTCCCAGCGCACAATAATTTATGGCCTCCTCTTTTGTAAGAACGCCGACACCTTTTGTCCGGGCGTGCAATACCGGATCGTCCATGACGGCTTTTTTAAGCATCTCCAGGGTGGGAACGATAGAATCCATCTTTTTGATGACACCGGGTATGTCTTCCGGTTTTATGTCGCGTCTTACCCCGCCCGGCGTAAACATGGCGTAGTTGTTTCTGTTGCCGGAGAGTATCTCCATAACATCCAGTATCTCTTCCCTGAGCTTCCACGCCCACATGTAAACCGTGTTATATCCCAAAAAGTGTCCGGCCAGGCCCAGCCATAAAAGATGTGAATGCAGCCTTTCGCCTTCGGCGATTATCGTCCGTATATACTTGGCCCTCTCCGGGACTTCCATGGGGATGATATCCTCAACGGCCCTTGTGTAGGCAAAGGGATGACTTGTCGAACATATACCGCAGATCCTCTCCACAAGAAAAGTAGACTGGTCAAACGTCTTCGTCTCGGAGAGTTTTTCTATACCCCTGTGATTGTATCCGACCTGTACGTCTATATCGACGACACGCTCGCCCTCTACCGTCAGAGTAAAAAACTCAGGTTCTTCCTGGAGCGGGTGATATGGTCCTATAGGTACTATTGTCTTCGCCATTAAACGCCTCTGTCTCTTATCGCTTTTTCATCCCATTCTTCGTAATCAGCTCTCAAAGGATAAAGACCCTCCGGCCACTCGTCCGGCAAAAGCAGCCTTCTCAGGTCGGGATGCCCCTTAAAATCTATCCCTAAAAGTTCGTGTATCTCTCTCTCTATCCAGTTGGCTCCCTCAAAAAGCGGGGCAAGTGAATCTATCTGGAGTTTATCTTTCGGAAGTTTTACCCTGAAGGAAATCACAAGATTTATATCCTCAATGGTAAAATGGTACAGAATCTCCATATGCCTTCTTGCATCCATCCCAGAAGCAATATTGAATCTGGCACCCAGATCCTTAAAAACATAACTGGCGACTTTTACCAGCGATTCTTTTTTTATCTCGATATACACCCTGCTCGGGGTCTTATCGAAAGAATCGATTATGTCTTCCTTGAACCTTTCCTCGATATTTTTCAATACTTCTTCTCCGGTCATCTTCTCTGCTCCTAACCTGCGCGATCTAGCGAAATCTAACCAGGTTAGACTAACCTGGTTAGATTTCATGAATTTGTCAGGTTATTTCTTTCCCTTTACTTTCTCGATCAGTTTCACTACACCCGCAATGATAGCCTCCGGTTTTGGAGGACATCCGGGGATATACACATCAACCGGTATGATCTTATCCAGCGGCAGAGGACAATTGTAACTGTTTATAAACATACCACGTGAAAGTGAACATTCGCCTATCGCTACCACCAGGCACGGTTTTGGCGCCTGTTCGTATAATCTCTTTAGCCTCTCGACGGATTTTCTGTTACATGAACCCGTGATCAAAAGAACATCGGCGTGTTTTATGTTCCCCACAAGTAGCATACCGAACCTCTCGATATCAAACCTGGGCGTAAGACAGTCCAGTATCTCGATATCACAGTTGTTGCAGCTTCCCGTGGAGAGGTGAAACACCCACGGAGATTTCAATAATGCCTTTAGTTTCATGCTCATATTATTTACCTAAAACCGCTAACACAACCGCTATTACGGCTATGACCGTCATGGGTCCCCAGAAAAACTTCACGGCCTGGTCGATCCTGACCCGCGGATTGGTATTTCTTATAACCGTTATCAGGGCCACAAGAGCGATATATTTTAGCACCCCATATAAAAGGTGAATGCCGTCAAGCCTCAAACCGCCCATATAAAGTATCATCAGAAAGAAGGGCAGCGTAAAAAGTAACATGTTTTTCATAAGCCGAAAAAGAGCGAGTGGCGTGCCTGAATATTCGATCAGCGCGCCGCCGCTTATCTCGGTCTCCGCCTCGGGGATATCAAAAGGCACAAGGGCCAATTTCGCCTGCACGCACATTAGAGTCACCACCAAGGCCAGTATTCCCGAAAGGCTTCCCGCTACAACCCCGTTCTGAGCCTGAGAGGCGAGGATGTCACCTATCCTGATAGCATAACCGGATTTGATGACGGGTACCAGCACCGCGAGCACAAAAGGAAGTTCGTAAGCAAGGACCAGCTTCATCTCCCTGGAAGCCCCGATACTCGCCAGGGGATTCGCCGAAGCAAAGCCGCCGATTATGATACTTATAGAGGGGATTGCCAGTAAATATATCGCCACTATTATGTCCCCCACAAACCCCTGGCCTAACCTTATATCGTTTACCCATAAAAGCGCCGAAACCAGTATCACGCTTCCGAGGCCGAAAACCGGTGCCAGCAAAAATGTCGCCCTTGAAGCGCCCGCCGGGACAAGTGTCTCTTTACCCAAAAGTTTCACTATGTCTATAAGCGGCTGAAGCACGGGCGGCCCCACACGGTACTGCACACGCGCGGTAACCTTCCTGTCGATCCAGCTTGCCACTAGCCCCATAACGGCCGTTAATAGGAATCCGAAAACTAACAGGTAAAATATATATATCATGCCTTGTCCTTATCCCAGTGTGTGGAATGGACTATCAGGTTATCTCCAACAAGAAAAGTGTTCTCGTCCAGCTCGACGTCGCCTGCCTTCAGGCTCAACGCCCCGTAAGGACAGGTGGTTATGCATAAGGGTTCGTCCTTTTCTCTTCTTCTATCCAGACAGAAATCACAGTTCTGGGCCAGCCGTGGTAACATCTCCGGGTATATAGTGCCGTAAGGGCATGCGTACGAACACGACCTGCAACTAATACACCGCATGTTGTGCCTTGCAAGCACTTTGTTCTTGTCCTCCTGCTGCTCAAGCGCTTCTACCGGGCAGGAATTGACGCAATGCGGCTCTTCGCATTTACGGCAGACGAGCGCATAAGTCGCAAGTTCCACGGCGGAGACGATACCGTTATTAGCGGTCTGGCGGTGATAGAAATAGCTGCATTGGGTGACGCATTCCTTGCACTCACCGGACGCGCACACGTCGAGATCGATGAAGAGCCTCTTGTCGTTGCCCTTGGTCGGCTCCGCGTTTAATCCGCCGTGATGGATCTGTTCCGCGCTTGTACTCATATTATGTGTCTCTTCTGTGTCAATCCCAGATCTCGGGAAAATCCTTTATCTTGTCGTAAGTAAAAACCGGACCGTCTTTGCACGCGTAATACGTACCTACCCTGCAATGGCCGCATTTGCCTATGCCGCAGGACATGTTCTTCTCCATGGATAAATATATATTCTCTTCCTTAAAACCCAGTTCTAGCAACTTGAAAGTGGCGAATTTCATCATTATCGGAGGGCCGCAGACTACCGCGATACCTTTGTCAGAGTTGATCGCCATCCCGTCCAGGATAGTCGTCACAAGACCCACGTGCCCTTTCCACTTCTCGTCCCCGGCATCGACGGTAAGCCTAAAATCCAGATCTTTCCTCCCGGCCCACTGTTTTATTTCATCTTCAAAGATAATATCCTTCGGCGTTTTTGCGCCGTACCTGAAATACACCTTTTTAAAATCGCCGATCCTCTCGAACAGCGCGTACATCAAGCTTCTCAGAGGCGCCAGGCCTACACCTCCGCCAAGAACCAGCACCTCCTTGCCCTTGAAATGGTCCAGGGGATATCCCGCTCCATAAGGTCCTCTTAATCCCACGATGTCGCTTTTCTTAAGAGCGTGGACCTTTTCGGTAACCTTGCCGACCTTCATTATGGTAACTTCCATAATATCTTTCACGATAGGATTTGATGAAGGCGTAAAAGGCGCCTCTCCGATTCCCGGGACCGTGAGTTCTATAAATTGCCCGGCAACAAAGCTTATCGGTTCTTCCGGTTTGAGCCTTAAAGTCTTTATGTTAGGCGTCTCGGTTATTACGTCAAGAACCTCTGTTTCTATGGGCCTGTACGGGTTTTTTTTATGCATTTTCCACGAGCTTCTTTAATACTTTCCTTAT